>NZ_QKNX01000002.1:337884-675769 GCF_005239135.1 Natronomonas salsuginis
TCGTAGATGACTGTCGGCCGCCCCTCGGCGTGGCTCGGGAGCAAGAGGAGATCTGCCGCGGCGTACCACTCTCGAAGCGTCTCCGACGGCATCCCCGTGTAGACGTGTTCGGAGAACTCGCTCCTCGCGATCGCGCGTCGGAAGTCGTCTTCGAGGGGGCCGCCGTGGCCGACGAAGGCGAACGTCACGTCCGAGACGTCGAGATCCGGGAGCAGTTCGATGAGCTCCGCGATCCCCTTGCGCTCCGAGAACTCCCCCACGAAGAGGACGACCGTCTCGTCGGGATCGACGTTCAGCTCGCGGCGTATCCGCGCGCGTTCCTCGACCGGAAACTCGTCGGGGTCGGCACCGATCGGAACCGTGGTTACCTTCGCCGGATCCGTGAGCGAACGGGCCGTCTCCGCGAGCGCGTCGCTCACGCAGAGCACGCCGGTCGCCGCCGACAGCGTCTCGCGAACCCGAGCGTCGACGCCCGGGGGATGCTCTCCGAACCCGTTGAGGAGTGCGCCGTGTGAGACGACGAACAGCGGCACGTCGTGTTCGCGAACGTACGGGAGCATGCCGTAGCCGTCGGGAAAGATGTGGCAGGCGTGCACCACGTCCGGCGTCTCGAACGTTCGCTCGACGTACCGCGGGACCCGCCGAGCGTACGAGTCGCCGGAGAGACCGTACAGTAGCCGCTTGGGGAGCAGATACCAGAATCGCGGACGGTGAACGGTGTACGCGCCGCACTCCTCGATGTCGGGGATCGAGGCATACTCCGAATACGGGCCGATCGGCGGTGCGAACGGCCGCGGAGACACCGCATCGACCGGGAGCCCGGACGCCGCGAGCGATTCGATGATGCGGTGGTTGAACAGCCCTCGGTACGGATTGATCCCGTCTGGATGGTTGATCGCGCTCGTGAGGACGGAGTACATTGCTGTCTTCAGCGTGAGTGGGGGGGGCGGATGCCCAAGAGTATGCACCGATTATCGGCGACCGACGGCCACCGAACGGTTCGATCACCGATTGGCGAATTTGAGGACCGACCGGGGGGCGTTCGGATACGCGAGCCAGGTGGCGACGATGAGGCCGCCCGCCGCCAGCCCGACCGCCTGGGTTGTTCCACCCAGCCCGAACACCGCGGCCGCCGACGCGAACGCCAGGAGGCCCACGAGAGCCCCCGCGAGGAACCGGATGGATCGCGTCGAGAACAACTCCGCGAAGATCGCTTTGAGGAGCGCCAGCCCGTGCGTGATCGGATGGTGGCTGCTCGGCTCATCGATGTCGTACTCGATGATCGTCGAAACCTCCTCGACCTCGAACCCCTCGCGGGCCGCGCGAAAGAGGATGTCGAGGCTGGCACCCATCCCCTCTCCGATCTCCCCGCTCCGTGCGAAGGTTTCAATCGCGTCGCGTCTGTACGCCCGGAACCCGCTTTGGGTGTCCGCGGCGGTCGTCGTCGAGTAGCGGAGCCAGATACCGGCGTTCGTCAGCGCGTTGATCACGAGGAGGCCGAGGCGGCGGTACGCCGGAAGGCTGGTTTCGGAGTCGCCGACGAATCGACTACCGACGACGATCTCCGCCCCGTTCGCCCGCTGGACATCGAGGAGTTTCGGGATGTCGTCCGGGTCGTGCTGTCCATCCCCGTCGAGGATCACGAGCTGTTCGCTACCGGTCTCTCGCGCGCGCTCGAAGATTGTCCGCAGGGTCGCGCCGTATCCCCGGTTGCTCGAATGTGCGACGACCGTCGCACCCGCATCGCGTGCGCGCTCCACCGTTTCGTCCTCGCTCCCGTCGTCGACGACGACCACTTCGTCGGCGTATCGGGCGGCCGCGGTCACGACGTCTGCGATCATCTCTGCCTCGTTGTATGCCGGAATACCGACCATGACGATCCCGGTCGAGCGTCGGCTGTCGACCGCCCGAACGGCCGCGCTCGATCCCCGCCGCGCCCGATGATCCCGTTCGTACTCGAAGGGGCGACGAGCGTGTCCGATGGAGGGGTCGTCCATACGAGCCATCAGGCGCCGGTCTCGGCGGGGAATGCGTCTTGTCATCGTTACTCTGCCCCGTCGGAGTGACACCCGAACCGGGGCATACCGGAGGTTGGTCAAAGACGGAAATTGTTACAAACAACATAATCGCCGCCCCCGTCGAATCGTTCGAAATCCGGGGACGACTGGTCGAACGGATCGGTCAACGGGTGGGGGGAAGCCTCGACCGTTCACGGACCCGTGATGCGGTCCATCACGGGGTAACGAACACATACCGGAGCCGCGCTTGGGAACGCCAGTGGTTCAGCAGCGCACACGGTAGCAACAACTCTCGAGCGAGCGAACAGACGTGCACGGCTGAAAAGCGTCGACACCCGTTCGCCGAGCGGTACCCCCGGGCGGTACTTGCGCGACTGACCGGCGATGGAGAGGACCGTCTGCTCGGTTGGGGGGCGAACGCGTTCGCGAGGCGGGTGGCGAAGACGGTGTATAACAAAGCCTGAAACTGCGGTTGTGACGAACGACAGTGACCGACGGCCGCCGAGGATCGGCGTCGATCGGACACCGACTATCCATGTCACACAACACACCACGAGCCACCCCACAGGTCGTCGACGGAGTAGCGGCGAAATCGCCCGTGGTCGCGGCGTTACCGACCGCGAAACGACTCGGGTGGGCCGCCCACAGCTCGACGGACCCCCGACGGCGGGGGGATCTCTCAGCAAGGAGCTCACAATGAGCGAACACGTCGCCTTCGTGTTAGGAACCCGCCCGGAGATCATCAAGCTCGCCCCGGTGATCCACGCCTGTTCGGACGCGATGCTCCCGTACACGATCGTTCACACCGGGCAACACTACTCGGAGTCGCTGGACTCCGTGTTCTTCGAACAGTTGGATCTACCCGACCCGGCGTACAATCTCGGCGTCGGTTCGGGAAGCCACGGCAAACAGACCGGCGAGATGCTGATTCGAATCGAGGAGACGCTCGAGGAGATCGACCCCGATACCGTCCTGGTTCAGGGGGACACGAACAGCGTGCTCGCCGGGGCCATCGCGACGAGTAAAACCGACATCGACCTCGGCCACGTCGAGGCGGGACTGCGGAGCTTCGATCGACGCATGCCGGAGGAGACGAACCGGGTCGTCGCCGACCACGTCTCCGAACACCTGTTCGCGCCGACGGCACAGAGCGAACGGCAGCTCCGCCGCGAGGGGATCGAGGCGGAACGGATCACGGTGACTGGGAACACCGTGGTCGACGCGGTGTATCGGAACCGCGAACTCGCCCGCGAGAAGAGTACGGTGCTCTCGACGCTGGGGCTCGACGGACGGGCATTCGTGTTGATGACGGCCCACCGAGCCGAGAACGTCGACGACGAGGCGCGGTTTCGCTCGATACTGCGCGGCGTCGACCGGGCGGCGCGAGAACGCGATGTCGAGGTCGTGTACCCGATACACCCGCGTGCGGCGAAGCGACTCGACGACTTCGGAATCGATGTCCCGGACCGAATCCGGACGATCGAGCCCCGAGAGTACCTCGACTTCCTTCGGCTGGAGGCGGAGGCAGACCTGATCGTCACCGACTCCGGGGGCGTTCAGGAGGAGGCCTGCATCCTCGGCGTCCCGTGCGTGACGATGCGCGACAACACGGAGCGTCCCGAGACCATCGAAGTCGGAGCCAATCGGCTCTGCGGTGCCGATCCGGAGGCGATCGTCCGGATAGTGGACGAGATGTGGGACGTCACCTCCGACTGGGAGAACCCGTTCGGCGACGGGGACGCGAGCGAGCGCATCCTCGAAACGCTCGGCGTGAGCGTCGAGCGAGGTGTCGCATGAGCACCGTCTGCGTCCACGGGATGGGCTACATCGGCCTCCCGACGGCGACGATGCTGGCCAACTACGACCACCGGGTGTTCGGCTACGACACGGACGCCGAGGTCCGTTCGAAACTCCGAAACGGGAACGTCCACTTCGAGGAGCCGGGACTCCGCGCGTTCGTCACGCAGGCGCTCGAATCCGAGCAGTTGGAGATCACGGACGAAGTGCTCCCGGCGAAGTATCACGTCATCTGCGTCCCAACGCCGTTCGACGAGGAGTCGAAGGAGGCGGATCTCGCGTACGTCCGGTCGGCCGGGCGAGCGGTCGCCGAACACCTGCGTCGCGGCGACACCGTGATCTTGGAATCGACGGTACCGCCGGGAACGACCGAGGGGGTGTTGGGCCCGATCCTCGAGGAGTCGTCGCTGTCGGCGGGCGACGACTTCTCGCTCGTTCACTGCCCCGAGACGGTACTCCCCGGCAACATCATCACCGAACTCCGGGAGAACAACCGGATCGTCGGCGGCGTCAACGCCGTCTCGGCCGAATCGGCGGTGCGACTCTACGAGTCGTTCGTCGACGGCGACATACGGACCGCGACGGACGCGACGGTGGCCGAGTTCGTCAAACTGATTCAGAACACGTTCCGCGACGTCAATATCGCGTTAGCCAACGAGATAGCGATGCTCGCCGACGATTACGGGGTCGACGCCCGCGGCGCGATCGATCTCGCCAACAGCCATCCGCGGGTCGACATCCTCCAGCCTGGCCCCGGCGTCGGCGGCCACTGTCTGCCGATCGATCCGTGGTTCCTGGGCGACGGATCGGATCGCCTCGACCTCATCTCGACCGCGCGTCGGATAAACGACGGGATGCCGGGGTACATCATCGAGCTACTCCGCGATGAGCTCGGCGATCTCAGGGGCCGGACCATCGCGATCCTCGGCGTGGCGTACAAGGGCGACGTCGGCGACACGCGAATGAGCCCAGGGCTGGCGTTGGCCACCCAACTACAGCGCGCCGACATCGCGCAGCCGGCCGCGACCGACGGTGGGGCCGAAACCGCGAGTGGGCCCGCGGTGACGATCCACGACCCACACGTGGCCGACTCGACGCTCAATCTCTCCGATCTGAAGACCGCGACGACGGGCGCGGACGCGATCGTCATCGCGACCGATCACGACGAGTTTGAGTCGCTCGATCCCGACGACCTCCGCGCGTGGATGGCGGGCGACGTGGTGATCGACGCGAAAGGAGCGCTATCGGCATCGGCGTGGCAGCGATCAGGATTCACCGTTCGTTGTATTTAAATGCTTGTTCTCGCGAATTTCTTTAATATTTAAGTTTTAATATGTAATTAACCGATCTCGGGCTGTCGATACTAGAGAGTAGTTACCTACTAACAAGGACCCTTAGAGATGTTAGCGACTCCTATGGCAACTGATGGTAGGGGAGGGATGGTAGAATGGTCCACGGACGAAAACGCGGTCTCGCCGAACCCGAACGGTCGGGAGTTGTCGATAGACGCCGAGCAGCTCGACGACCTGCCGGGGAAGAAGCGACAATGCGACGGCGAACTCGACATCGGGGACGTCTTCGAGCTGTTGAAAAACGAACGGCGACGGCGAGTCATACGGTTCTTGAACGAACAGGAGGACGGCGTGACGACGCTGAACGTGATGGCCGAACACATCGCCGCACTCGAAAACGACATCGACGTGTCGCAGCTCTCGTCGAGTCAACGCAAGCGCGTGTATATCGGGCTCTACCAGTGTCATCTCCCGAAGATGGACGAGTACGGCGTCATAGATTTCCAGAAGAACCGCGGTATCATTACGCTCAAGAACACGACGCAGCTCGAATCGTATCTCCCGAACGAAGACGGCGAGGGATCGGCCACGGAGGACCGAACCGAGACAGGCGACGTGGGCGACGTGGACGCGGAAGCGAACCTCGAACGGTCCGATCTGTTCGCCGCCTCGGCGATCGCGGCGGCGGTGGCGATCGGCGCGGTGGGGCTCGGCCCGCTCGCCGCCGTCCCCAGCGGACTCTGGATCGCCGTGAGCCTCGTCGCGCTCCTCTGGTTCGCGCGAAACTGATCCGCACACACTTCCGAACACGGACCGTGTACGGAGCGGCGTATCGTTCGGCGTACTCCGCGAGCCGATCGGTTAGTGTCAGCGTTTCGCGGCGACGGGCGTTGGTGGGTGCGGCTTACCGGCTGGCGGGCGGCTCGGCCGCCGAGACGAATCGAACCGGTTCACTCGTTTTCATATTCCTAACAATATACCGTGAGATTCCCATTGTGTACATGTTCGATCTCACCGCCTTTCAGCGAGATGTGCTGTACGTTACGGCAGGGCTGGACCGGCCGTCCGGACAGCGGATCAAGTCCGAACTGCAGAAGTCGATCGACAGGATCACCCACGGACGGCTGTATCCGAATCTCGATACACTCGTCGAACAGGGGTATCTCAGCCAGGGACAGATCGACCGGCGAACGAACTACTACGAGTTGACCGACCAAGGCGAGAGCATCATCGTCGATCGGCGCCGGTGGGAAGACTCCTACGTCGACATCGATGCGATGTCGTAAGTAACGGTCAGCGGCTCCGAAGCGGCGTCTCGCCGTCGGTGGGGGGATACGCGATGACCTGCCCGCTTCGATAGACGGTGATGGTGCATCCGTCGTGTGTGAACGTCAGATGGTCGTTCGAGCGATCGTCGAGACACTTGTTCCGGAACAGCTGGTCGAGCGCGTCCGGATCGACCGACTCCGAGAGCGGCGGTCCGGAGCTCGGCTCCTCGCCGGAAAGAGCCAAGATCACGTACGTGACGGTTTGGCTGAGTGGATTCGACGATGTCCAGTCGTGGTGAAGGTGATACGACCCCCGGATCGGATCGTATCCGAGTTCATCGGCTTCGTGTTCTGGTTTCGCCATGATCGAGTGCCCGTTTCGTGATCATTGATAAACACCCACGCACCTTTGTTAGCCCCCCACAATAGTCGGTAATTCCGTCGTTTACCGAGGTAATAGCCAATTTATCGTGAGGATCACGACGTTCGATATGGCCGAGCGGGGGATCGATCCCGGCAGTTTCAATCCGGATCGATTCGAACGCGGGTCCATGAGCACGCTACAAATTGCGGACGGAGCGGTCCTCGCTGCGGATATGAGCGTCCGATCGGCGGACGTTCTGGCCGATCGCGAGACGGGACGAATCGTCGAGGTCGGCGATACCGCACGGGGCGACGAGATCCTCGACGCCGACAGTGGGCTCGTGATTCCGGGACTGGTCAACGCTCACTGTCACGTCGCCATGACGCTCCTTCGCGGCTACGCGGACGACAAACCGCTCGACGCGTGGCTCCGAGAAGATATCTGGCCGACGGAAACCGAGCTCGAGACGGACGACATCGTCGCCGGAACCCGCCTCGGGGCGGTCGAGCTGCTGAAAAACGGCGTGACCGCGCTCGGCGATATGTACTTCGAGGTGCCGGAGAGCGCCGCCGCGCTCGCCGAGGCCGGCCTCAGAGCCCGCGTCGGCCACGGGATCGTCACGGTCGGCAAGGAGGAAGTCACCGCGCGGGCGGACTTCGAGACGGGGCTCGACGTCGCGCGAGAGCTCGACGGTGCGTTCGACGGTCGGATCGCGACGGCGCTGATGCCGCACTCGCTCACGACCGCCGCCGCCGACCTCCTCGCGGAGTACGTCCCTCGCGCGAGAGAGGCGGGAATCCCGCTGCACTACCACGCCAACGAGACGCGCGACGAGGTCGAGCCGATCGTCGAGGAGCGCGGCGTTCGACCGCTCGAGTACGCCGACGAACTCGGCATGCTCGAGGAAGGGGACTTCATCGCACACGGCGTCCACACCGACCGAACGGAGATCGAGCTGCTCGCCGAGCGCGGCGTCGGCGTCGCCCACTGTCCGGCCTCGAACATGAAGCTCGCGAGCGGGATCGCCCCCGTTCAGGAACTACTCGACGCCGGGGTGACCGTCGGGATCGGCACCGACGGCGCGGCCTCGAACAATGACCTCGACGCGTTCGACGAGCTCCGCGACGCCGCGATGGTAGGCAAACTGAAGGCCGACGACGCCTCGGCCGTATCCGCCCCCGAGGTCGTTCGAGCGGCGACTGCGGGCGGAGCCGACCTGCTCGGCTTCGATTCGGGTCGGATCGAGCCGGGGGCACTCGCGGACCTCGCCGTGATCGACCTCGAAGCGGCCCACCTCACACCGGCCCACGACCTCGTCAGCCACCTCGCCTACGCGGTTCGGGGCTCGGACGTGCGCCACACCGTCGTCGACGGCGACGTGATCGTCCGTGATCGCGAGATCCTCACCCTCGACGAGGCGGCCGTCCGACGGGAGGCCGAACGCCACGCCGAGTCGTTGATCGCGCGCGCCGAATCGAACCGTTGAACGCTCACAGGGGCCGATAAACGATATACACCATTCTCCTGCGGTCGTAAACTCGCACCACCCCCGGTGAACGAAATGAACGGGTACCCCGGTTTAGGGACGGCGTACCTGTACGGGAGGATGCATATGAACCCGAATACACGGCTCATCGCAGTCAGCCTATCGGCGCTGTTGATGCTGTCAGCCCTCGGTCCCGGACTGGCGATGGCGGACGCCGCATCCGCGAGCGGCAATTTGAGCATCAACGTCGCCCAGAACGACGGCGTCCTCGTGACGGTGAGTGACGACGACGGTGGCGTGACGAACGCGTCGGTGAACGTGACCGTCGACGACGCGAACGCCACGTACGGAGGCGCTGGAACGCACACGACCGACGAGAACGGAACGGTCGGACTCCCGACCCCCGATGAGACGGTGGCCGTGACGATCGACGCCGAATCGGGGAACCGAACTGCGACGACGAGCGCGACGTTAACCGCCGAATCCGAGCCAACGGGCGGAACGCCGTTCGGGCTTCGCGTGACCGAGTTCGTCTACTCGCTGGTGAACGGCAACGGGGACGACGACCGAAGCATCAGTGAGCGCGTCTCCGGTTTCGTCACGTCGAACAACCCGGGGAACGCCTCGGATCGGTCCGGACCCGAGGACCGACGCGGTCCGCCGGAATCGAGCGATTCGGATGAGCCGAACGAGACGGCTGACGACGCCGACGAACGGCGCGGCCTGCCGACGCACGCCGGACCGGACGGCGAGGTCGGCCCACCGGCACACGCAGGCCCCGATGGTGACGAAGGTGACGCCGTGGACGACGAACCGGAGGACGAAGGTGATGATGCTGGCGAGGGCGAAGAAGGCGGAGCGAATGACGTAGATAGCGACTCCGAAGACGACGCCGAGGCGGGAGACGAGACCGAGCCGGAAGACAGCGACGCGGATGCCGAGCGTTCGAGCGATGAGCACGAACGCGGCGACGAGTCCGACGGCGGCTCCGAAAGCAACGGGGGACCGAGCGACGCTCCCGGAAACAGCGGGAACGCCCCCAGAAACGGACCGCCCGATCGGTGATCGGGCGGACCGTCACCGCGGGTCGAACCGGCCTTCGGTAGCGTTTTCCCGCGCTCGCTCCTCGTGACGAGTATGAGTCACCTGACGATCATCGAACAGCTCGACGATCCGGAGGAGGCCCGCCAGTCGGGCCGAAAGAAGATCGAGTGGGCCCGCCAGCACATGCCCATTATGACCGCCGTCGCCGAGGAGTTCGGCGCGGAGAAACCGCTCGACGGAGAAGTGATCGCCATGGCGATGCACGTCGAGGCGAAGACAGCCGTCCTGACCGAAGTGCTCGCCGAAGCGGGCGCGGAGGTGGCGATCACCGGCTGTAACCCGCTGTCGACCCACGACGACGTGAGCGCGGCGCTCGACGCGAACGACGCGATTACCTCCTACGCCAAGCGCGAGGTCGACGAGGAGGAGTACTACGCCGCCATCCAGGCGACGCTGGAACACGATCCGACGGTCACGGTCGACGACGGCGGCGACCTGGTGATGGCGATCCACGAGGACTACCCCGAGCTCATCGACTCGATCGTCGGCGGCTGTGAGGAGACGACGACGGGCGTCCACCGCTTGCGCGCGATGGATGACGACGGCGCGTTGCGCTACCCGATGTTCGCGGTCAACGACACGCCGATGAAGCGGCTGTTCGACAACGTCCACGGGACGGGCGAGGCCTCGCTGTCGAACATCGCCATGACGACGAACCTCTCGTTCGCCGGCAAGACAGTCGTCGTCGCGGGCTACGGCTACTGCGGGAAAGGCGTCGCGATGAAGGCGAAGGGGCAGAACGCCCACGTGGTCGTCACCGAGGTCGAGCCCCGAAGCGCTCTCGAAGCGCACATGGAGGGCTACGAGGTCTGTCCGATGGCAGAGGCCGCCGAGAAGGGCGACATCTTCGTGACGACGACCGGAAACCGCGACGTGATCGTCGAGGAGCACTTCGAGCGGATGGCGGACGGCGTCGTCCTCGCGAACGCCGGCCACTTTAACGTCGAGATCAACCTCGATGAGTTGGACGACCTCGCCGTCTCGCGCCGCGAGGTCCGCGACGGCGTCGAGGAGTTCGAGCTGGACGACGGCCGCCGGATCAACGTCCTCGCCGACGGCCGCCTCGTGAACCTCGCCTCGCCGGTCGCCATGGGCCACCCGGTCGAAGTGATGGATCAGAGCTTCGGGATTCAGGCCGTCTGCGTCCGCGAGATGGTCGAAAATGGCGACGCGTACGACGCCGGCGTGCACGACGTGCCGGACGATCTCGACCGGGAAGTCGCCGAGATCAAACTCGCCGCCGAGGGCGTCGAGTTCGATGGCCTGAGCGACGAACAGGTCGAGTACATGGGCAGCTGGCAGCACGGAACCTGATCGACCGGTCGATCCGCGGGGCCACGGCGGCGCTCACAGCTCGTTTTTTACGTAGCCGCCGAGATAGCCGCCGAGCGCGCCCAGACCAATCGTGTACGCGGCGACGAACACCAGCGCGAGAACGCCGACGATGCCGATCGCTCTCGGGACGCCCGCGAAACCGAGCAAAAAGAGTGCGAAGAACATGATGAGGACGAACGGGAGGAGCATGACGAGCCCCGCGAGCGTGCCGACCCGAAGGCCCGCCTTTGGATCACTCCCCTCCAGATAGCCGGCGACGCCGCCGCCGAGGATCGTCGAGAACGGGAGAAACGCGAGGACGATGCCGACGAGACCGCCGAGAAGGGCGTTGATACCGGAAGACGTTCCCGTGGTGGTTCGCTGCCGGTCGGGAGGCGTCGAGTCGGACGGCGTGGAGGGCTCGGAGACCATACGGGACGCTACCCCATCGATACACAAAAACCCGGTGGCGATACCGCTCCCCGACTGCGATACTTTTTATTCGGTCGGAACGAACGGTGCCGTATGGAATGGCAAACCGACTGGGGACTGCGGTTTCGCATGGGCTTTACCATGTTTTTGCTCTTCGCCCTCTATTTGATCTTCATCGGGATACTGACGGCGTACTTCGGGAATCTCCTGTTCGCCGCGGTCATGCTCGGAGCGTTCTCGATCGTCCAGTTCTTTTTCAGCGACAAGCTCGCGCTCCGGTCGATGGGCGCACGGACCGTCACGGAGGAGGAGTACCCGAAGCTCCACGCCCAGATATCGCGGCTCGCCCAGCAGGCTGACCTGCCGAAGCCGACGGTCGCCATCGCCGAGAACCGGACGCCGAACGCCTTCGCGACCGGCCGGTCGCCCTCGAACGCGTCGGTCTGCGTGACGACCGGGATCCTCTCGACGCTCGACGACGACGAACTGGAGGGCGTGTTGGCACACGAACTCGCCCACATCAAAAACCGCGACGTGGCCGTAATGACGATCGCCTCCTTTCTTTCGACGATTGCCTTCCTCATCGTCCGATGGGGGTGGCTCTTCGGCGGGCGGGATCGAAACGGGGCTCCGATGATCGTCGCCATCCTCGTCTCGCTGCTCGTGTGGGTGATTTCGTTCCTGCTCATCCGCGCGCTCAGCCGGTATCGCGAGTACAGCGCCGACCGCGGCGCGGCGATGATCACCGGCAATCCGTCGGCGCTCGCGACGGCGCTGATGAAGATCTCCGGGCGGATGGACCAAGTGCCCGACGAGGATTTGCGCGAGCAAGCGGAGATGAACGCCTTCTTCATCATCCCGATCACGCGCGGGTTCATCGGCCGGATCGCGTCGACGCACCCACCGACCGAAACCCGGATCGAGAAGCTCCGGGAACTCGAACGAGAGATGGAGCGTTAACCGCCCGCTCTGTCGTGGTTGCTGAGTGAACCACCTCGGGGTCAAGCCCCGAGGCACTCGGCCTGCTCCGTCCGTAGAGGATGAGCACGAACAGCGAGAACTCCAGGGTGATGGAGAGCGCATCGGCGGCCAGGGAGAGGGCGAGCGGTCGGAGGAAGTCGTTGGCGGCGGTCGTGAGCTCCGCGATGCCGACCTCGTAGGCGAAGCCGAGGACCTCGACCGGAAGCTCGTCGGGGAGGTTGTTGAGCAGTTCGATGGGCGTGCCGCGGCGCTCGAACAGCGCGAGGGCGATCGGGAGCAAGAGAAGAATTACGACGAGGAAGGCAGCGATCGTGACCGCCGCGCTCGCGAGTCGCCGTGGGACACCATGAGCGACGAGTCGCTGTCAGAGCGGATAGAGCACGTACGCGACCGTGATTGTGAAAAAGACGACCTCGACGACGTTCCAGAGGACCGCGACCGCCAGCGCCCCGACGGCGACCAGGAGTCCGGCGATGACATGACAGCGCCGTCGGAGCGAGGGCACACGTCCAGATGCCTCCCCGAACACAAACTCGTTCCCGGGAAGACGAACGCCGACGGCGCAACGTCGGCGACCGGGATACTTACATACCACCGAGTGTAACCACGCAGTAATGAGACGACGAACGTTCGTTTCGGTCGCCGGGGGGAGCCTTGCCGCGCTGTCGGGCTGTCTGGGCAACGGCGGCGAAAACGGGAACGGTAACGGTGGAAACGGCGATAGTACCGACACCAGGGACGCAACCGAGACCGAAGACGGCGGGACGGCAACCCCGGTCGAGGATCCGACGATCACGATCGCCACCTACGACTCCTTTGTCGACGGCGAGGACCCGGTCGGGCCGTGGCTCAAATCGGAGTTTGAGGCCGAGTACGACGCGACAGTCGAGTTCCGGACGCCGAGTTCGGGGATCAATCAGTACATCCAGCGTGCCCAGCAGGGTGCGGAGATCGACGTCGACCTGTACGTCGGGCTGAACGTCGACGAACTCATCCGGATCGACGAGCAGCTCGATTCGGCGCTGTTCGACTCGCTCGACGGGGAGATCGACGGCTCGGATCGAGTCCGCGACGAGCTCCGATTCGACCCGGACGGGCGGGCGATCCCGTACGACACCGGCTACATCAGCCTCGTCTACGACGAGCGCGAGGTCACCCCCAAGACGTTCGAAGACCTCACGGACTCCGAAAACGCGGGGGAGCTCATTGTCCAGAACGCCCAGCAGTCCGACCCGGGCGTCGCGTTCCTGCTGTGGACGATCCACGAGTTCGGTGCCGACGGGTATCTCGACTACTGGAGCGACCTGCAGGACAACGACGTTCGCGTCCTCGGCTCGTGGGACGACGCGTACAACGCTTACCTCAACGAGGAGGCCAGCATGGTCGTCTCCTACTCGACCGACCAGGTCTACTACGGGGACCAACCGCGACACCAGGTCGGCTTTCTGAACGATCAGGGCTACGCCCAACCGGAGGGGATGGCCCGCTTCGCCGACGCCCCGAACCCCGACGCCGCACGGGAGCTGATGGAGTTCATGCTCCGCCCCGACGTGCAGGGCGTCATCGCCCAGAAGAACGTCCAGTTCCCCGCGGTCGCCGACGCCGACCTCGACGAGGAGTTCGACGCGGTCGCGCACGTTCCGCCCGAACCCGTCACCTTCGGCTACGACGAACTCGCCGGCAACCTCGACGGCTGGATTGAAGCGTGGGCCCGACAGATCGTCGGGTGATGCGTCGTCGGCCTCGACTCTCCGAGCTGCCCGTACTCGTCGCCGCAGTCGCCACGGCGGTCCTGCTCGCGGTCATGCTGTACTACCCGGTCGCGAGTGTGCTCGCCGGAGCCGTCCTCGTCGACGGACGCCCGACGCTCGAACCGATCCGTTCTATCGTCACGGATTCCTTTTATTTGCGGCTGTTCCGATTCACCGCCTACCAGGCGCTGTTGTCGACGATCGCGAGCCTCGCGCTCGGGCTCCCGGGCGCGTACCTCCTGTCGCGATACGAGTTCCCGGGGCGACGGACGATCCGCTCGCTGACGCTCGTGCCGTTCGTGCTCCCGTCGATCATGGTCGCCGTCGGCTTCGCCGCGATGTTCGGCACCGGGGGGCCGCTGAACCGCGCGCTCGCGGCGTTCGGGCTGCCGCCGATCGAGCTGCTGTTCACGCTCAAGATCATCGTCCTCGCGCACGCGTTTTACAACGCGCCGCTGGTCGTCCGTGTCGTCGCGGCCGCCTGGGAGACCGTCGATGCACGGACCGTCGAAACCGCCCGAAGCCTCGGGGCGTCGCCGCGGCGCGCCTTCCTCGACGTGGTCGTGCCGCAGCTCCTGCCGGCTGCGCTGACGAGCGCGCTGTTGATCTTCATATTCACGTTCATGTCGTTCCCGATCGTGTTGGCCCTCGGCGGCCTCCAACTCGCGACCGTCGAGGTGTGGCTCTACGATCGGATCACGAGCCTTCGGCTCGACGAGGCCGCCGCGCTCGCGGTCATCGAAGCGGCGATCACGCTCGGACTGACGTACGCGTATCTGCGATACGAGACGGCGCAAGCGGCGTCGCGAAGCGTCGCGCGTCGCACCCGAAAGCGGCTGTTCGGTACCCTCGACCTCGATCGGATCGCGATCGGCGCGTACGGCATCGTCGTGCTCGTCGTCTTTCTCGGGCCAATCGTCTCGATGCTGCTGGCGAGCGTCACGAGCGTGAGCGGGGGGATCACGCTCGAACACTACGAGCTTCTCTTCGCCCGACGGGAGACGGTCGTCGGCACCCGACCGGATCTCGCGATCTGGAACTCGCTCGTGTTCGCCGTCGGGACGCTCGCGCTCGCGGTTCCGATGGGCGTCGTGCTATCGATGCTGACCGCGCGGGACACGCTCACGGCGAGAGTCGTCGGAACGCTCGCCATGGTCCCCTTCGCGGTCTCCGGAATCGTCGTGGGGCTCGGGCTGTTGCAGACGGTGGTCTTCGGCGTCGATGTGTTCGGCTATCGAGTGCAGGTGACCGGCGCGGTCGCGATCGTCGCCGCCCACGCCGTCGGCGCGTACCCCTTCGTCGTCCGCACGGTCGCGCCGGCGCTCGCGTCGATGGACGACCGACTCGTCGAATCCGCCCGGGCGCTCGGCGCGTCTCGAACCCGCGCGCTCGTCGACGTCGAACTGCCGCTCGTGATGCCAGCGGTCGCGGCGGGTGCTGCCTTCGCCTTCGCGATCAGCATCGGCGAGTTCAACTCCACGATCGTGCTGGTGGAGGGCGGGGACGCTTACACGATGCCCGTCGCCGTCGAACGGTATCTCGCTGACCGGACGCTCGGTCCGGCGACCGCGATGGGGTCGGTACTTTTAGTCGTCACGAGCGTCAGCTTCGTCGTGATCGAGCGCGTCGGGGCGTACGGAGGGATCGAGTGATGGACGAGGTCGGGGGATCGAGCCGATGAGAGTCGAACTCGACGGCGTCTCGAAGCGCTACGGCGAGACGACGGCGCTCGAATCGGCGTCCATCACCGTCGAGGACGGCGAGTTCTTCACGCTCGTCGGCCCGTCGGGATGTGGGAAGACGACGACGCTCCGCCTGCTCGCGGGGTTCGAGGAACCGACCGAGGGAGCGATCCGCTTCGACGGCGAGTCGGTCGCCGGAACGCCGCCGGAAGACCGCTCCGTCGGCCTCGTTTTCCAGAGCTACGCGCTGTTTCCGCACATGAGCGTCGCCGAGAACGTCGCCTACGGGCTGAATTTCGCCGATCCGCCGGACGGCGTCTCGACTGACGAGCGCGTCGTCGAACTCCTCGAGTTGGTCGGGCTCTCGGGGTTCGACGACCGCGACCCGTCCGAGTTATCGGGCGGCCAACAGCAGCGCGTCGCGCTGGCGCGGGCGCTCGCGCCCGGCCCCGATCTATTGCTGCTCGACGAGCCGATGAGCGCGCTCGACGCCCGGCTCAGACAGCGTCTGCGGCGGGAGCTCAGGGAGATCCAACGCAACCTCGAGATCACGACGGTCTACGTCACCCACGATCAGGCCGAAGCGCTCGCGGTGTCGGATCGGCTGGCGGTGCTCTCTGACGGGACCGTCGAACAGACGGGCGAACCCACGCGGCTGTATCGCCGCCCCGAGAGCCGATTCGTCGCGGATTTTCTCGGCGAGAACAACGTCTTCGAAGCGGAGGTGTGCAACTCAACGGGAACGGGTGAGCGAGGCCAGACACGCACCGTCGTTCGCGTCGACGGCCGCGAGTTCGAACTGGCCACGGACGGGGCGATCACCGGCGGCGTCACCTTCTGCGTCCGGCCGAGCGCGTTCGGAACGGACGTCGACCGGAACCGAATCACCGGCGACGTCCTCGACAGCGAGTTCCTCGGCGAGACGGTACGAGCCCGACTGTCGTGGAGGGACCGCCGACTCGTCGTTTCGCTCTCGGAGCCGCCGGCGAGCGATGAGCTGACGGTCGGCTTCGATCCGGCCGACGCGTGGATTATCGGTGAAGAAGCGAGCGGAAACGCGACCGAGCGCGAAGGGTGAGCGGACGCGACTACTCGCCGTCGAGCGGTTCGCCGCGGCGGTCGACCCGCGTGGCCGGCAGACCGGCGCGCTCGGCGTGCTCGTGGATCGTCGCCTCGTCTTCGGCTTGGTAGTAACGGAACGTTCCCGTGACTGCGCCATCGTCGTTCGTCAGTACTTCGGAGTCGACCCACCAGATGCCGACGTCCCCCTCGCGGAGCGATTTGACCGCCTCAGCGGAGCTCTCTCCAGTTCGCGAAGGATCAGAAAGTCGTCGCCAGTCATCGAGATCCAACGGCGATTCGAGAGATCGGCGTACAAAAGTGGGGAATCGGCGGCGCCCGGCGGTTACCCGAACGTCCGTTCGAGTTCGGCTTCGAGTTTCTCGACGTAGGTGTCCAGTACGGTCTGGAAGCGCTCCTGCTCGACGACGACCCCCGATCCGTCGAGTCGTCCGTAGGGGTTCTCGGGCACGTCGAGGGAGAACGACCCCGATTCGTCGTCGTAGAACGGCTCGGACTCGTTGAGCACGTACTGATCGATCCCGTGGATCAGCGTCGAGTCGTACTCGTCGTTCATCCGGTTGAACACGTTCTTGTACGCTTGCTGAAGCTGCGGGAAGAAGTCGACGTACTTCTTTTCGTCGAAGGTTTCGGCGTCCATGGGCGCGGTTGGGAACGGACGGGCAAAAAGCGGTCGGACCGGGGCTCGGCGCTCGACTGAGGCGGGCGTCGGGGCGAACGCAACCGATTTGAGCCCGCCCGGTGATCGACGCGTATGTTCCGAAGCGGCCGTTTCGTCGCCGGCCACATCGATCCGACGACCGACGCGCAGCGCCAACCGAACGGGACCGATCTGACGCTCGACGCGGTGTTTCAGCAGGTTGAGCCGGGGCGAATCACCCGTGACGGTAAGACGATCGGCGAACGGGAGGAACTCGAGCCGGACGCCGACGGAGAGCGCGACGTCTACCGCCTCCCGCCGGGCGGTTACGTAGTCCGCTACTGCGAGACGGTCTCGATCCCGGAGGGCCACATCGGCTTCATCTACCCGCGTTCCTCGCTAATGCGGAACTCCTGTATGCTCAATACGGCCGTCTGGGACGCCGGCTACGAGGGAAAAGGCGAGGGACTGCTCGAGGTTCATCACCACGTCGAACTGGAGGCGGGCGCGCGGATCGCACAGATCGTCCTCGCCGAGGCCGGTCACGAGGGAACCTACGACGGGAGCTATCAGGGCGAAAACCTCTGAGTCCGAAAACCGTCACGAGGGCGCGACGCCGACCGTCAGGAGCGTTCCGAGCTCGCGGTAGCGCTCGACCATCGCCGCGCGAGCCTCCCACTCCTCGGTTGGGAACGCCGACTCGTCGGGGATCTCGGTCTCGGTGTCGGGGACGTTTTCTTGTCCCGCGACGAACAGGCCGGCCTCGCGGAACGCGTCGCGATACTCGGGGGCGGACCACCGGGTCATCTCGATGGAGATGTTCTCCTGCCAGACGTGTGAGTGGACGTTCTCCTCGTAGTAGTTGACCGCACAGTAGAACGTCCCGCCAGGGCGGAGCACGCGGCGGATCTCCCGAAGCGTCTGAATGGGATTTTGCGCGTAGTAGAACGCCTCCATCGAGAAGACGTGATCGACCGAGTCGGTGGCGAAGGGGAGGGCGTCGAAGTCGCCCCGGACGAACCCGATCGCGTCGTCGTCGGTGTAGTCTCGGGCGTTTCGAAGCATCTCCGGCGCGCCGTCGAGGCCATAACACTGGCCGGCGCTTCTGGTCTCCCGGAGCGCCCGCAGCGCGTACCCGGATCCGGTACCGAGATCGAGCACCGTCTCTCCCGCCTCGACGGGCATTCTGGCGAGGACGTGCTTCGCGGTGTGCCAGTGGCGTTCCTCCATCCCGCGGTCCCGCCCCTCAGCGGCCCACGAATCGAACTCCGTCGCGACGTTCATACGCGTACCGAGCGCGCGACGGCACAAAACAGTACAGAAACTGGCCTGGATCGCGTCACCGATCGTCGGGGTCATCCTTCATTGCCGCAGGCCTTGCACGTGACGACCATCTCCGCTAGCTCGGGCGTGGCGATCGACGCGATCGCCTCGTCCGCCACTACGGGGTCGACGCGTGTCGCCACTCCTCGAGCGTGAATCCCTCGTGCTCCGTTTCGCGCTCCAGTAGCCACTCGTTGGGAGCGAAGTTGGGGTAGTACGCGTCGCCGTCGTACTCGCCGGGAACGCGGCTCAGCAGCATTCGATCGACGCGCGGTTGGAACAGTTCGTAGATCCTGCCGCCGCCGAGTACGTACACCGTCTCGGTACCCAGCGACGCCGCGAGTTCCGTCCCGAGCTCCAGCGCCGCCTCGACGCTTCCAGCGTGGTGAGCCGTCTCGACGTCGTACTCGCGCTTGGTGCGGCTCAGGACGACCTGTGCACGGCCGGGGAGGTCATCGAGCATCGACTCGAACGTCCGGCGGCCGAGGGTAACCGGCGAGTCGGCGACGCGGGCTCGGTACTGCTCTTTGTCCGCCGGGATCGAGTCCCAGGGGAGTTCGCCGTCAGCGCCGATCACGCTATTTTCCGCCACCGCGGCCACGGAGACCAGTTGCATGGGCTACGCCTCGTACCGTTCGCCGGCCGGGATCGCGATCTCCAGCCAGTTCTCCTGCGGCGGCAGCGGGCACTCGTAGGCCTCGGTGAACGCGCAGAAGGGGTTGTACGCGAGGTTGAAATCGAGCGTGAAGGTGAAGCCGTCCTCGAGTGTCCCCTGATAGTGCAGTTCCATGTACCGACCGCCGGGGTAGGTTTGCTGCCCAGTCGTCTTATCGCGGAACGGGACGAACAGCGAGCCGTCGTCCTGATCGACGCGGCGGTAGCCGACGAGGGTCTGCTCGGTGGGCTCGCCGCGCTGGTCGGGGATTTCGAAGTGCAGCCGCGCCACCCGCTCGTACAGCTGTTCGCCGTCGGTGCTCGTCGCCATCGTCACCGTCTCGTCGCTCTCGTCGAGTTCGACCGTCGCCTCGACGCGGTAGTGGGGATCGGGCTCGAAGTAGTCGAGGCCGTCGAACTCTCGCCGCCCGTCAGGCCCGAGCGGCGAGGAGTGCGGCGTCTCGAACTGCTCGTCCTTGCGTTCACGATACGATTCGAGCTCCTCTCGCCACTCGTCGACGTCGAATGCCATACCCGAACGTCGACGCGGCGGTCAATAAGCCGTCCGGGACGCCCCGAGCTGTGCCGCGGTCGATACGTCTTTAGGTGAAGACGAGCCAGTTCCGGTCGTGTCCTCGGAGTCCGACTGGCGGCCGATCTTCGGCCACGACGAGCCCTACGACGATCAGATCGACGGCATCGACGCCGCGATCGAAACCGCCGAGCGATCGGGCTTTCTGGCGCTCGAAGGAGCCTGCGGAACGGGAAAGACGATGCTCGCGCTCACCGCGGGCATCTCGCTCGTCCGCGATCCGGACTCGCCGTTCGAGCGCGTCTTCGTTCTGACGAGCGTCAAACAACAGCTCAAACAGTTCGAGAAGGATCTCCGGACGATCAACGCGAACCTTCCCGACGACTGGCGAGCGGTCTCGGCGATGACGCTCGTCGGGAAGGCCGACGTCTGCCCGTACAACCTCGCCGGCTCGGGTGGCATCGACGATCGGAACGTCTACGAGCGGTGCGAGGGATTGCGGGACCGAACGCGCGGACTCGTTTCGGAGGAGACGACGGCCGGATCGCTCGTCGCAGACGCGAAGAGCCAACAGGTCGGACTGGCTGATTCCCAGCGCGGAGCGACGTATCTCGAAGCCGCCGACGAGCCGACGCCGTACCCGAAAGAGATGCCGGAGTACGGCGGAACAGTCGAGTACTGCCCCTTTTACGCGCAGTATCTCGACGACCTGCCCGAGGACGGCGATCCCGTGGAGGCAGTTCCGTTCGATCCGACCGATCGCGGGCTCATCGAGACCGACGACCTCGTTCGGCTGGCGGCGGGCCGGGGGAGCTGTCCGCACTCGGTGATGGGCGCGCTGTTGCCGCACGTCGAGGTGCTCGTCGGTAACTACTACCACGCGTTCGATCCGACGACGGTCGAATCGTTCACCGGCGAACTCATCGACGAAGAGACGTTCGTCGTCTGTGACGAAGCCCACATGCTCGAACCGCGGGTCAGAGAGCTCGTTGGCGACGGCGTCTCCGATCGGGCGCTCTCGAACGCCGAGAACGAGCTCTCGCGGGTCATCGAACCGGTCGCGGCGGTCGAAGAGGCCGGCACTGAGGCGCGATACGGTTCGGATGCGAAACAGCAGGCCACAGCGATCCGCGAGGCGCTCGCCGAGACCGACGTGACGCTCGGCGAACTCCGCGATACCCGCCGGTTTTTGGCCGCGCTCGTCGATCGACTCGACGATCGAGTGACGGCACACCTCGACGAGGAGCGACCACGGTGGCGCGAGAACCTCGCGGAACTCGACGACGACGAACTCCCGCTTCGCGACCCCGAGACGCCGGCGACGGACGAACTGACGCGGTGGGCAGAGCAGAACGGATTCGACGCGCGGATCTGGACCCGCGCCGAGAGCGTCTGTGCGGTGACCGGCCGGATACTCGACACGATCGAAGAGGAAGACAAACGCCGGGCCGCGCCGCCGGTCGGTCGGACGCTCGGACGGTGGTATCGAGCCGATCACACGGAGTTCTTCCGCGAAATCGAATTGGAGCGGACGTGGGACGATATCCACCCCGACGGCTCGTGGCGGCGCGCGTACACCGCGACGTACCGCCTGCATAACTGTCTCCCCGCCGGGGCGATCGGCGACCGACTCGACGCGTTCGGCGGTGGCGTGTTGATGAGCGCGACGCTGGAGCCGCTCGACGTGTTCGCCGAGGTGACGGGACTCGACCACCTCGAATCGGAGGCCGAACGCCCCGTTCGAACGCGCACCTACGGACTCGAGTTTCCGGCGGAGAATCGGGCGTCGTTCGCACTCGCTGCGCCGAAGTTCACGTACAGCAACCGTGGCGACACGGACGAGGCGACGCCGACGCGACGCGCACACGCCAGGGCGATCAGACAGGTCGCCACGAGCCCCGGGAACGTGTTGGTCGGGATGCCCTCCTACCGAGAGGCCGAGTGGGCCGCCTCGGTGCTCTCGGCGGTCGACAAGCCCGTCCTCCTCGACGAGGCGACCGACGACGTCGCGACCGAGCGGTTGAAACGGGAGTTCTTCGAGGGCGGGCCGAAGGTGTTGGTGACGAGTCTCCGCGGAACGCTCACGGAGGGCGTCGACTATCGCGGCGACCGACTCTCCGCGGCGATCGTCTGCGGGGTCCCGATCATCAACACGGCGAGTCCGCGGATCCGCGCGGTCAGGACCGCCTACGACCGGGCCTTCGGTGACGGGTTCGAATACGCGCTCGCCGTCCCGGCCGTCAGGAAGGCGAGACAGGCGATCGGTCGGGTCATCCGCGGGACCGACGAGCGCGGCGTTCGGGTGCTCTGTGACGAACGCTACGCGAAGGAGTCGTGGGATAGCGTTCGCGACCTGCTCGGCGAAGCCGAGCGAGAGGAGTTCAACCCCGTCGGAACGGACATGTTCGACTACGCGTTAGAGCAGTTCTGGGGCGAGTGAGTCGGACGCGCTGCTCACAGATACAGTTTCGACATAAGCCGTCCGCGTCCGCTCGGGACGCCTTCTGGCGAGCGCGCCCCTTCGCCTTTCCGGACGAACACCGACGGCCGTCGGCTCGCATATCCGGCTACGATGAGATTTTCTCAGTCCCAATACAAAAATTCGATGGCCGACTCAGCGATCGATACGGCGACCCGGGGGCGCTCGCACGGCCAACAGGGCGACGGCGGCGACATCGATCGTTGGACGAATCGCTCGCCCGCAGGGGGACGACCGGACCGCCAGCGGGGCGCTCACCGAAAACGGGGCAAAAAGCCAGGTGTGCAAAGCATTTATATGTAGAGTCGTCAAACCATATAAGTATAATGCCAGGACCCACCCGCCAGCGAGAGCGTACCAGCGAGGAGGAGACAGAAACGGAGGAAGAGACCGGCTGTCCGGAGTGTGAGTCGGATTCTCTGGTACGGAGCGCTGACGGAGGGGGTGAACTCGTCTGTGAGGACTGCGGGCTCGTCATCGAGGAGGAGAACATCGACCGCGGACCGGAGTGGCGGGCGTTCAACCACTCCGAGCGCCAGTCGAAGTCCCGCGTCGGCGCACCGACGACGCAGACGATGCACGACAAGGGACTCACGACGCAGATCGACTGGAAAGACAAGGACGCCTACGGCCGTTCGATATCCTCGGAGAAACGCTCACAGATGCACCGCCTCCGGAAGTGGCAAGAGCGGATCCGAACCAAAGACGCGGGCGAGCGGAACCTCCAGTTCGCGCTGTCGGAGATCGACCGGATGTCGTCGGCCCTCGGCGTCCCCCGATCGGTCCGGGAGGTCGCCTCGGTCATCTACCGTCGCGCGCTCGACGACGACCTGATCCGCGGCCGCTCGATCGAGGGCGTCGCCACGGCCGCCCTCTACGCCGCCTGCCGGCAGGAGGGCATTCCGCGCAGCCTCGACGAGGTCGCGGAGGTCGCCCGCGTCGAACAGAAGGAGATCGGTCGCACGTATCGCTACATCGCACAGGAGCTCTCGCTCGGGCTCGAACCGGTCGATCCGGTCCAGTACGTCCCCCGCTTTTGCTCGGAACTCGGCCTGAGCGAGGAGGTCGAGCAGAAGACCCGCGAGATCATCGAAGTGACCGCCGAGAAAGGGATGTTGTCGGGGAAATCTCCCACCGGCTACGCGGCCGCCGCGATCTACGCCGCCTCGCTGCTCTGTAACGAGAAGAAGACCCAACGCGAGGTCGCCGAGGTGGCACAGGTGACGGAAGTCACGATCCGAAACCGGTATCAAGAGCAGATCGAAGCGCTCGGCATCCACTGATCGCACGTCCCCGTTTTCGTGATCGCGCCTGTCGGGCTGAAGCGGCCGTATAGCCGTATCGACTGCATACTCTTGACCGAAGCGCCCCTGTCTCCGGTGTGAAAACCGTCGAACACGAGATCCGCATCGCGGCGTCTCCCGAGACCGTCTGGAATATTCTCACCGATCTGGAATCGTACGCAGACTGGAATCCGTTTATACCGAACGCCGAGGGGACGATCGAGCGCGACGCGCGCTTACGCGTCAGGGTCGAACCGCCGGGCAATCGACCGATGACGTTCAAGCCGCGGGTGAAGATCGTCGAACCGAACGGTCGGCTCGTCTGGCTCGGGCGGCTGTTCGTTCCGAATCTCTTCGACAGCCGCCACGAGTTCATCATCGAGCCGGCGGTCGACGGCGTCCGGTTCCTCCAGCGCGAGACGTTCGCGGGAGTTCTCATCCCGATCGCACTGGATGTCGAGTCCGCCGAACGAGGATTCGAGGAGATGAACGAGGCGCTGAAGCGGCAGGCGGAGACGGTAGCATAGCCGGGATCGCTCAGAACGGCGACTCGACGATGATGGTCTCCTCTCGACCGGGGCCAACTCCCACGACGTAGATCGGCGTGTCGAGTTCGTCGGCGACGTAGTCCAGGTACGTTCGGGCGTTTTGGGGTATGGCGTCGTAGCCCTCCGCGGCGACGGCGGACCAGTCGACGTCGTCCCAACCGTCGAACGTCCGGAACTCGGCCTCACAGTCGCCCCACTTCTCGGTCGTCGCGGGCATCGAGAGCAGCTCCTCGCCGTCGAGGACGTAGCTGTGGCCGACGCGAACCTCGTCGAGGCCGGCGAGCACGTCGATGTGGTTGATCGCGAGACCGGTGAAGCCGTTCGCGCGCGCCGCGTGGCGGAGCATCGGCATGTCGAGCCAACCGACCCGTCGCGGGCGACCGGTGACGGTGCCGTACTCGCCGCCCTTGTCGCGGATGAACGTCGCGAGTTCGGACTCCCCGGGACGACCGCCGTTCTCCGGCGTCTGGCCGTCGACGGAACCGAGTTCGGTCGGGAGCGGGCCGGTCCCGACGCGGGAGAGATACGCCTTGACGATCCCGATCACTTCGCCCCGACCGACGACGGACGGGCCGACACCGGTGCCGACCGCAGCGCCCCCGGCGGTGGGGTTCGAGGAGGTGACGTAGGGGTAGATCCCGTGGTCGATATCGATCGAGGTGCCCTGTGCGCCCTCGAACATGATCTCGTCGCCCGCGTCGAGTCGACGCTGGAGGAGCTCGCCGCAGTTGACGGCCATTCCCTCGCGTTCGATCCGCTCGCCGAAGCCACGATACGTCTCGAAGAGCGCGTCGATGTCGAATGCCTCGGCATCGACGTCCCCGCCAAGTTCGATCCCGTAGACGTCCTCGACGAGCGCTCGTTTCTGTGGGACGACGTACTCGAGTCGATCGCGGAGCGTCTCCGGGTCGAGCAGGTCGCCGATCCGAACGCCGCGTCGGCCCGCCTTGTCCTCGTAGGTCGGGCCGATTCCGCGACCGGTGGTTCCGGCGGCGAGGTCGTCGTCGGATTTCACGTCCTCTTCCATCCCGTCGATGATCCGATGGTACGGAAGGATGACGTGAGCGCGCTCTGCGACGCGGACGTCCGGGGAAAGCCCGCGTTTGGAGAGCGCATCGAGTTCCTCGAAGAGCGTGTTCGGATTGACCACACAGCCGTTGCCGAGAACGCCGATCTTGCCGCGGACGGCACCCGACGGAACGAGAGAGAGTTTGTACTCGTCGCCCTCGTAGACGACGGTATGGCCGGCATTGTCGCCGCCCTGATAGCGCACGACGACGTCGACGGCATCGCCGTACACGTCGACGATGCCGCCTTTCCCTTCGTCGCCGAGCTGTGAACCGACGATGGTTACGGTCATCGAGACGACGTTGCCACCAATGGGGTAAACCGATTACGGTATGTGGGAGGCGCGAGCAGCGCGAGCGCCTCCAAGTGTGAACGGGGAGCAACGCGACCCGTGAACTGGGAGAGACGAGCGAAGCGAGTCTCTCAGTGTATCGATCGGCGACGAAAGAGCCGCGAGATGTGGGAGGCGCGAGCAGCGCGAGCGCCTCCAAGTGTGAACAGGGAGCAACGCGCACGCCCGGACGTCGGTATCTTTTACCATTGAACCGGTACCATGCGTGTATTGGTCACAAGGGCTTTATACACCTAACGCGAATCTGTGTCACGGTTCGGTTGGGACACTGATTTTGCTCGTGCGGACAGCAACATTTAAAACCTGCAAACACAAGTTAACAAATGCCATGATAGATAGACTAGAGAAGGAAGTAGACATGCTCGAACGGCACCTTCGGGTGCTCCGAATGGTGATCGAGAACGAACCGATCGGTATCGTCAAGATGTCGAACGAAACGGGCTATCCACACCACAAGGTCCGGTACTCGCTCCGCGTACTCGAAGAAGAGAACCTCATCGAGCCGTCGAGCCAGGGTGCGATCACGACCGAAGACACGGGCGACTTCGTCGACGATCTCGACTCGAAGATCGACGACATCATCGACAAACTCGAAGGCATGAAAATCGACGACATGCCGGAGATCCAAGGCTGATTCGGATCTGTTCTGACGTTTTCTCACGCCGATAGCCGCGGCCGCCGACGGTGACCGCTACAACTCCGGGACGGTCAGGTTGAACGAACCGTCTCTCGCCTCGACTAGACAGAGATGGTACCCGTTCGCCCGCGAGAGTTTCACGTAACTCCGGTGTTTGCTGCGGCTGAGCAGACTCGTACTGGTCGCCTCCTCGACGGCACCCATCGCGTCGGACTCGAAGTAACTCGACGTGATTGCGACCGCGCACGCGAGTGATTCGTGGTCTTCGCACACGTCGGAGGCATCGGTGACGAACGGTTCGATCGCCTCCGCCCGCGTCGGGTCGCGTTGTCGGTCGAACTCGATGATGACGAGGGGATTCCCCTTTTTGTTGCGGGCGACGATGTCGAAGGAGACCTCGTGGCCGTCCGTGCCGTCGCCGACCGCGATCGTCTCCTCGAAGCCGATCCGATCGATCCCAGGGAGCGCATCGTAGAGCGGTCGCAGCCCCTCGACCGAACCGGTTGATCGGATCTCAAAGAGCAGTTCCATCACGAGCCACTCGGCGAACGCGTGCGTGTCCGAGGCGTGGAGCCACGATTCGAACGGCTCGCCGTCGACCGAGACCGCGCCGTCGTCGAACGTCGTGTGGTACTCGATGCGGAGATTCGAGGCGACCGTCTCCCGATCCGCGTTGCCGTCGTGTGCGTCCTCGAGCGTGGCCTCGCCGCGGGTCGTCTCCCGAACGAACAGGCTCGTTCCGGCGAGTGCCTCGGTCGCCGACATCGAGCGCGTACCGGGGGCGCTGTCCACCGCGTCGAGACGCGCCTGCAGCTCGTCGCGTTCCGACCGAATCGCCTCGATTTCGGTCTCCAACTCCTCGATTCGCGCGTCGGCGTCGTCGAGTTCGTCCTCTAACTCCTCGATCCGGGACTCGTAGGTTTCGAGCTTCGATTCGTACTCCTCGCGTCGTTCGGCATCTCGATCCGAGGCGGAGGGACTCGTCTCGGCGCGCGAGTCGGAGCGCGTGTCCGTCGGCTGCGACCGCGGCGACGGTTGCGAACTGGGCGTGTCCGTCGGCCCCGAGGAATCGTCGCTCCGACCGCTGTTTTCGGGGTCGAGCGACGGGACCGTCCGGGTCGTGACCGCTTCGATCCCGCCCGCCCCTCGGCTATCGCTCCGGTTCGAGTGCCCGGTGCTGTCCTCGGACCCACGTCCCGGTGTTTCGGACGTCGCGACGGTCGTATCGGGGGCGGAGTCGGCGCGCGCGTTCGAAGAACGGGGCGACCCCGAGTCCGTCGAGCCGGCCGCGGGGTCGGCGGACGAGTCCTCGGTGTCAGCGTGCGCGCTCGCGGACTCGGTAGGCACGGGATCTTCGGTGTCCGACTCCGACGGTGTGTCCGCCGGATCCGAGTTGACGTCGGCAACCGAATCAGCGCCGGCATCCGTGACAGCGTCCGCGTGCGCATCCGTAACGGCGACCGAAGCGGAGTCCGCGGGTTCGACGTCGGTGTCGGCATCGGTCGGCGGTTCGGAGCTGGTGGCTGCCGGCGAACTCTCGGTCGGATCCGATTTCGAGTCGTCGTCCGGTTCGGCGCGTTCGGTGTCGCCGGCCGTCGGTTCGTCGGTGAGGTCGGATCCCGATACCGGGGCGGGGTCGGACGCTGATTCTGAACCCGGTGCCGGTTCGGGGTCGTCTTTCGGTTCTGGGTCCGGTTCCGGGGGCGCGGGCAGCTCGGGGTGCGGGAGCCGGACCGCGGTGACGGCGTAAATGCCGACTTCGTCGGTGGCCCGCGATTCAGCGTCCTCGCCGAGAAGCAACTGCGAGGAGCCGACGAATCCGACGTGGTCGACTTCGCCGTCGACGTAGACGAAGTAGTAATCGCCGCTGAGCACGTTCTCGGAGAGCTCGACGTAGCCGGTGAACCCACCGCCCGAGAGCGTTTCGTCCACGGCCTCGATGGGCGTGTCGTCGGTGAAGTACTGCCCGCGAACGTCGCCGTCGAGAGCCAGCATCGCGGCGAGCGTCGCCACGGTCGGATTCGGGGCCTCGTGTTGCTGTCCCGAAGCCTCGTCGAACGTATCGATATCGCCGGAATGAGGGGCGGTGTCGAGATCGGAAACGACGGCGAGCGGCTCCCCCTCCCGGAGGAACAGCCACGTCCCGCGGGCCTCCACAGCGCCGCTGAATCCCCGCGAAGCCAGTTCGTCGAGTCCTGCGAACCCACCGTCGAACGGCGCGGCGTCCCAGTCGTCGACAACGGAGTGGGCGTCCATGTGCACGGAAAGCCACAGGACAGACATATAGCTACCGACCGATTGGGCCATCGAGCCGTCGCCCTTACATTCCCATGTCCGCGGCGTCATCGGGGATCGGCAGCGCCGCCGAGTCGACCCCGAGCAGCTCGGCGGCGTGATCGAGCGCCATGTCGAAGCCGTAGTAGCGCTCTAGTTCGTCGCCGTCGGCGCTCGGTCGCACCTTCAACATCGCGTAGCCCTCGATGTTCTGGGCGATGACAGCGGTCCGGCCGTCGCGTTCGAACGCCAGCAGGCGTTCGCCGTTCCGTTCGTCGTAGCGAGCGAGTATTCCGTCGGATTCTGCGGTCGACATACTCGCCGGTACGGATCGACCGGTTGCCAAACTACCGATCCCGGCCGCACGATCCGGTGGGTCTTTCGGGCCGCCTCGCCGAACGCACGTATGGAGTGGCTCACGAGCGGCCTCCGTCGCGACATCTGCGTGTTGCTGTACGGTGAGGAGCGGCGCGCGCAGGCGCTGAAATCCGCGATGGAGTCGCACTACGACCGCCGGATCAAACCGGATCGTTTCTACGGTGCCCTCGACGCTCTCGAATCGAAGGGGTTCGTCCGAAAGCGCGTCGAGGGGCTTGAGGACGTCTACTCGCTGACCGAGGCGGGACGAGAGCGCGTCGAAACCCAGCTCGAGTGGATGCGATCGCGGGTCGATGACACGTGAGTGCGATAGGGCCAGACCGACAGGCCACCGTAGAGCTGGCCAATGCCCGCGAACACGAGCACGGTACCCGCGAGCCGCGTGAGCGTGCCGACGCGCCCGGCGATCGGACGAGCGAGCGCGCTCCGAATCTGCGAGGTCATCTCCTCGGCGCTCGATCGCCGGCGACTCCGCCAGACGACCCAGTTTCGCTGGACGAGCGAACTTGTAGGGGACCCCGGAAGGGGCAAGCGCACGCCTCAGTTGGAGGTTACGGTCGGCGGCGACCGGCCAGGAGCCGTCGTGCCCAGCCCACAACTCGGCGACGTCTTCGCGCGTCACGGTGCCGCCCAGGGGTTCGCTCGTCACCGAGACGAACTGGACCTCGTCGCCGACCGACTCGTGCGTGGCCGCCAGTTCCGGCATCATCGACTCACAGACCGTACACCACGTCGCGAACAGCTCGACGAGCGTGACTCAGCCGATTTCGGGAACCGTCGTGGTCCCGGCGGTGCTTCCGGGCGCGCCGATCGTGTCTAGCTCGATCGGTGTCGACCGACTTCGCAGGATCCAGCCCCTCGTCTTGCGACCGGGGCTGCGCCTCCGCAGAAGCCTCCTCCGCACCGTTGCTGGTACAGCCGGCGAGGGGGAGTGCACTCCCCGCACCCGCCGCCTTCAGGAACGTCCGTCGGTGGGTGTTGGTTTTGGATTGGGTCACGCTCGTTCCACACCCGTACATTACAGGTGTTTATACAAGAGCCGGGAAGTGGCGTTTCAGGGGTGGAAACGGACGCCCGTGACCACCGCGGTGTCGGGAGAATTTACAAGTAAAAATGGTCGACCCGGGGACGGCTCTCGCGGCGGTATATAAATGCCGTGCGACGGAGGACGGTATCGAGGCGACGTGCGCCGATCAGTCGAACAGTTCGTTCGCGATCGTGTTCCGGAGAACTTCGCTCGTCCCCTCGTAGATCTCGTTGAGTTTCGCGTCCCGGTAGAAGCGCTCGGCGGGGAAGTCCTTCGTGTAGCCGTAGCCGCCGTGGATCTGGATCCCCTCGTTGGCGACCTCACGGGAGATCTCCGACGCGTAGAGTTTGGCCTGCGCGGCCTCCTTGATGAAGTTCTCGCCGCGCATCTTCTTGTCCGCCGCCGAGTGCATGAGCAGCCGCGCCGCGCGCGTCTTCGTGTCCATGTCGGCGAGTTTGTGCTGGATCGCCTGGAACTCCGAGATCGGGCTGCCGAACTGCTCGCGCTGTTGGGCGTACTCGGTCGCCTCGTCCAACGCGGCTTGGGCGATACCGACCGAGCGGGCGGCGATGGTGATTCGGCCGCCGTTGAGCGTCTTCAGCGCTTGCACGAAGCCGCGCCCCTCGTCGCCGAGACGGCGCGATTCGTGGACGCGGACGTCGTCGAACCGGAGTTCGGCGGTCGGACAGCCCTTGTCGCCGAGTTTTTCCTCCGTCCCCTCGACGATGAACCCGTCGTCCTCCTCGGGGCGGACGACGAACGATGAGATCCCCTTGTTTCCGGCGTCGGGGTCGGTCATCGCGAACACGGTGATAGTGTCGGCGACGGAGCCGTTCGAGATCCACAGCTTACCGCCGTTGATCACGTACTCGTCGCCGTCGCGCTCCGCGGTGGTCCCCATCGCGGGCACGTCGCTGCCCGCGCCGGCCTCCGAGAGCGCGAACGCACCGATGTCCTCACCCTGCGCCAGCGGCGTGAGGTACTCCTGTTTTTGTTCCTCGTCGCCAAACTGGTAGAGCATGTTTCCGGCAAGCGAGATGTGAGCGGCGAGGATCGTCCCAAGGCCGCCTGAGCCGCGAGCGATCTCCGAAAGTGCCGCCGGATAGGCGTGGTAGTCGAGGCCGGCTCCGCCGTACTCTTCCGGGAATGGCATCCCCATCAAGCCCAACTCGGCGAGTTCGTCGACGATCTCGGTCGGGAACTCGTCAGTCTTGTCGATCTCCGCCGCGTGCGGGACGACCTCCTCGTCGACGAACTCGGCGACCATCTCGGTGATCTGCTTTTGTTCGGCGCTGAAGGCGAAATCCATACCTCATCATTATTTCGTCGGCACTTGACCTTTCCTTTCTCCGAACGGACCGCGAAAGCTCGGTCTCGGCGATGGTCACCCGGTTCGCCGCGGAGCCAAATGTTCATACGGGTGCACCACGTATACGTGCCCATGAGCACGGAAACCGCCGACAGCGAAGACGAGCTCCGCGAACGAATCACCAACTTCCTTCGCCGGAACTTCCCGCAGATCCAGATGCACGGTGGCAGCGCCGCGATCCGAGACCTCGACCGCGAGGCGGGCGAAGTGACGGTGATGCTCGGGGGCGCGTGCTCCGGCTGTGGCATCTCACCGATGACCATCCAGGCGATCAAGAGCCGCATGACTCAGGAGATTCCCGAGATCGATACCGTCCACGCTGACACCGGTATGGACGGCGGCAGCGAGGGCATGATGGGCGGTCAGGTGTCCCCATCGTTCCCCGGTGAGGGCGGCAGCGACGATAGCGACGAGGGACCGCAGGCACCCTTCTAGACGGACGAACCGCGGAACTCCCCGCTCCGAGTCGGCGAGCTATGTTGATGGACCGGCACGCGCGGAGCCGCGCCGCCGCCGAACCGCTCCCAGATCGGGCTCAGGACGGTGGAATCACCACGTGGATACCTGCTGGACCACATATGACAATAAAATTTGAATAAATATATATTATAGATATAATAAAGATGGGAGTAGTCGTGTGAGAATATGTAAAAAGCGTTGAAAAGCTGAATTTTGCATAGTTGAGCAGAAGCGTGAGAACTACAACAAAAAGGTCGTGTGTGAATTAAACATACACGAATAAAGCAGCGAAAAATTTATTATCGCAAGCGTCTGTTGTACTCCACTATCGAGACATATCGGGGAGTTTCTCCCATAAATAACTATTTTATGATACAAAAAACATCGAATATTTGTTACTTTGGGTCGGGCGAATCGCGATCGGCGTTCGGATACATTGTTCCGACATTCTCGGAGTAAAATGTCGCACCTCTACAGTAACAAAATTAAGTTTGTTACATAATCCGGGATCGGTCCGGGCACAAGCTGTATATACCGGAGTTGACGACAGTAGAGACGCGCGATCGCTTTGGCGAGCACCGCAGCGACCGCGCCGGTTCAGGGATCGTACGACTCACGCCCGATGGAGCAACGGTCGTGAATGCGCTGTGAGGGGCGACTGGCCGCATATTCTTGCGGAGACGCGTCGCAGTGAAAGAATACATCGACGACGACGCGTAGTTCCGATAGTATCGGAACACATTTGCGTCCAGTGGACGCAGGCGGCGCATGGGTAGCCCCAAAACGATCGCGACCATCGAGAAAGCCTTCGGCGTCGTCGAGGAGTTGGCGCGCATGGACGGCGGGCGCGCGACGGATCTCGCGGACCGATTGGAGATGCCGATCAGCACCGTCTACGACCACCTCACGACACTGGAGCAACTCGAGTACGTCGTCGAACGGGAGGACGGCTACCACCCGAGCATGCGATTTCTCAAGCTCGGAGCCGAGCGGCGCTCGAAACTCGGACTCTACGGGAGCGCCGCCGCGGAGGTGGCGGGGCTCGCCGACGAGACGGGCGAGCTCGCGAGCCTGATGATCGAGGAGCACGATCGGGGGGTCGTCCTGTCGCTCGAGGAAGGTGACCGGGCGATCGACCCACACAACTTCGTGGGCATCCGAATGCCGCTTCACACGACGGCGTTGGGAAAGGCGATCTTGGCGCACCTCCCCGCCGAACGCCGGGCGTCGATACTGGACAGGTACGGCGACAAAAAGCTGACCGAGCGGACGATCACGGACCGAGAGACCCTCGAATCCCAACTCGAACGCGTCGCCGAACAGGGGTACGCTGTCGATCGAGGCGAGTTGATCGTCGGGGTGCTCTGCGTCGCGACGCCGATCGTGGACACCGACGACCGCGTTCACGGATCGATCTGCGTCTGCGGACCGATCAGTCGGCTGCGCGAGGCGGACGCGTTCGAGCGGATCAAGGACGCGGTGTTGCAGGCCGGAAACGTGATCGAAGTCAACCTCGGCTACTCGGCGCTGTGACGCCCGGAAAGTGTTAAGTCGGCATCGATCAACGACCCGGTATGGAGTTCGGCTTAAACCAGGTCCAGCGGATGTACCGCGATCAGCTTCGGACGTACGTCGAGGACAACGTCATCGGCGAGAACGCGACGTGGGACGACGACGAGGGCTTCCCGGAGGACGTCTGGGCGGACCTCTGTGCGCTGGGCGTCGTCGGGCTGTCGATCTCCGAGGAGCACGGCGGCGAGGGGCTCGATCCGATCACGGCCGGCGTCGTCTACGAGGAGTTGGGGCGGGGCGACGTGGGCTTCGCCACGCTCGTGTTGGCCGAGAACCTCGCCAATCACCTCCTCGCGGCGTACGGGAGCGAGCGACACCGAGAGATCGCGAGGGCGAACGCGAACGGCGACGTCCACCTCGCATTCGCGCTGACCGAGCCGGACCACGGCTCCGACGCGCAGGCCATCGAGACGACGGCCGAGCGCGACGGCGACGGCTGGATCCTCACTGGCGAGAAGACGGCGATCACCGGCGCGACGACGGCGGACCAGGTTCTCACGTACGCGCGCGAGACGGACACGGACGGGATCCGCGCGTTCTTGGTGCCGACCGCCGCCGACGGCGTCGAGTGCAAACCGTACCCTGCGCTGGGCTGTGAAGTGAGCGGGTGGGGGCAGGTTCACCTCGACGGCGTCCGCGTCGACGGCGACGCGCTCGTCTCCGAGGACAACGGGTTCAAGATGGCGATGCAAACGTTCGACAAGTCTCGCGCGTGGATCGGCCTCTACTGTCTCGGCGCGGCGCGACAGACGTTGGAGGAGACCCAACAGTATCTCGTCGACCGCGAGGCGTTCGGGAAGCCGCTGGCGGGGTACGAGGGACCGCAGTTCCAGATGGCCGAACTCGAAACGCACCTCGATGCGGCGCGGCTGAAAGCCTACGAGGCGCTGTGGCGCGCTCGCGAGGGGAAACCCCACACCAAGGACGCCGCGATGGTAAAGTGGTACGCCCCGCAGATCGCCACGCGGACGATCCACGAGTGTCTCGTGTTGCACGGCCACTACGGCTACTCGAAGGACTTCGGCATCGAGAAGCGACTTAGGGACACGATAGGGCTGGAGATCGGCGACGGGACGCCGCACGTTCAGAAGCTGATCGTCGCCCGCGAGACGTTCGGCGCGGAGTATCTCCCCTACTGACGGAGGAATACGGAAAACGGTTCGTTCGGCGACGCTATCGGCGGCTCAATCGCGGTACTGATACCGCTGTTTCTTGCCGGTCGCCGTCCGTTCGAGCGAATCGACGAAGTGGTACTGCCGGGGCCGTTTGTAATCGGCCAGCGAGTCGTGGTCCGCGCAGTACGTGTCGAGTTCGTCGGCCGAGGTGTCCCCCACGACGTACGCGGTGACGAGCTGGCCCCACTCCTCGTCGTCCTCGCCGACGACGACGGCACCTTCGACCGACTGGTGCTCCTCTAAGATCTCCTCGACCTCGATCGGGGAGACGAGTTCGCCCCCGCTGAGGATCATGTCGTCGGCGCGGCCGGTGACCGTGAGGAAGCCGTCCTCGTCGACGACGCCGAGATCGCTCGTGTAGTACCAGCCGTCCCGGATGGAGTCTTTGGTCTTCGTCTCGCTGCCGAAGTAGTAGTCCATCACGGAGGCCCCCGAGACGATGATCTCGCCCTCCTCGCCGTGCGGCACGGTGGCGTCGGGATCCGCGGTCCCGCCCTGTCGGTACTCGATGAGTCGCATCTCGGTATCGTGGGTAGGCTGGCCCGCCGCGCCCGCCTTCTCCGGGAGGTCTTCGGGTCTGAGGACGCTGTCGAGCAGCGTCTCCGTCGTCCCGTACCCGTTGAATACGTTCGACGTGATGACCTCCAGCAGCGTCTCCGCAAGCCGTTTCGACAGCGGGGACCCCATGCACAACAGGCACTCCAGACTCGACAGGTCGCGATCGTCGATGTCGTCCAGCTCCGCCATCCGCTGGGCGACGGTCGGGACGCCGACGATGTGGGTGATTCCCTTCGCCTCGACGAGGTCGGCGACGGGTTCTGGCTCCCAGTTTTCCGTCACGATGATCGTCCCACCGGCCTCGATCGTCGGGTGGACGGTCAGGTCGACCCCGCCGGCGTGGAACCACGGCGAGACCTGCAACGCGACACTGTTCTTCGAGAGGCCGAGACACCGCGACCCCTCCTGTGCGCGGTTCGACGCCGTCTCGGTGGTGAACGTCACGCCCTTCGGCGCGCCCGTTGTCCCGCTGGTGTAGAGGATGTACGCCGGGTCGTCCGCGCGAACCGGGACCTCGGGCGGTGCCGCGGCGTCACCCTCGGCCGCGAGCGACTCGAACCCCTCGTCGGCGGCCGGGCACGAGCCGACGCCGATCCGACGGGCCGGCACGTCCGCGCGCTCCAGCGACGCTTCGACGTCCTCGGCGACGGTCTCGTCGTAGACGACCGCCTTCGGGACGACGTCGTCGAAGATGTACGCGAAATTGTCGCGCGCGAGCATGAAATTGATCGGGACGGGAACGGCGCCGATCTTGTAGCACGCGTACAGCGTTATCGGGAACTCGGTCGTGTTGAAAAGCACCATCGCGACGCGGTCGCTCTTCCGGATGCCGCGATCGGCGAGCGCGTTCGCGACCCGGTTCACCTCGGCGTCGAACTCCCCATAGGAGTACGATTCGTTCGATTCGATGACTTCGAGGGCGGTCTCGTCACCACGCCACGTCGCATTCCGTTCGAGATACGTTCTGTGGGAGATCACGAATGCGGATAGCTAACGATACTACATAAATATACCTGCCAGCGATTCGCACGGGCGAGAGGCGCGACCGACTATCGGTCGAGACGGCTGGACGTGGCGCTTACAGCAACCGATCGGCGATGATGTTCTTTTGAATCTCGCTCGTCCCCTCGTAGATCTTCGTGATCCGGGCGTCGCGGTAGTAACGCTCGACGGGGTGGTCGGAGACGTAGCCTGCGCCGCCGTGGACCTGGATCGCCTCGTCGGTCACGTCGACGGCGTGCTCGGAGGCGAACAGCTTCGCCATGCTGGCGAACTTCGCCGCGAGTTGATCGTGGCCACCATCGACGGTCGAGGCGGCTCGATACGTGAGCGCGCGCGCCGCCTCGACGTTCGTCGCCATGTCGGCGAGTTTGTGCCGGATCGCCTGGAACTCGCCGATCGGCTGGTCGAACTGCTCGCGTTCGCCGGCGTACTCGAGCGCCGCGTCGAGGGCGGCCTGGGCGGCCCCGACGGCCTGGGCGGCGACGCGGGTCCGGCCCTGTGCGAAGAAGTCCATCAACTGGTAGAACCCCTCGTCGACCTCGCCGACGACGTTCTCCTCGGGGACGCGCACGTCTTCGATGACGACCTCCGCGAGGTCCGACGCCCGGATACCGAGTTTGTTGTCGATCTTCTCGGTCCGGAAGCCCTCCGTGTCCGTCGGAACGAGAAAGGCGGTGATTCCCTTGTGACCGGCGTCGGGCGTCGTCTTGGCCATCAACACGCCCACGTCCGCGACGGTCCCGTTGGTGATCCACATCTTGTTGCCGTTGATCACCCACTCGTCGCCGTCTTTTTCGGCGCGGGTCTCCATCCCGGCGACGTTGGAGCCGTGCGCCGGTTCGGAGATCGCGGAGTACGAGGCGGCCTCGCCGTCGGCGATGGCTGGCAACCACTCCGATTTCATCCACTCGTCGCCGTACTCGACGATCATGTTCGTCCCGAAGCCGGCGCTGCCGACGGCGCTGCCGATGCCGGGGTCGGCCCGCCACAACTCCTCGACGACGATGACCGACGAGAGCAGATCCATGCCCGCACCGCCGTACTTCGCCGGGATGTGCGGCGCGACGAGGTCGAACGCTGCGGCCTCGCGCCGGAGTTCCTCGGGATATTTCGCCGCCTCGTCGTGTTCTCTCGCGACGGGGCCGATCTCGTTCGCACCGAACTCGCGGACGGCCTGCCGGATCGCGCGGTGCTCGTCCGATAGCTGAAACGCCATATTGGGTACACGCACACGGCGTTTGAAATACTTCCGGTGGACCGCGTCCCACCGGGGGTTGTAAATGAATGAAGTAAAATATATTAGTTTAAATAACATTTGAATAGTGTGTAAAAATGTGGCCAGCTGTATATCATTTAAACCTTAGAGCGCGTTCATACGAAATATTGTAGAAAATTTTCGTATATAATTTAAATACAATTGTGTAAAGTACATGTGTTTGTAAGGCTTGTGGCGACCGAGAATAATATATCAATTTTGTATACATATATTGTATATTACTAATACGTAAATGATGCGCGTTTCCGAATCGAGAGCGGGGGCGCGGCAGTCGACGGTCCGTGCTCGCCATCGAACCGGTGTACGGCGCACGGACAGACACGCGATTTTCCTGTCATCCGAGATATCCGAACGTTTTTGATCGATCGAAGCCCAGAGGGACCATGCAACGGACGGATCCGCCGCTTCGGACGGTCGCGCGAGCCTTCGACGTGATCGAACTGCTCTGGGAGTCGAACGGGGCGACGCTCGCCGAGGTCACGCGCCGACTCGACCTCCCGAAGAGCACCGTCCACGACTACCTCCGCACGCTCGAGATGGTCGGCTACGTCACGCGGATCGACGACATCTACCAGGTGAGTTACCGATTCCTGACGACCGGGGGGCGACTCCGAAACCGCAGCCGGTTCTTCCAGACGGCCCGTCCCGTCGTCCACCGGTTAGCCGACGAGACCGGCGAGGTCGCGAGCATCGGCATCGAGGAGGACGGCGAGTGCGTCATCCTCCACGCGATGCGCGGCGAGCAGTCGTTGGAGTTGGGGATCTATCCGGGGCTTCGAATCCCGATGCACGCGCACGCGACGGGGAAGGTACTCCTCGCACATCTCCCGGAGGCGTACGCCGAGGAGGCGATCTTCTCGGGGGGGCTGGAGGCCGTCACCGACCACACGATCACGGACGTCGACCGAATGAAGCGGGAGCTGGAGACGATCCGCGAGCGGGGATACGCCGCCGACTGGGACGAGCAGATCCTCGGCATGGGCACGGTGTCGGTCCCCATCGTGATCGACGACGAGCTCATCGGCTCGATCTCGGTCTCCGGGCCGACCGGCCGGATCGAAGACGACGACTACCGCGAGGAACTACTCAAGCGCGTTCGCGAGGCGGCGAACACCATCGTGGTCGGCTATCAGTACGGCCACTGAACGCGTCGATTTCGGGCGTCACAGCGGAAAGCCGCCGTCGATCCGGATCCTCTCGCCGGTCACGAACGACGCCTCGGGCGAGGCGAGAAAGACGACCGTGTCGGCGACCTCACCGCGCTCGGCGTACCGCGACAGCGGCGTCCCCTTGTGAATCGCCTCGCGAATCCTCGGCGTTTCGAGCTCGGTTCGGTTCTGTCGCGTCTCGACGTACCCTGGCGCGACGGTGTTCACGCGGATGTCGTAGTCGGCGTACTCGACGGCGAGGTACTCGCCGAGCGTCCGAACCGCCGCCTTGCTCGCGGCGTAGTGGCCGAGACCGTTCATCACCGTGTCCTCCGAGATCGAGCCGACGTTCACGATCGACCGGTGTTCGCCCGTCAGATACGACGGGGCGAGGCGGACGGCGTTGAAGACGCCGGTCAGATTCACGTCGAGAACCGTCGCCCACTCGTCGTCGTCGACGTCCGGTACCGGCTTCGCGTCGGGGACGTAGCCCGCGCAGTTCACCAGCGTGTCGATGTCACCGTACGTCTCGGCGACCGCCTCGAAGAGAACTTCCACCTGATCGGCGTCGGTCACGTCGGTCGGTTCGACGAGATCACACTCAACCGCCTCCGCGGCCTCGCGGACGCTCGTTTCGGTTCGGCTCGTCGGCACGACGCTCGCGCCCGCCGCGTGCAGTTCCTCGGATATCGCTCGGCCGATACCGGTCGTGCCGCCGATGACCACGGCGGTCTGGCCGTCGAGACGTGTTTCCATCGTGCCGACGAGTGACACCCCGCGCATATGAGCGTTGCGTGCGAACGGTCGAGAGAGACGATGAGGCGGGGAGCTGATGGCGCGAGCCGAAGCTTTATTACCAGCTGTGGGAAATCCACGTGTGATGCGTGAACAGATAGATTTTAGCGGAGACTCGGTTATCGTTACCGGGGCGGCATCGGGCATCGGACAGGGCGTCGCCGAGGGGTTCGCGGCGGAGGGGGCGAACGTCGTCATCGCCGACATCGACGAGGAGCGCGGCCCGTCGGTCGCCGAGGAGATCGCCGACGAGCACGGCGTCGACGCGGAGTTCATCTACACCGACGTGAGCGATCACGACTCCTGTGGCGAGACCGTCTCGGACACCGTCGACGCGTTCGGGAGTCTCGACGTGCTCGTGAACGTCGCCGCCGGCGGCCTCCAGAACGCGAAGGACCTGAACCAGCCGTTCATCGAGGAGACGCCCGACAACTGGGCGCCGCACATCCACGTGACGCTCAAGGGACCGATCAACATGACGCACAACGCCCTCCCCGTGATGAAAGAGCAGGGCGGCGGCTCGATAATCAACTTCGCCTCTGACTCCTACCAGGGACAGGATCCCAATCTGACGATGTACGCGACCGCGAAGGCCGGCGTCGTCACGTTCACGAAGTCGCTGGCGAAGGAGGTCGGCGAGTTCGACGTCCGCGTCAACTGCATCTCCCCGAGTACGACGTGGACGCCGTCGACCCAGGAGTGGCTCGATGAGTACGGCGACAAGGTCGCCGAGAACTATCCGCTCGGACGGCTCGGCTACCCCGAGGACCACGCCAACGCTGCGATCTTCCTCGCGAGCGACGCCTCCGATTGGGTCACGGGGCAGGTGCTGAGCGTGAACGGCGGCTTCATCTAAAACGGGCGTTCGGCGGTTTTTACTGGGGCCAGTTCGGCTCGCGCCCCTCGAGTTGCGCGTCGACGCCCTCGGGATGGTCCGGGTCCACCCGGACGCTCTCGACGGCGATCCGTTCGATGTGGTCGCGGCCGCTGCTCGGCGACATCTCGAGGCTCGCGTAGATCGACTCCTTCAGTTTCTTCATGATCCGCGGCGGCTTCGACGTCAGGGTGTCGAGGATCGTGTCGACCTCGTCGTCGAGGTCGTCGGCCGGAACGCAGCGTGTGATGAGCCCCATCTCGGCGGCCTCCTCGGCGCTCAGCGTCTCGCCGAGCATCATGATCTCCAGCGTCTTCCGGAGCCCGACCATCCGGTGGAGCAGCGGCGGCGAAAAGTGGTTGACCAACCCGAGGTTGATCTCCGGCTGACCCAGGACGGCGTCGTCGGAGGCGACGACGATGTCGGTGTGCAACGCGAGGTCGAACCCGCCGCCGAGCGCGTAGCCGTCTACTTTCGCGACGGTCGGCTTCCCCAGATCGTGCATCAGCGTGAACAGCTCGTCCCACCCCTCCGTGAACGGTATGAGCTGATAGTCCATCTCGTAGACCTCCTGGAGATCGCCGCCGGCACAGAAGGCGCGATCCCCCTCGCTCTCGAAGAGGACGGCCCGCACCTCGCCGTCGTCGCGATACGCCTCCAGGCGGTCGATGATCTCGGTCTTCGTCGGGAGATCGATCGCGTTGAGCTTCTCGTCGCGTTCGAGCCGAACGCGGCCGACGCCGTCGGTCACAGTGAAGGATGCGTTCACCATACCCTACGACTTCCCGGTGTCTACAAATAGCTTGCGTCGAGGTGTCGAATCACACGCCAGCCGGGGGACCGAGATTACGGCGCCCCCCGGCGTCGGACCATACTCAACGTCACGTACGACATCGCGACCGACCCGTCCGGTTTGGTGATGGTGATCTCGAAGTCGACGTTCCCGCGCGTGTCCCGCAGGCCGTCCTCGGGTTTCGCGACGACCTCGGCCGCGCCCGAGAGCGTCTCGCCGGGATAGATCGGACGGTGCCACCGGAGATCGTCGATGCCGCGGCCGCCCATGATCGCGATGTCGTCGAAGGCGTGATCGACCAACAGCCGCATCGAGATCGAGGCGGTGTGCCACCCGCTGGCGACGAGTTCGCCGAAGACCGAATCTGCCGCCGCCTCGGCGTCGAGGTGAAACGGCTGGGGGTCGTATTTGCCAGCGAACGCCCGGATCTCCTCGTCGGTGACGTCGTACTCGCCGAACCGAAACCGATCGCCGACGGACAGGTCCTCGTAGTATTTCGTCATGTTCGCTGGGAGGAACACGCGGGGAATAAACGTATCGTCCGGTCGCCGGGATGGTACCGAAACCGCGGCGGACCCCGCACAACAGTTAAGCAGGTGGGTTCGAGTGCAGTAACCGTCATGCGCGCCGCCGTCTACCACGGGCCCGAAGACGTCCGAATCGAAGACGTTCCGCAACGACCGCTGGGGGCGACCGACGTCCGGATCGGCGTCGCGGCCTGCGGGATCTGCGGCTCCGATCTCCACGAGTACCGGTCGGGGCCGATGTTGATCCCCGAGGAGCGCCCCCACCCGATCACGGGCGCGACGCTCCCGCTCGTCATGGGCCACGAGTTCGCCGGCGAGGTCATCGAGTGCGGGGCGGACGTGTCCGGCGTCGAGCCGGGCGACCGAGTCACCGTCAACCCGATCCTCTACTGCGGCGACTGTCGCTACTGCGATCGGGGCGCGTACCACCTCTGTTCGAGCGGCGGCTTCCTCGGGCTGACCGGTCGCGGCGGCTTCGCCGAGACCGCCGTCGTCTCGGCCGACAGCGTCGTGAAACTCCCGGACGGCGTCGATTACGCTGGGGGCGCGCTGATCGAGCCGCTGAGCGTCGCTGTCCACGCGATCCGGCAGTCCGGGCTACAACTCGGCGACACCGTCGCCGTCCTCGGGGCGGGGCCGATCGGACTCGCGGTCGTCGCCGCGGCGCGCGCGGCAGGCGCGCGAACGATCGTCGCCTCCGAACCCCAACCCGACCGCCGCGAGCTCGCCGTCGAGTTCGGGGCTGACGTGGCCGTCGATCCGACGACCGACGACGCGGTCGACGTGGTTCGCGACCACACGGACGGCGGTGCCGACGTCGCCTTCGAGGTCGCGGGCATCGAGGCGACGTTCAATCAGGCCATCCGGGCGACGGCAAAGAACGGGACGGTGGCGGCGGTCGGCATCTTCGAGGACGACGTGACCATGGGCGCGCGGACGGCGATCCCCGGCGAGCGAGCGGTCGTCGGCACGCTCGGCTACGAGGGCGGACCGCTGGCTGCGCTCGATTTCAAGCGGACGCTCGCCCTGCTGGAACGCGGCGCGTTCGACCCGTCGACGTTCGTCACGGCCCGGATCGGTCTCGACGAGATCGTCGAGGCGGGGTTCGAAGCGCTCCTCGACGGCGGCGAGCACGTGAAGGTCCTCGTCGAACCTTGACGCGCGCGAGTCGCAGTTTCAGAGGTCGAACAGTTCGACGGCGTTCTCTTTGAGCACGCGGCGGCGCGTCTCGTCGCGGAGGTCGAGCTCCTCGAACTCCGCTCTGTGTCGGCCGAGATCCAGCCCATTCGTCGCCCACAGGACCTTCTCGCGGATGCGGCCCGAGTCGATGAACTCGACCTGCTCGTCGGGCATGAACTCGGGGTAGTACGCGCCGACGTTGCCGTAGACGTTCGGGTGTCGCCACAGCATCGAGCACCACTCGCTCGTCCACGGCCAGCCGGTGTGCGAGAGCACGAGTTCGAGTTCGGGGAAGTCGATGGCGACCTCGTCGGCGTACATCGGCCGCCCCGGTTCGCTCGTCAGTGGTTCGGCCGACTGGCCGGTCTGGATCGTCACCGGCACGTCGAGTTCGACGCACTTGCTGTACAGCGGGTAACACTCGCTGTCGCTCGGTTTGAGCCCCCACGACATCGGGTGGAACCAGACGTACTTGAAGCCGAGGTCCTTGACGGCGCGTTCGAGCCGTTCGATGCTTTCGGTGATCCGGTTTGGATTGTATCCAACGCCGGGGACGATCCGACCGTCGGATCGGTCGGCCATCTCGGCGAGCTCCTCGACGCTCGCGGCCGTGATCAGCCGCGAATCGCGCTGGGACCAGAGCATGTTCTGGTCCATGAACATGTACTCGACGCCGACCTCGTCCATCTCCTCGACGGTCGCCTCGAGGGAGTCGTTGCCGAGAACGGTGAGGACCTTCCAGAGCTCGTCATCGCCGAGACCCATCTTCTCAGTCAGGCCGCCGAAGGTGGTCTTCGCCAGCACCCGGTACTCGTAGGCCTCGAAGAGGCCCTTGGCCATCTCGGGGTCCGCGTACTGCGGCCGGGACATCGTATCTATGGCTCGAAAGCTCATTACACCGAACGATCGGCGTTGCGGATAATAAAGCCACGGACGGCCGCGATCGTGGAGAGGCGAATCGGGGGCACGTGACGACGAACTGGGGGAACGGAGCGACGATCCGCGCGGTCGGGGCGACCGCCTCACGGTTAATTATTTATACAGACGGGCGCACCCTGTGAGTGATGATCACGCACAAAGAGTATCTGGAACGGAACGCCGAGTGGCGGAGCGATCGGTCCGCCCTCCGGATCGCCGAGACGGGCGAGTCGGTGACGTGGGAGGCGTTCGACGAGCGCGCCAACCGGTTCGGGAACGCGCTGGCCGACCGGGGTATCCGCAAGGGCGATCGGGTCGCGGTCGTGCTGTACAACACCGTCGAGTTCCCGGTCGCCGTCTACGGCTGTTACAAGATCGGCGCGGTTCCGGTCCCGCTCAACTACATGCTCACGCGGGGCGACTTCGCGTACATCTTCGACGACACGAACCCGCAGGTCGTCGTCTACGACGCGGGGGTCGGCGAGGCCGTCGAGGGAGCGGCCGACGACGCCCGCCGGCGTGCCGACCTGATTCGCGTCGGCGACGAAGGCGAAGCGGGGGAAAGCATCGAGGCGTACGACCAACTCCTCGAATCGGGAGCGACGCGCCGACCCGACGACTACCCCCTGCACGCCGACGAAACCGTCTACATCCTCTACACCAGCGGGACGACCGGCAACCCCAAGGGCGTGACGTTCACCGCCGAGACGGCCGACAGGCGAGCCATCGAGATGGCGTCGATGACAAATCTGACCCAGGACAGCACCGCCTTACAGCTCTCGCCGTGGTTTCACGCCGGCGGCATCGACAACACCGTTCATCCCTCGGTGACGGGCGGGGCCGAACTGGTCGTCCAGGACGACTTCGGTCCGGAACCGGCGCTGGAGTCGATCGAGTCCTACGCCGTCACCCACATCTCCAGCGTGCCGACCCTGACAAAGCGCATCGCCGAAACCGAGGGGGTCGACGATCGCAACCTCTCGTCGATCGAGTGTTGGATCAACATGGGATCGCCGCTGTCGCAGCGGAACGCCGAGACGTTCCTCGAGACGCTGACGCCGAACGTCTACAACAACTACGGAACGACGGAGACGCTGACCGACACCGTGTTGCGGCCCGAAGACCTGCCCGAAAAGGCGGGAACCGTCGGCCGGCCGAACATCGACAAGCGGGTCCGAACGATCCGAACCGACCGCGGCCGGCGCGTCGATCCCGACGAGACGGTCCCGGTCGGCGAGAAAGGGCAGGTGGTCGTCTCCGGCGACACCCTCTTCGACGGCTACTTCGGGAACGCCGAGGCGACGAAGCGGGCGTATAACGACGGGTGGTTCTACACGAAGGACGTCGGCGTCATCGACGAGGACGGCTACCTGACGATCACCGGCCGCGCCGACGACATGATCAACAGCGGCGGCGAACTCGTCTCGCCGGTCGAGGTCGAGGACGCCTTGGAGTCACACGACGGCGTCGAGGCGGCCATCGTCGTCGGCGTCCCCGACGAGGAGTGGGGCGAGCGCGTGAAGGCGATCGTCGTCGCCGACGAGGGCACGGACGAGGAGACGCTGGTCGAGTACTGCAAGGCATCCGGCAGGCTCGCGGGCTACAAGCGACCGCGTCGTTGGGAGTTCACCGACGAACTCGAACGCACGGCGACCGGGAAGAAACAGCGGTTCAAGTACCGACCGGACTGACCGCGGGAGCGATTCGTCTCCGACGACTTACTCCATGACGTTCTTCGCGATGACGTTCTTTTGGATCTCGCTCGTCCCCTCGTAGATCTCGATCCCCTTCGCGTCGCGGAAGAACATCTGGACGGGAAACTCCTTCGTGTAGCCGTAGCCGCCGTGGATCTGGACGGCCTCGCTCGCGACGTCGTGGGCGGCTTCGGAGGCGTACAGCTTCGCCATCGACGCCTCGGTGTCGAAGGGTTCGCCGTCGTCACAGAGCCGCGCGGCGTTGTAGACGAGGTGCTTGGAGTTCTCGATCTGGACGGCCATGTCCGCGATCTTGTGCTGGATCGCCTGGAACTCGCCGATCTTTTTCCCGAACTGCTCGCGCTCGGTGATGTATTGTTTCGAGGCGTCGTACGCGCCGACGGCGATACCGAGCCCGCGAGCGGCGACGGAGACGCGGTTCTCCTCGAGCATCTTCATCGTGTGGTAAAAGCCCCCGTTCTCCTCGCCGAGCAGGTTCTCCTCGGGAACGCGACAGTCGTCAAGGACGACCTCGTGAGACTCGGAGGCGTCGAAACCCATCATGTCGATGCCGGGTTCGACGGTGCAGCCGTCGTTGTTCTGCGTCTCGATCAAAAAGAGGCTGATCCCGCGGTGGCGTTCCGGCTGATCCGTCTTCGCGGTGACGACCATGAGATCGGACTTGCCGGCGTTCGTCACCCACATCTTGCTCCCGTTGAGGACGTACTCGTCGCCGTCTCTCTCGGCGGTCGTCTCGATGCCGGCGAAGTCGGAGCCGTAGTCGGGCTCAGAGAGGGCGATCGCGTCGACGTACTCGCCGGAGCAGAGTTTGGGGAGGTACCGCTCTTTTTGTTCCTCGGTGCCGAACATCCGGAGGTACCGCATCAATCCCTCGTCCATCTTGATGCCCGCGGAGGGCCAGACGGCCGAAACCTCCTCCATCACGATCGCGTGGCTCAGCATGTCCATCCCGACGCCGCCGTACTCGACCGGGACCATGATCCCGCGCAGGCCGACCTCGGCCATGTCCTCGACGAGGTCGTAGGGGAACTCGCCCTTCTCGTTGTACTCGCGGTAGATCGGTTTGAGTTCGTTCTGGGCGTACTCGCGAGCGGTTTTCCGCACGGCTTCGTACTCTTGGCTGACTGGGACCGTCATACTCGCCGTAGCGGGCGGCGGATAATAGAGATACCGGTCGGACGGGTCGTGGCCCGCGGGGCGGCCCTACTCGACGTGGAACTGGATCGCCACGCCCTGCCCGTAGCCGACGCACATCGTCGAGAGGCCGAGGCCGCCGCCGCGTCGTCCGAGTTCGTGGATCAGCGTCACCGGGAGGCGGGCACCGGACGCGCCGAGGGGGTGGCCGATCGCGATCGCGCCGCCGTTGACGTTGAACGCGTCGTCGTCGAAGCCCAGCTCGCGCTGGCAGTACAGCGTCTGGCTGGCGAACGCCTCGTTCAACTCGACGAGATCGTAGTCCTCGGCCGTCGTCCCGGTTCGCTCGTTGAGTTCCCGGACGGCCGGCACGGGTCCGATTCCCATGATCGTCGGGTCGACGCCCGCGACGCTGTGATCGCCGACGGTCGCCAGCACGTCCAGGCCATGCTCCTCGGCGAAGGCTCGCGACGTTATCATCACCGCGGCCGCGCCGTCTGAGACCTGCGAGGCGTTGCCGGCGTGGACCGTTCCGCCCTCCTCGAACGCCGGTGGGAGGTTCGAGAGCTTCTGAGCGGTTGTACCCGGTCGGAGCCCCTCGTCGCGCTCGACGATTCCGTCCCCGGTTTCGATCGGGAGGATCTCGTCGTCGAATCGTCCCGATTCGGTCGCCTCGACCGCGCGCTGTTGGCTTCTGGCCCCGTACTCGTCTTGGGCCGCCCGCGAGACGTCGAACTCGCGGGCGACCTTCTCGGCGGTCATCCCCATCGCGAGCGCGTCGGCGTCGTATCGCTCCGCGATGCCCGGAAACGAGCCGATACCGTAGTCGCGCTCGACGCGGGACATGTTCTCGACGCCGCCCGCAATGATGCACTCGCGTTGGCTGGCGACGATCGAGTCCCTGGCGGTGATGATCGCCTGCGCTGAGGAGCCACAGAGGCGGTCGATCGTCGTCCCCGGGACGCGCTCGCCGAGGCCGGAGGTGAGCGCGATCACGCGCGCGATGTTGTTCGTCTGCTCTTTGACCTGCTTGGCGCAGCCCCAGACCACGTCGTCGACCTCGTCTCCGGAGAGTCCGGTGTCGTCGAGCATCCGGTCGACGAGAGGGACCGAGAGGCGTTCGCTGTGTACGTCCGCGAAGACGCCCCCGTGTTTGCCCTGCGGCGTTCGAACTGCCTGTACGATTACTGCGTCAGTGGGGCTCATATCGTGCCGTCGGCGCGCGGAGTCATATTGTCTTTGGTTCACACGGTCACGACGCCGGCGATCGACGCCTCGACACACTGGACGCTGTGATTGCGTACGAATATATCGGATAAAAGGTGCCATACGGCGGAGTTAAATATAACAAGCATAACTACGTTAGTTAATTCGGGATAGGTGGGCGTTCCGGCGAGGGATCGCGGGTGCCGACCGATGCGGACATCGATGTTTCGCGGCTTTCAGCGGCGTTCAGTCGGTTTTAGGTGCTGTCCGAAATACGCGGATAACTACGGGCGAACGGTACGGCGCGCCCAGGGCCGATCAGTTCACCTTGCTGAAATCCCAGGCGACGACGTTCTCCGGTTCGACCTCGATGACGACGCGATCGACGCGCTCGTATCGCTCTTGATCCTTCACTTCGCCCTCGAAGATCTCGTCCATGAGCGCGTCGTGCGTCATCGTCTCGTGTTCGCCCTCGTCGTAGATCGTCGCTCGACCCTGGATCATCACGCCGCTGAGGGTCTCGTAGTCGTCGCCGGCGGTGCCCTCGTCGACGATGCAACAGACCTTGTCGTCGTGGCGGATGTTCGCGGTCTTCTTCGAGCGCTCGTCGGAGGGGAAGTAGACCCGCCCGTCGCGGTAGTGATACCCCACCGGGACGTTGTGTGGGTAGCCGTCCGAGGAGTTCGTCGCCACGCGCAGCGTCTTGTTGCGTTCGAGGAACGCCTCCCGTTCCTCGTCGCTCATCCGAATCTTTGGATGCATGAAACCACGGTACTCCGTCGGCGATAATGGATGTTTGGATCGGACGAACCGACCCGCGAGCGACGACAGAACAAATAGTTTTAAATAAATAGAGAGAAATAAACGTGTTAACCACGTTCAAATAATATTTAAAAATTCTAATTATTATGCCATTTATAAGATACTACTAACGTTTCATCTTAATAAAAATTGTTATATGAAGTATTTTTAAAAATAAATTAAAATATTTTGAAAATTATAAAGTAATAGAATTTTACATTATAAATCATTGTGCCGCGCTCGATACACCAAACAGCGAGACGGAGCGCCGATCAGTCCGCTCGGAACCGGAACGGGTGACTTCGGGGCGTGCCAGGGGGGCGACTGGAACGAGCTCGCGTCCACGCGGGAACAAAAAGCCGCCGAAAAAGCCAATCGGCGACGCTGGACCTCACTCCTGCGTGAGCACGAGCTTTCCGTAGACGTCGCGGTTCGCCATCTTCTCGAACGCCTCGGCGTACCCCTCCAGCGGGTACGTCTCCTGGATGACCGGTTCGAGGTCGTCGCCCCACACCTTCTCGAGCATCTGCGTGAAGTCCGTGTGGCTGTGGGAGGTGCTGCCGACGACTTCGAGTTGCCGCATGAAGACGAGCCGGAGTTCCGTTTCGGGGTTCGGGCCGGCGGTCGCCCCGGAGACGATCAGGCGGCCGCCGTTCCTGAGCGCGCGCATCGACGGTACCCACGTGTCGCCGCCGACGGTGTTGAACACCGCGTCGACGCCCTGGCCGTCGGTCAGCTCCCAGACCGCGCTGTCGAAGGACTCCTCGGCGTAGTTGATCACGTGGTCGACGCCCATGTCGCGGAGGACCGCCGCCTTCTCCTCGGAGCTCGTCGTCGCGTAGAGCGTCTCGACATCGAAGACGTTTCGGGCGATCTGGACGGCGTAGGTCCCGACGCCGCCGGTCGCGCCCACGATGAGCAGTTCGTCGGACGGGTGCAGTTCCGCCCGCGTGGCCAGGGCCCGCCACGCGCAACCGGCGGCGATGGGGACCGCGGCGGCCCGCGTGAAGTCGTACTCGTCGGGGATCGCGTGGAGGTTCCGCTCGGGGACGTCCAGGTACTCGGCGTAGCCGCCGCGGCGGTGTTCGCCGTACACCTGGAAGTTCCGACACATGGACTGCTCGCCGGCCAGACAGAGGTCGCACTCCCCGCAGGCGATCCGGGAGTTGACGAGTACTCGGTCGCCGACGCTCCAGCCCTCGACGTCCTCGCCGAGCGCCGCGATCACGCCGGCGGTGTCGCCACCGCCCCAGAAGGGGTAGTCGGTGATGTAGTGGTCGAGTTCGCGGACGGCGAAGAGGTCCTGGTGGTTCAGCGCCGTCGCCTTCACGTCGACGAGTACCTCGTCGGCGTCGATCTCTGGGATCGGGACGTCGAGCAGTTCGAATTGGTCGATGTCGCCGTGTTCGTGGAAGCCGACGGCCGCCATGCTATCGGCCTCGATGGATGCGTTATCACTCATTGACGCTCAAACGTCGGGGCGATGGGATCAAAACGTTTGCGACGCCGGGCGCGTCCGAGCGATCGCAGTGAATCAGTCGCGCTCGAGGTTCTCGAGCTCCCAGCCGACGAACGGCTCCTCGGTCTCGACGTCGAACGCGCTCAGGATGACGTTCAGGTCGACGTAGACGCCGACCAAGGCGACGATCCCGGCGACGTCGTCGTCGGGGAACGCATCGCGGAGAGACTCGACGTCCTCGTCCGTGACGCCGTTGCTCGCGGCGGCGGCCGCGAACTCCATCAACAGCGTCTCGGTGTCGTCGAAGCTCTCGTAGTCGCGGGCCGAGAGCGCTCGGATCTCCTCGGGGGAAATCCCTTCGAGGATGGCGATTCGGACGTGTTGGTGCCACTCGTACGCCGAGTCGATCTCGCGGGCCACGGACAGCAACACGAGTTCGCGGTCGCGATCGCTGAGCCCGCAGTGCTCCCACGTCGCGCCGATGTGCGCGCGCAGCGTCTCGACGACCTCGGGGTCGTGGGCGATCGATCGGTAGACGTTTCGGGCGTCCTGTTGGCCGATGTGACTGTACTTCTCGGGCAGCGAGTCTGGGCGCTGGGATTCGACGAGATCGGGGTCTACGTCCTCCGGAAACGGGATGCGAGCCATACCCACACCGCGGCGCGGGGGCGATAAATCAGTTGCGCTCTCGGTCGGAAGCGCAGGTGCGCGGTCGGTCGCGCGGTGACCGCGACCGGGCGGTCGTCACTCGAGCGGCGTGCCGTTCTCGATCAGATGATCGACCAGCATCTCGTTCATCGCCGCCGCGACCGGGCCGGCCTCGCCGGCCCCGATCGGGTCGCCGTTGAGATGGGTGATCGCCTTGACGCCGCCGATCGATCCGGTCACGAACAGCTCGTCGGCCGTGTACAGATCGTACGGGGTGAGACCCGTCACCTCCGCCTCCCATCGGTCGTCGGCTTCGAGCAGATCGAGGAGCGCAGCGCGCGTCGTCCCCGAGAGGATCTGCTGATCGTCCGGCGTGAGAACGGTGTCCCCATTGACGACGAAGACGTTCGCCGCCGCGGCCTCGGTGACGTAGCCGTCGTCGTCGAGGCGGATCGGGACCGAGGCGTCGGTGTCGGCGATCTCCATCTTCGCGAGAATGTTCGGCATATAGTGGTTCGCCTTCACACGGGGGTCGCGAACAACGGGTGAGGGCGATCGGATCGAGGAGAGCCGAGCGCGCGCCGACGAGAGCGTTTTGAAGCCGCTGGAGCGGTGCAGTTGCGGGATCACGTAGACGTTCGGCCCGTCGACCTCGCCGTGGTTCGAGATCCCCATCGGCCCCTCGCCGCGCGAGACGAGCGGGCGCAGATAGCCGGTGTCGATCTCGTTTTTCCGCGCCGTGTCGAGCCATCGTTCGGCCATCTCCTCTCTCGATATCGCGTCTTCGAGCCCGAATCGCGCCCGCTTGGCGGAGCGGTAAAGTCGATCGACGTGCTCGTCAAGCTTGAGGATCCGCCCGTCGACGACGCTGACGCCCTCGAAGACTCCGTCGCCGTAGACGAACGACCAATCCAGCACCGAGACGGTTGCTTCCGGCCCCTTGACGTACTCGCCGTTGATGTTTACCCACGTCTCTTGCCAACTGTCCGCAAACTCTGACATACCAGTACCGTACGACCTGGATTATTTGAAGATTGTGTTTCGGCCGGCTAACCAGAGCCCCACCCGCGACGCCGGTCGGCACCTATTTATCCGGCCCATGTCGAGAACCAACAACATGCGTGCGATAGGTGTTGACATTGGCGGCACGTTTACCGACACGGTTCTCGTCGGCGACGACGAAATCCACGCGGTCAAGACGTCGAGCACGGCCGACTTCATCGGTGGCCTCTCGGCCGGTATCGACGCCATCTGCGAGGCAACTGGAACCGATCCGAACGGCGTGACCGGGTTCAACCACGGGAGCACGATCGCGGTCAACGCGCTGATCGAGCGGACGGGCGCGAAGACGGCGATCGTCACGACGGCCGGGTTCAGCGACGTGTTGGAAATCGGCGAGGGGTATCGGGGGGCGGACCTCCTCTATGCGCCCTGCAATGACCGGACGGCACCGTTGCTCCCGAGGCGGCACCGGTTCGGGGTCGAAGAACGGATCGACGCCGACGGCGAGGTCGTCACGCCGCTCGACGTAGGGGACCTCGACCGCGTGATCGACGAGATCCTCGCGGCCGACGTCGAAGCCGTCGCCGTCTGTCTCCTCCACGCCTACCGGAACGACGAACATGAGCGCGCGATCGTCGAGCGGTTCGCCGAGCGCGCACCCGACCTCGACGTGAGCCGTTCGTCGTCGGTGTCGCCGGAGATCCGCGAGTACTCGCGGACCGCGACCACGGTCGCCGACGCGTATCTCAAGCCGGAGCTGTCGGCGTACCTCGACCGACTGGAGGACGAGCTCGGCGACGCGGGGATCGAGGCCCCGGTCGCGATCATGAAATCCGACGGCGGACTCGCACGCCCCGAGATCGCCGCGAACCGACCGGTCACACAGGTCATCTCCGGACCGGTCGCGGGGGTGAACGCGGCCACCTACCTCGCCGGCCAGCGCGGCCTCGAGAACGTCCTCACCTTCGACATGGGCGGGACCTCCTGCGACGTGGCCGCCGTCGCCGACGGGGAGCCGATCGAGGTCGCCCACCGCGAGATCCAGGGGCTGAAGATCAACGGCCCGTTCACCCACGTCGAGACCGTCGGGGCGGGGGGCGGCTCGATCGCCCGACTCGACGAGGTCGGCGCGCTCAGGGTCGGCCCCGACAGCGCGGGCGCTGATCCAGGACCGGCGTGTTACGGGCGCGGGGGCGAACTCCCGACGGTGACGGACGCCGATCTCGTCCTCGGGATCTTGAACCCCGAGACGTTCGCCGGGGGCGCGGTGGCGCTCGACGCCGACGCCGCCGAGCGCAGCATCCGAGCGCACGTCGCCGAGCCGATGGGGGTGTCGGTCGAGGCCGCCGCCGCCTCGATCCGCGACGTGATCGACACGAAGATGGCGAGCGCGACGCGCGTCACCGCGGTCAACGAGGGGCTCGATCCCCGCGAGTTCGCGCTCGTCGGCTTCGGCGGAGCGGGGCCCGTCCACGCCTGCAACGTCGCGGCCGAACTCGAGATCGACGAGGTCGTCTTCCCGAACCGGCCCGGCGTCCTCTCGGCGCTCGGGCTGCTCGTCTCCGACATCCGCCACGAGCACGTCAGGTCGCTGGTCGAGACCGTCGATCGGGTGGACCCGGGAGAGATCGAAGCGGGGATCGACGAACTGATCGAGCGGGCGGACAGCGAGCTCGAATCCGAGGGCGTCGCCACGTCGGATCGCGCGTTCGAGGTGTCCTTCGACGCGATGTACGAGGGGCAGGCGCACTATCTGAACGTCCCGTACCCGAACCGGACCGTCACGGGGGCCGACCTCGACGAACTCGCGGCGGCGTTCGAGTCCGCCCACGACCACCAGTACGGGTTCGTCGACGACCGCAATCCGATCGAGCTGGTCAACCTCCGAGTGACGGCCGTGGGGTCGACGCCGACGCCGCCCGCGACGGAGACGGGATCGACGACGGCCCGAACGCCTACGCCGGTCGGCCACCGCGAGGTCGTCCTTGGCGCGGACGAACGCGTCGAGACAGCCTACTACGATCGGAACGATCTCGAAGCCGGACACGAAATAGAGGGGTCGGCGGTCGTCGAATCGGACAACACGACGATCTGGCTTCCGCCGGCGTTCGACGGTACGGTCGACGGATACGGAAATCTGGTCGCGACGAGAGAGGTGAACCGATGACAGACACCGGCGAGACAACTCGACCCGGCGGATCGAACCCCGCCGGCTTCGACATCGACGGTGCCGTCGACATTTCGGGGGCCGACCCCGACCCGGCGCTCGTCGAGATCGTCCGCAACCAACTGCACGACGTGGCCGAGGAGATGCAGGCGTCGGTGATGAACTCGGCGTACTCGCCGCTGTGGCAGGAGGCGGGCGACCTCTCGTGTGCGGTCGTCACGCCCTCCGCGGAGATCGTCGGCCAGTCCGAACGGGTCGTCCCGATCCACATCGCGACGATGACCTCCTCGATCAGCGCCGCGATCGAGGGGACCGGCGGCCACGACGCGCTCGAACCGGGCGACATCCTCCTGCAGAACGATCCTTACGCGGGGAACAATCACCTCCCGGACTTCGTGATGGCACAGCCGATCTTCGTCGACGACGATCTGCTCGGCTTCGCCGCCGTCCGCGCCCACTGGGTCGACATCGGCGGCTCCTCGCCGACGAGTTACTCCACGGAGACCGGCGAGATCATCAAGGAGGGGCTGCGGGTGCCACCGGCGAAGTTGTACGACGGCGGCGAGCTGAACGCCGCCCTTCGGAACGTCATCCTCGCGAACACCCGCGACCGCGACGAGCGCGTCGGCGACATGAACGCCCAGATCTCGGGCGTCCGACGCGGCCACGACCGCCTCGTCGAACTCGCAGGCAAACACGGCGTCGAATCGCTTGCGGCGGCAATGGACACCGTGTTGAGCAACGACGAGCGCCTGATGCGAAACCGGATCGCCGAGCTCCCGGACGGGACCTACGAGGCGGCGGACTACCTCGACGGCGACGGGATGACCGACGAGCTCATTCGGATCGCCGCGAGTCTCGAAGTCGACGGCGACGAGATCTCGGTCGACTTCGCGGGCAGCGATCCGCAGGTCTTGGGCGGCGTCAACTCCCCCATCGCCTGCACGCGCACCGCGACGTACTACGCGGTGAAGGTGACGCTCGATCCCGGAAAGCCCGGAACCACGGGCTCGTATCGCCCGATATCGGTCAGCGCACCGTCTGGGTCGGTCGTCAACCCCGAGTATCCGGCTCCCGTCGTCGCCGGGAACCACGAGACCGCGACGCGCGTCCACGACGCGGTGCTGAAGGCGATCGTCGAGATCGACCCCGAACTCGGCTTCGGGGCGGGCGACGGGAGTTCGAACGTGTTCAACTACAGTTCCCTCGAAAGCGGCGCGCTCAACTACACCTGCATGGGCGGCGGGATGGGCGCGTGTCCCGGCCGCGACGGGATCAACGCGATCCGCTCGGGCGTCGGCAACACCGGAATCCAGATGATAGAGCGCGTCGAGGAGACCTACGACTTCGTCACGGTCGAAGAGTTCTCGCTCGTCACCGACACTGGCGGCCCCGGCCGGAATCGGGGCGGCTGCACCGTGCGACGGGTGCTCCGGTTCGACGATCCCACGATGGTCGTCACCACCGGCGAGCGCGCGAAGACGCAGCCATTCGGCGTCGACGGCGGCGAGGGCGGCGCGTCGGCCGTCCACCGACTGTTCCACCCCGACGGCAGGGAGGAAACGCTTCCCTCGAAGGTGACCCGCGAGGTCGCGCCCGGCTCGCGCGTCCACTTCCAGCCGGCCGGCGGCGGCGGCTTCGGCGACCCGACCGAGCGACCCCCGGAGAACGTGGCGGAGGACGTTCGGAACGGTTATGTGAGTCTCGCGGCCGCGCGCGAGGCGTACGGCGTCGTCCTCGACGAGGAGACGCTGGAGGTCGATCGGGAGGCGACCGAGGAACTGCGCGGATAGAAGTACCGTAAACCTTTATTTGTGGCTTTGCGGACCTGATGGTATGGGATTCGAACTCATAGAGACGAGCGTCGAGAACGGACAGTACCACGTCGACCTCGCGAACCCGGACAAGCCGAACCCGATCAACGACCAGTTGCAGGCCGAGCTGGGCGAGATCATCGACGAGATCGAAGCCGACGAGGACGCGAAGGTCCTCACGATCGCGAGCGCGGGCAAGCACTTCGCCGTCGGCGCGGACATCGCGCGGATGAACGAGTGGTTCCAAGAGGGCGAGTGGGACGAACTCATCACCTTTTTCGGGGCCGGCCAAGAGCTCATGAGCCGGATCGCCGAGCTCGACGTGGTCACGATCGCCGGCATCAACGGCTACGCGCTCGGCGGCGGGCTGGAACTCGGACTGGCCTGCGATATCCGCATCGCGGGCGAGTCGGCGACCGTCGGGTTCCCCGAAGTCGACCTGGGCATGATCCCCGGCTGGGGCGGCACCCAGCGGCTGCCCCGCGTGGCAGGCGAGAGCACGGCGAAGGAACTGCTCGTGACGGGCAGACACGTCGACGCCGACGAGGCGTTCGATCTCGGCATCATCGACCGCGTCGTCGCGGACGACGGGATCGGCGACGAACTGGCCGAGTACCGCGAGACGCTCGCCGAAAAGCCCGATCACATCCTGCCGTACTTACTCGACGCCGTCGAGACGGGCGCGGAGAGCCCGATGGAGACCGGGCTCAGCTACGAGCTCTTCTGCAACACCTTCGCGAGCTTCGACGAGGAGACGAGCGAGCTCATCGCCGAGTTCGCGGACCGATAAAAAGAGAGATCGAAGCGCCGATTCAGGCGTTGTCGCGGTCGGGCGACGAGCCCATGAACGGGAGCTGTTCGGCCTCCTCTTTCGCCATGAACGCCTCGGCGCGCTCTTGGAACTCCTTCGAGCGCCAGACAGAGGCGGTGAGTTCGCGCTGGGACTCCCAGCCGAGCATCGCGATGTTGCTCCACTGTTTCATGATGGACTTCATCACGCGGTAAGCCTGCGGGCTGCTGTTCTCGACGACGTCGAGCATGAGCTCGGTCGCCTCGTCCTCGACGTCGCCATCGTCGACCAGCCGGTTGATGAGGCCGATGTCGTAGGCCTCCTGCCCGTCGATCAGGCGGCCGGTGAGGAGGATCTCTCGGGCGCGGCGCTCGCCGACCATGAGCGGGAGCATCTGGAGGCCACCGCTGCCGGCCGTCGAGCCGACGAGGACCTCGGGCTGGCCGAACTTCGAGGACTCGCCGGCGACGATGAGATCGCAGCCCATGATGAGCTCTTGGCCGCCTGCGACGCAGGGGCCGGTGACGGCGGCGATCGTCGGTTTGCCGGTATCTTTCAGCACCTCGAGGTTGTCGTAGTAGGCGTTGAGCCAGCGTGTCCCCGTCTCGAGATCGCTGCCGGCGATCTCGCTGAGGTCAGCACCCGAGCAAAAGATGTCGCCGACGCTGCCGAGGATGATGCCGTCGACCTCGTCGTCGCGGTCGGCCGTGCGGAGCGCCTCGTTCAGATCGAGGATCGCCTCGAGGTCGAGGACGTTGTTCTTTTCTTCGTTGTCGATGCGGATGTAACAGATCGTCCGGTCGTCCGAATACTCGACGGAGACCTTGTCGTACTCAGCGGCCATCGTGCGCCAATCGACCGGACAGCTTCTTAAGTCTTTACAGCGCTCTCGGGGCGAGAGCGATCCGAGGCGACGCCGGCCGAGCGCCACGAACGGGGAGACAATTTAAGACGTCTCCGGGGAAGGTTTGGACATGGCAGACTCAGAGACAGCCGACGCGGTAGTCGTCGGTGCCGGCATGGCCGGCCTCGTCGCCGGACTCGAACTAGCCGAATCGGGCGCGGACGTGACCGTCCTCGAGAAAGCACCGACGCCGGGCGGCTCGATGCGGATCTCGAACGGCATCGTCTGGACGTACGGCTCCTTCGAGGAGCTTCGCGAGCGCTCGCCCGACGGGGAGCCGGCGCTGCAGCGGCTGCTCGTCGATCGGATCGAGGACGACCTGGCGTGGCTCGAATCAGTCGAAGCGGACCTGGTAACGCCGGAGTTCGACGTTCCCGGGCCGGGAAAGACGATCGATCCGCCGGCGTTCACCGACCACATGGTCGAGCGGATCGAGGCGGCGGGCGGCTCGGTGCGACTCGAAATGCCCCTCGACTCGCTGGCAGTCGAAGACGGGACGGTTGTCGGCGTCGAGGCCACCGGCCCCGACGGGAAGCGCGTGACGATCGATGCCGACGCCGTCGTCGTCGCGACCGGCGGCTTCCAGGGCAACGAACAGCTCGTCGAACAGCACGTCACCGACGCGACCGAGAATCTCTATCTGCGCTCGAACCCCTGGAGCACCGGCGACGGCCTGCTCGCGGCGACCGAGGTCGGTGGAAAGACGACGGCCGGGTTGGGAACGTTTTACGGACACACGATGGCCGCACCGCCCGCCGACATATCGCCGGACCGGTTCGCGGACGCGACGCAGTACTACGGCTTCGCGGCGGTCGCGCTCGACCGGACGGGCGAGCGGTTCACCGACGAGTCCGAATCGGCGCTGGAGGAGACGCTCACACAGGACATCGCGACCGAGACCGACGGCCGGGCGTACTACGTCTTCGACGAGACGATCGCGGACCGGGTCTTCGGCTCGAAGACCGCCGACGAGATATTCGAGACCGCTGGCGAGCTGGGCGGTCGAACCGCGCTCGTCGACTCGCTCTCGGAACTCGGCGCGACGCTTGACGAGTGGGGCGTCGACGGCGACCGGGCGATCGAGACGGTCGAGGCGTTCAACGACGCGATAGAGGGAGACGAGCGGTTGCACCCCTCCCGCGAGAACGAGCGTATCCCGATCGACGAGCCCCCCTACCGACTGGTCGAGGTCCAACCGAGCATCACGTTCACGATGGGCGGCGTCGCCGTCGACGAGTCGATGGCCGTCAAGCGGCGCTCCGCATCACCCTCTGGGATGGCGATCGGCGCGGACGATGCCGCGGACGGGACGGTCGAGGGACTGTTCGCGGCCGGCTCCGACGTCGGGGCCATCCACCGTCGGCGCTACGTCGGCGGGCTGGCGGTCGGACTCGTCAGCGGCCGGATCGCCGCGCGGAGCGCGCTCGAGCGGATCGGAAACGCGTAAAACGGGTGAAGCCAGCCGGCCGATCGCGGAGCCGTATATAAATGCGATCGGGGTTCGACCACACACGTATATAAACGCCGTCGGGTGGAGCGAGGAGAGATGTATACGCAGTCGGCGGGCAGATCGCGGATCAGCGTCGATAAACTATTTAAAAGCACACGGTGGCGCGCGCTCGGTGGCCGCCGTGAGCGACGGCGAGCGGCGGCCACGGACCCACGTGCGAGGGATGAGCGACGCGGAACGGCCAGTTCCGCGAGCGAATCGGCTAGGGAGGCGTGAGGCGGGGGCGGTCGCGGTCCGTGGATGTATATAAATACGCGCCGATAATATATAAACCCGCAAGAAGAGTTTATAAATACCGGACGATCGCGGCCACGAGAGCCATATATAAACGACCCACAAACGCCGCCCGTCGCGGGAGAATATCTATTACCCCTCGCCCGAGTGTGATAGGACATGACGATCGATCTATCCGGGGTCAACCCGGCGAACGTCGTCCCGATGACCGAAGACGGGGCGGCGATCGACGAACCGGGACTGAAACGGCACCTCGACGAACTCGCCGCGCTCGACTGCGTCGACGGGATCGTGACCAACGGCCACGCGGGCGAAGTGTACGCGCTCGACTCAGAGGAGCGCGCCCGCGTCACCGAACTGGCCGACGAGGCGACCGACGACGACACACCCGTCGTCTCCGGCGTGGTCGGCGGCTCAACGGCCGACGTGATAGCGGCGGCCGATCGGATGGAGGCCGCGGGCGCGGACGGCCTGCTCGTCGTGCCGCCGCACACCCCGATCCACACCCGCGAGGACGCCGCGATCGGCTTCTTCGAGGACCTGTCGGCGGGCACCGACCTCCCGCTCGTCATCTTCCAACACCCCCACTGGGCCGGCGGGAACTATCCGCCCGAACTGCTCGGGAAGCTCGCGCGGATCGACGGCGTCGCCGCGGTCAAAGACGCCGTCTGGGACGTCGATCACTTCCAGGAGGACCTGCGCGCGATCCGGGGCGCGGACGTCCAACTGCTCGTCGCCAACGACGAACATCTCCTGCCCTCCTTCGCGCTCGGCGGCGACGGAACGATCCTCGAACTCGCCGCGGTGATCCCCGAGCTGATCTCGGAGTTGTTCGAGGCGGTAGAGGATAGTGATATCGCGCGCGCAAGAGAAGCTTACGACCGGATGGAACCGTTCATCGACGCGATGTACGAGCCGCCGGTCAGCGATTCCCACACCCGGCTGAAGGTCGCCCTCGAGATCCGGGGAACGATCGACAGCGCCGCGCCGCGACCGCCGACCGCGCCAATCGGCGAGGCGGAGAAAGCGTCGATCGAGGCCGCGATGGATGCCTCGGGGGTGCTGTAATGTACGGCTGGCGCGCGCGGATCGGGCTGTTAGTCCCCTCCTCGAACACGACGAACGAACTGGAGTTCCAGCGGGTGCTCCCGGAGGGCGTCAGCCTCCACACCGGCCGGCTCCCGCTCGAAGACGTCAACGCCGACGAACTCGAACGGATGGCGGGGACCGCCGAGCGCATCGGCGAGCGGCTGAAACACGCCGCCGTCGACGTGATCTGCTACGGCTGCACCACCGGTAGCCTCGTGAAGGGCCACGGCTACGCCGAGGAGCTCGAATCGACGCTCGCGTCGGTGACCGACGTGCCGGCCGTGGCGACGGCGCTCTCGGTCGAGCGCGCCTTAGCGGCGCTCGACGCCGAGTCGGTGGCCGTCGTGACGCCCTACATCGACGACATCAACGAGCGCGAGCGGCGGTTCCTCGAGACGGGCGGCTTCGAGGTCGAGTCGATCTCGGGACACGGCATCGAACGGAACACACAGATCGGAGCGCTGACGCCCGAGGAGGCCTACCGGCAGGCCGTCGGCGCGATCGAGGAGTCGGGAACCGACGCCGATGCCGTTTTCATCTCCTGTACGAACTACCGGACCTTCGAGGCGATCGAACGGATCGAGGCCGACACCGGCGTCCCTGTCGTCACCTCGAATCAGGCGACGCTCTGGGACGCGATGACCAATCTCGAGATCGATCGGTCGGGGATGCCGCTCGGGCGGCTGTTCGAGACATAAAAGTCGAATCCGAGCCGTTTTTGCTTCGCGTTTTGCGACCGATTCAGCACATCGTCAGGCCGCCGCTGACGCTGAGGACCTGCCCGGTAATGTAGTCGGCGTCGCCGCTGGCGAAGAAGGCGACGCCGGCGGCGATGTCCTCCGGTTGGGCCTTCCGGCCGAGCGGGACCGCGTTCTCCATGCCCTCGTGGATCTTGCGCGCGATTTCGGTTTCGTGTTGCATCTCCTCGAGCAGCGGCGTATCGGTCGGCCCTGGCGCGACGACGTTACACTGGACATCGAAGCGGGCCAACTCGCGCGCGAGCGTCTTTGTGAAGCCGATGACGCCGGCTTTCGTCCCGGCGTAGACGGCCTCGCCCGTGCTGCCGACGCGGCCCGCATCGGAGGAGATCCCGATGATCTTGCCGCTCTCTTGGTCTATCATGTAATCGGTGACCGCGCGGGCGGAGTTGACCTGCCCCTTGTAGTTGATGTCGATGATCCGGTCCCACACCTCGGGATCGTTGTCCTTGAACAGCTCGACGCGGTCCCAGCCGGCGTTGTTGACCAGGATGTCGATGCGTCCCTGTTCGTCGACGATATCGTCGACGGTCGACTGCATGTTATCGAGATCGGTGACATCTGCCGGGGCTGCGATCGCGTCGTGACCCTCCTCGCGGAGCTCCGCGGCCGTCGTTTCCGCGCGTTCGGCGTCGATGTCGTTGATCGCGACCGTCGCGCCCTCTTCGGCCAGCCGTGTGGCGATTCCGCGCCCGATACCTCGTCCCGAACCGGTGACTAACGCAACGTTATCGCTAATGCCTCGCATGGTCGAAAAATCGATATCTGTCGATAAATAGGTTATGACATCGACCGCCACACGGTTCTGCCGTCTCGGGTTTCGCCGGACCGCAGAGTTAGATTCATATAGGGACCGGCTGATTGGCATTGTATGCCGGTTACAGCAGGCGAGATACTGGTTCAACTCCTCAATGGTATATCCATTGGCCTGTCGATCGCGTTGATCGCTGCAGGCCTCACACTCATATTCGGTGTCATGGACATCGTCAACTTCGCCCACGGTGAGTTCTACATGCTCGGTGCGTACGGGACCATCGTGATACTCCCGCTCGTTGGGAACTTCTGGCTCGGGCTCGTGCTCGCGGCCCTCGGCGTCGGGCTGTTCGGGGCGGCGCTCGAACGGCTCACGCTCAAACCGATCCGGGAACGGGATCCGCTCCAGTCGCTCATCGTCACGTTCGGATTCATTCTGGTGTTACAACAGCTCATCCTTGAGATCTTCGGGGGCTCCCCCCGAGGGATGCCGACGCCGATCAGCGGCACGATCAACGTCGCCGGCATCACCTACCCGTGGGTCCGGATCGCCGCGATCGTCGGGGCGCTCGCCGTGCTCGCGGCGCTCTTCGTGTTCCTCTCGAAGACCCGCCTCGGCATCCATATGCGCGCTTCCGCACAGGACCTCGACGCCGCCCGGACGCTGGGCGTTCGATCCGACCGAGTGTTCTCGACGAGTTTCGCGATCAGTACCGCGCTGGCCGCGCTCGCGGCCGGCTTCATGGCACCCATCCGCGGCGTCTCCCCGACGATGGGCGTCGGCGTCATCATCGACGCGTTCATCGTCGTCATCGTCGGCGGACTGGGAAGCGTCGTGGGCGCGATCGTGGCGGCGCTGATCATCGGGCTCACGCAGTCGATGACCGTGCTCGTGTTGCCGCCGTACATGTCCCAGATCATCGCGCTCGGACTGTTGGTGATCGTCCTGCTTGTCAAACCGACCGGTCTCTTCGGAGAGTGATACCATGTCAATGAAACAACGTCTCTCGGCGAAAGTTGCAGCGGTGAAAAACAACCCCCAACGGCTCGCGGTCTACCTGCTCCTCGGGGTGTTGTTCGTCTTCGTGTTGCCGGCCGTACTGCCCAACTCCCGGATCAATCTCCTGAACCGGATGCTCATCTGGGGACTGTTCGCGATGGCGTACGACTTCATGTACGGATACAGCGGCATGGTGAGTTTCGGTCACGCCGCCCTGTTCGGTCTCGGGGGGTACTCCGTCGCGATTCCGCTGAAGGAGTTCGGTGAGGTCAGCATCTGGGCGCTGCTCATCCTGGCGATGGTGGTCTCCGGTGTGTACGCGCTGATCGTCGGTACGATCGCGATCCGAACGCGAGAGGTGTACTTCGCGATCCTGACGCTCGCGTTCGGCGAAATGATCTACATCCTCGTGCTCAACTTTACTGATTTCACGGGCGGCTTCGACGGGATGACCATCCTCCTGCCACAGTTGACTGTCATCCCCGGCGTCATGCAGGTCTCGCTGTACGAGGCGGGCACGTACTACTACATGCTCATCGCCATCGTCGCGGCGGCGTACTTCATGCTGCGCCGACTGGCGAACTCGCCGATGGGAACGATCCTGCGCGGGGTTCGCGAGAACATCGAACGGCTGGAGTACATCGGCATCGACGAGCGCCGATATCGGATCGGGGCGTTCAGCATCTCCGGAGCGGTTTCGGGACTCGCCGGCGCGCTGTACGCGATCGATCTGAGTTTCATCGGCGCGGAGGCGCTCGAGGTCATCGTCTCCGGTGAGGTCATCGTCTGGACGATCCTCGGCGGCAAGGGGACGCTGCTCGGGCCGCTGTTCGGCGGCGCGGCCGTCTACGCCATCGAGGAGATCGCGAGCGGCATCATCACGTGGTGGCTCATCCCGGTCGGGATCCTGTTCATCCTGATCGTGATCTTCCTGCCGGACGGCGTGGCGGGACTGGTCAAGAGCGGTCTCAAGCGCATCCGAAACACCGACGCCTGAACCGGCGTTTCGTCGCTAAACAGCGCTTTTTCGGCCGTCGATCGGCGATCCATGCATGTAGTTTTATATCACTCCCCCTCATTCGGGAGAGACATGAGCGCGGTACTGCGCACGGAAGGCTTAACAAAAGAGTTCGGCGGACTGACCGCGGTCGAGGATGTTGACTTCGAACTCGAGGAGAACGAACTCCACTGCATCATCGGCCCCAACGGGGCTGGAAAAACGACGTTTTTCAACCTCATTACCGGTGGGTTGGAACCGACTGAAGGATCCGTCTATCTCAGCGGCGAGGACATCGTCGGAAAGGAGCCGAGGGAAATCGTCGATCAGGGGCTCGCACGTTCGTTCCAGATCTCGCAGCTGTTCAACGGACTGACCGTGATGGAGAACATCCGCCTCGCGCTGTTGGGTGCCAGAGAGCGCGGCTCGATCTTCAAGTTCCTGTTTTCGAACATCGAGAGCGACGAGGAACTGAAAGCGGAGGCGTACGATATCGTCGAGCGCGTACGCCTCGGAGAGGAGGCCGACAAGGAGGTCAGTTCGCTCGCACACGGCAAAAAGCGGAACCTGGAGATCGGCGTCGCGCTGAGTACGGGCGCGGATGTCCTGCTCCTCGACGAGCCGGCGGCCGGACTGACGACGGCGGAGACCGAGGAGCTGATGGACCTCATCCGGGAGATCGGAAAGGATCGGACGATCCTGCTCGTCGAGCACGACATGAATCTCGTGATGGGGCTCGCGGAGACGATCACCGTGCTGCACAACGGTCGCGTGCTCGCGCAGGGGTCGCCGGATACGATCCGGAGCGACGAGACGGTCAAGGAGGTGTATCTCGGTGAGTAACGATTTCCTCGACGTCAACTCGATCAACACCTACTACGGGGACGCACACGTCATTCACGACCTCTCGCTGGAGGTCGGGGAGGGCGAGGTCGTCGGGCTCGTAGGGCGAAACGGTGCCGGCAAGACGACGACGCTCAAATCGATCATCGGACTCCAGCCGCCACGAACCGGAGCGATCTCCTTCAAGGGCGAACAGATCAGTGGGATGGCCCCCGAGGACATCTACCGCAGGGGGATCGGCTACATCGCGGAGGACCGCAGCATCTTCCCGAAGCTCACGGTCCGCGAGAACCTGATCGTTGGATTGAGCTCGGGACAGGATCCCGAGTTCGACGAGATCTTCGACTACTTCCCGCGTCTCGAGGAGCGGTTGGACCAGAAGGCGGGCACCCTCTCCGGTGGCGAACAGCAGATGCTCGCGATCGGTCGGGTGCTGGTCTCGGATCCGGAGGTCCTGCTGATCGACGAGCCGACGGAGGGGCTGATGCCCACGCTCGTCGACAAGATCTCGGAGGTCGTCGCCCAGCTCAACGAGGACGGACAGACGATCCTCCTCGTCGAGCAGAACATCGATCTCGTCCTCAACAACGCCGACCGGGTCTACGTGATGAGCCACGGCGAGCGGCAGTTCACCGGAACGCCCGAGGAGCTGCGCGAGAACGAAGAGATCATCGACGAACACCTCGCGGTGTAACCGCCGTCGTACTCGTCGGTGCCGCCGTGATCGCACGCTTTGAATTATAAACCGACCTCTTTGACCGACGAATCGGGTGATTGAGGCCGCGCCGCCGCGTTATTTTCACAGAACGGTCGTCTTTTGCGAAATGTTTAAGCATAGTTAATGACTAAAGAGGTACGATGCGTCCTACAAACCGTCGAACATTCTTGAAAGGAGCAGGCGCGGCAGGAGCGATTACCCTGGCCGGCTGTACCGGTAACGGCAACGGTGGCAACGGCAACGGTGGCAACGGCAACGGTGGCAACGGCAACGGTGGCGGTAACGGCAACGGTGGCGGCGACGGCGGCGACACCATCCACATCGGGTTCGTCGAATCGCTGACCGGCCCGTTCGCTGCGCCCGGCCAACGGCGCCTGTGGGCGACGGAAGCCGCGGTCGACAAGGTAAACGAGGAAGGCGGGATCAACGGCCGACAGATCGAACTGCACGTCGAGGACACCGAGACGGACCCCGGCGTCGCGACGACGAAGGCCCAGCGACTGATCCAAAACGAGAACATCGAGCTGATGTGCGGGACGTTCTCGAGCAGTGTCTGTCTGGCACTCGCGCCGCTGTGTGCCCGAAACGAGATCCCGTACTCGGCCGGCTACTGTGCGACGGACCGACTGACCGGCGCGGACTGCACGCCGTACTCGTTCCGCGGCACACGGAACAACCCACCGAGCCAGTGGGCAGGGCTCGGCCCCTACCTCACCGACGAGGGCTACGAGTCTGCATCCATGCTGTACGCCGACTACGCGTGGGGCCAGTCCGAGCTCAACTACTTCCAGCAGTACTTCGGTGAGGAGGCGGGCGGGGAGATTCTGAGCGAAGTGCCGGTACCGGCCGGGACCTCCGACTTCAGTCAGTACCTGACGAACCTCGACACGTCCGCTGACATCATGGTGTTCATCCAGGCCGGCGGCGACTCGATCAATCTCCTGCAGGATGTCGGGTCGTTCGGTCTACAAGAGGAGTTCGATCGCATCGTCACCGTCGGTGCCGGTGTCGGTGAGTTCCTCGAAGAGGGCGGCGTCGACGAAGAGGTCGCCGACTCGCTGTACGGCATCAACTACTACCCGAAGGTCTTGTCCGGCCCCCTCGACAACCAGGCGAACCGCGAGTTCCACGAGATCTACTCGGAGTACGCCGACGAACCTGCCCCGACGCGATCGAGCTCGACGGGCTGGGAGGCCATCTGGCTGTTCAAGGCGATCGCCGAGGAGATCGACTACACCGGACCGAGCCAGTCGCGAGACTTCGTCGACACGTGGCGCGGCTTCGAAATGGAAGCGTCGCTCGAGTTCCCGCAGGGCGACAAGTACTACCGAGAGGACAACCAGACGATGCTCGAGCAGTACGTCTTCGACAACGACGGCTACACCGAGGAGATCGTCGGTACGATCCCGATCGACGTTGCCGAAGGGACCGAGATCACCTGCGAAGGCGACTGGATCTAATCCGGCTCGCGGGCGACCGACACGCACATTTTTATCGCGATCGCAACGGTGTGAGCCGTGGCCGCGTGCGGCGCACGAAGCAAGAGTTTTAGTCCGTCCTCGCCGAGCATCGACCATGCGACCCGATCGCTGGTCCGAGCAGCTACACGAACAGTTTACCGAAGCGGGACAGTGGGTCGACCGGACGCTTCTCGAGTACGTCGAGACGGCCGTCGAGTCGACGCCGGATCGAACCGCCATCGTCGACAGACGCGGGACACACACCTACGTGGAGATGGTCGAAGCCGCCGACGAACTCGCTCAAGGACTCGCCACGATGGGGGTCGGCACCGACGACGTGATCGCCTCACAGATTCCGAACCGCGCCGAGGGGGCGATTCTCCACCTCGCCGCGCTCAAACTCGGCGCGGTGTACAACCCGATCGTCTCGATCTATCGCGAGAGCGAGGTCGGCTACATGATCGAGAAGTTGGAAACCACGGTGTACGCGGCTCCGTCGTCGTTCAGCGGCTTCGAGTACGTCGAGATGGGCCTCGATCTGGCCGACGAACACGACTCGCTCGACCACGTCATCAGCGTCGGCGGCGAGATCGACGACGGCCGCGTGACGAGCTTCGAGTCGATCCAAGAGCGCGGCGGCGATGCCGACTCGATCGCCGCGTCCGACGCACTCGGACCGAACGATCTCGCGCTCATCCAGTTTACCTCGGGGACGACCGGCCAGCCGAAGGCGGCGATGCACACCGAGAACACGCTGTTGGCCTCCCAGAACGGCCAGATCGACCGACTCGGCCTCGAATCCGACGACGTCGTGTTCACCCCGTCGCCGATCGGCCACCTCACGGGGATCCAACACGGCTACCGGCTCGCGTTCATGCTGGGGACGACCTGCGTCTTCCAGGAGAAGTGGGACGCCGAAACCGGGCTCGAGTGGATCGAGTCGGAGGCCTGTACGTACATGGCCGGCGCGACCCCATTCGTCCGTGATCTCTCGCTGCACGAGGAGTTCGACGCCTACGACACGTCGAGTCTCCGGCGCATCATGACCGCCGGCGCGCCGTGTCCGGCGGAAGTGGTCCGACAGGCTCACGAGAACTTCGAGAACGTGACCGTCTGTCGCGGCTGGGGGCAAACCGAGAACACGCTGCCGACGGTCAACCCGCCGGACGCGCCCGCGGAGAAGCTGGAGACGACCGACGGCAAGCCCTACGGCGGTATGGAGGTCCGGATCAGAAAGCCCGGCGAGTTGGAGGACGCCCTCCCCGGCGAGGAGGGCGAACTGCAGGTCAGAGGGCCGTTCCTCTTTTTGGGTTACCTCGAGGATCCCGAACGGACCGCCGCCTCGTTCACCGACGACGAGTGGTTCAAGACGGGCGACAAGGCGATCGTCGACGACGACGGCTACGTGATGATCAAGGGACGGATCAAGGACATCATCATCCGCGGCGGGGAGAACATTCCCGTCCGGGAGATCGAGGAGTACCTTCACCAGCACCCGAAGGTCGCCGACGGCGCGATCGTCGCGATGCCGGACGAACGGCTGCAAGAGCGCGGCTGTGCGTACGTCCTCTCGACGGATCCGGACGATCCGCTGACGTTCGAGGAGATGGTCGAGTACCTCAAATCGCAGGGCATCGCGACCCAGAAGCTCCCAGAGCGGCTCGAGATCGTCGACGAGCTCCCGATGACCGCGAGCGGGAAGGTCCAGCGGTACAAGCTCCGCGAGGATATCGCCGACAAACTGGGCGTCGATCCGGTCGTCCGATAGCCGGACGCGAGGCGGCGACGGGACAGCGACTTTATTATCCCGAAGTCCCAACGTGTGGTATGACTGTTCCACTCGACGGAGAGTATCGCGCAGTGCGGCGGACAGCCCGCGATTTCGCGGAGAACGAGCTCCGACCGATCGTCGACGAATGGGAGGACAAAGGCGAATTCCCGAAGGAGGTCCTGAAGGGCCTCGCTGAGTACGACATGCGCGGCGCGCAGGTCGACTTCGAGTACGGCGGCGGCGGCATGGACATGCTGAGCCACGCCGTCGTCATGGAGGAGGTATCGAAGGTGTGGCCATCCGCAGGCATGAAACTCGACGAGGGGCTGCTCCGGTTCATTCGCCTGTTCGGCACCGACGAGCAGAAAGCGCGCTGGCTCCCGGGGCTGTGTTCGGGCGAACTCGTCGACGCGATCTCGCTGTCGGAGCCCGCGAACGGCTCCGACCTGGCCGGCATCTCCTCGACCGCCGAGCGGGAGGGCGACGGTTACGTCCTCAACGGCAACAAGATGTGGGTCACCGGGGCCGGCGCGGCCGATCTCGTCGCGGTGTTGGTGAAGACCGACCCCGGCGAGCGCTACCGCGGCATGAGCGTCTTCGTCGTTCCGACCGACAGCGAAGGGTTCGACGTGCAGGAACCCGAGGACCTGATGGGCTATCGGGCGTCGAACACCCACGAGGTCGTGTTGAACGACGTGTTCGTCCCCGAGGAGAACCTACTCGGCGAGGAGAACAAGGGATTCTACCACACGATGGAGATGCTCGAGGAGAACCGGATCGCCGTCGCCGCGCGCGGGCTCGGCGTCGCGGCCGGCGCTTACGAGGCCGCGAAACGCTACGTCGACGAGCGCGAGCAGTTCGACCAGAAGATCTCGGAGTTCCAAGCCATCCGCCACAAGGTCGCGGACATGGCCGTGGAGGTCGAAAACTGTAAGCACCTCGTCTACAACGCCGCGAAGCAGTGCGACGCCGGCGAGCCCTGCGAGACGGAGGCCTCGATGGCGAAGCTGTACACCTCCGAAGCGGCCCGCAGGGTGTCGAACCAGGCGGTCCAGGTCCACGGCGGCTACGGCTACACTCGCGATTTCCCCGTCGAGATGCTCTATCGGGACGCGAAGGGGCTCGAGATCTACGAGGGAACGAGCGAGATCCAGCGAAACATCCTCGCGGACAAAGTGCTCGACTGAGGCGGTCGACACATCGCTGACGGTGGGTTTCTGACGGCGAGCATCGGGTTATATGAGATCCCGTGTAGTAGCCTCGCCCATGTGCGCCGAATTGACTGCCGGAGCGGTATCGACGGGATCGAACGAGGAGAATCGGGAGGCCGACCGATGACGATCGCCGATCTCGGGATCACGGCCGATTTGGACGGACAGGTCGCGGCAGTGGTCGGCGGCACGACCGGTATCGGGCGGGCGATCGCGGAGGCGTTGGACGAGGCCGGTGCCGACGTCGTGCCGACGAGCCGAACCGAATCGAGCGTCCGCGAGGCCGCGGAGGCGGTCGACTGCGACGTGGTCTGTCCGACGGACGTGACAGACAGGGAGAGCGTCGAGGCGTTCTTCGAGCGCGTCGAGCGCGAGGTGGGCCCGATCAACGTCTTGGTCAACAGCGCGGGCGTCATCCAGGAGTCCCAACCCGTCGCTGACCTCACCGACGAGGAGTGGGAGCTGATCCTCGACACCAATCTCTACGGCGTGTTCATCGGCTCGCAGTTGGTCCCCGAGTACATGCCCGAGGAGGGGAACCGCGCGATCTTGAACGTGAGTTCGATGAATGGCGATCAGGCGGTCAAGGGGCTGACCGCGTACGTCGCGAGCAAGTTTGGCGTCAAGGGGCTCACCCAGAACTTCGCGCTGGAGTACGCCGGCGACGACATCCGCGTGAACGCGATCGGCCCCGGATACGTCGAAACCAGACAGAACGAGGCGGCGCTGAACGATCCCGACACCAAGGCGGCGATCCATGGTCGGACGCCGCTGTCGCGCTATGCGAACCTCGACGAGGTCGCCGTGAGCGCGCTGTACATGGTCTCGCCGGCCGCGTCGTTCATCACGGGCGAGACGCTGCTCATCGACGGTGGCTTCAGCCTGAAATAAGTACGCTCGCGTCGTCTCTTCTGTGGTGATCCGGTCGACGGTTCGTCGGATTCAGACCGTGGTACCGTCGAAGACCGGCTCCGGGTCCGTTGGACGAGTCACATCGCAGACACGGATTTTCCCGTCGGCGCGAACGAAGACGTTCCACGTGTCGATCGTGAAGCTGAGAAGCGCGTTCGTATCTCCGCCGTGGTTGTCGAAGAGATTGTTGAGCGCGTCGGGATCGACGAACTCGTACAGCGGCGGAAGATCGAGCGGGTCGACGCCGGCGGCGGTCGCGACCGCGTCGACGACGACTTCGGATGGTAGTTCGTTGTTCGATTTGTCGTACTCCGTGTCGAGAACCGGTGTGCAGCCACGAAGGACGATCCGGTCTGCCATCGTCATATCGCGTGATAGCGGGGACTCCGTTAAGAGAATACCGTTCGCGTCTCGCGAGCCGAAAGCATCGGTAGCACCCGTTTCGGGGCGTATCGGCACTTCTGAGGGGTTCCCATCGTGAACGTCTCGATTGCGGATAGCTCCCGAACATCGAGAACGTCGAGCCGAGCGAGGCCTTAATTACCCATCGCACAAAGGGGCAACTGATGACACGACTACCACTGGAAGGCGTTCGCGTGTTGGATCTCACGCGGCTGCTGCCCGGTCCGTATGCGACCCAGCTTCTCGGCGATCTCGGCGCGGACGTGATCAAGATCGAAGAGCCCCGAATGGGCGATTACTACCGCGAAGAAGAGCCGAAACTCGCCGACGGCAACAGCCGGATATTCGCGATGCTCAACCGCAACAAACGGAGCATCGCGCTCGATCTGAAGGACGAGCGCGGCCACGAGGCGTTCATGCAGCTCGCCGAAACCGCCGACGTGATCGTCGAGGGGTTCCGACCGGGCGTGGTCGGGCGGCTGAACATCGACTACGAGTCCGTCAAAGCGCGCAACGAATCCATCGTCTACTGCTCGCTGTCGGGGTACGGCCAGGACGGCCCCTACGAGCAGTGGGCCGGCCACGACGTGAACTACATCGGCATCGGCGGGCTGCTCCACATGACCGGCGAACCCGACGAGGACCCGGTCATCCCCGGTATACCGGTCGCCGACTTCGCGGGTGGCATGATGACGACGATCGGCGCGATGGTCGGCCTCCGGAGCGCCGAGGCGACCGGCGAGGGCGAGTACTTCGATCTCGCCATGACCGACATCATCGTCTCGTGGCTCACGCTGTACGCCCCCTACGTCTTCGACGAGACCGCCTCGCCGCCGGAGCGGGGCGGGACAATGCCCGCCGGCAAGTATCCCTGCTACGCCGTCTACGCGACTGCCGGCGGTGGCCACCTCACGCTCGGAGCGATGGAGTACAAGTTCTGGGAGGCGACCTGTGAGGCGCTCGGATTGGAGGAGTACGCGAACCCCGACGATCACTTCCCCGAGGGGAAACGGAGCGCGGAGATCCGCGCTGCGCTGGCTGAGGCGTTCGCCGAGCGCACCCGCGAGGAGTGGCTCGATCGGCTCGATCCCGAGGCGATCCCGGTCGCCCCGGTGAACGATGTCGGCGAGGTCTGGGACGATCCACAGGTCCGACACCGCGAGATGGTGACGGAGATGGAGACCGAGGACGAATCCGTGCCCGTCGTCAACACGCCGATCCGGCCCGAGGGCGATCACGACTACGTTCGCTCGGAGCACCCGGGGCTGGGCGAGCAGTCCGCGGAGCTGCTCGCGGAGCTGGACATCGACGGCGAGACGATCGAATCGATGTTCGAAGACGGCGTGACGACCGAGCCGGAGCGGTAGTCGACGCAGCCCCGTATCCGGCGAATCGACCGAGGAGAACGGGAAAGATGGCTTTTTATCATTCCCTGCTAACCCCTGTGTATGGTTAACGCCACATTCAGCGTCGCCGACGGTATCGGACGAATTAGCATCGAACGCGAAGAGGCGCTCAACTCGATCGATCTCGAGACGAAGGAGGCGATCATCGAGCGACTGTCAGACTACGAGGACGATGAGGACGTACGAGCCGTCCTCTTCGAAACCGAGGGCGACCGCGCGTTCACGGCGGGCGGCGATCTCAAGGAGGTCGTCGATCTGGACTTCGAGCTCGAACCGTTCACCGAGAGCTGGGATCGGTTGTTCACGCGGATGGTCACCCTCGACACGCCGACAGTCGCGAAGGTCGACGGGTTCACCTTCGGCGGCGGCTTCGATCTCGTGTTGCACACCGACATCGTCGTCGCCGCGGAGGACGTACAGATCGGCCAACCCGAGGTGAACCTCGGTATCGTCAACCACTTCAGCCCCGCCCTGCTGCCGGGGACCGTCGGGCTGAACAAGACGCTCGATCTGCTCTTGACCGGCGAGCCGATCACCGGAAAGCGCGCGGCCGAACTGGGGCTCGTCGCCCGCGCCGTCCCGGCCGATGAACTCGACGAGGAGGTCGAGTCGGTGCTCTCAGCGCTGAAGTCGCACAGCCCCGAGATCCTCTCGCGGATCAAGTCTGTCGTCTACGAGGGCACGGAGATGTCGCCGTCGGCAGCGCTGACCCACGCCGAGCGGGTCGCCCACGAGACGGGCGAAGGGCCGTGGATGCGTGAGGGCGTCGAGGCGCAACTGGAAAAACGCGATCCCGAATGGGCCTACGATGGGGAGTAACCCGGCGACAGCGGTCGGATGCGACCACCGGAATAGTCAAGTACGAACATACCACCATACACAGACGCACACCCGCACATGAACGTCCCAAACGTCACTCCGTCCTTTCTGGATCGTGCCGAGGAGTACTACTCGGACGTGGTCGGCGTCGTCGCCGACGACGGCACCGAGTACACTTACGGCGAGCTCACCGAACGCGTCAATCGGCTCTCGAACGCCCTCGCCGAGCTGGGCGTCGAACAGGGCGACCGGGTCGCGGCGATCAGCCCAAACACCCACTGGTACATCGAGACGGTGTTCGCGACCCAACAGCTCGGTGCCGTCGTCGCGCCGTTGAACTACCGACTCGTTCCGGACGACTACGAGTATCTGCTCTCCGACAGCGGGGCGACGGTCGCAATGGTCGACTACGAGTACGCCGACCTGATCGCCGACATCCGCGAAGACGTGCCGACCGACGCGTTCGTCTGCTACGAGGCGGACCGGGCCGACGGCGAGTGGCTCGACTACGAGGCGCTCCTCGCGGAGCACTCCCCCGAACCGCCCGAGCGCCCCGATATCGCCGAGACGGACCCCGCCGCGATCAACTACACCTCGGGGACGACCGGCGATCCGAAGGGCGTCGTCCGCTCGCACCGCACCGATTTCTTGAACGCCGTCAACCACGCGTACAACGCCGAGTTCAAGGACGACGGCGTGTATCTGTGGACGCTCCCGATGTTCCACGTCCACGGCTGGGGCGCGCTGTACATGGTCACCGGGACCGGCGGGACGCACGTCTGTCTGCGGAGTTTCTCCGCGGAGAAGGCCTTCGAGCGAATCCGCGAGTACGACGTCTCGTACCTGTCGGGCGCGCCGACCGTGTTGAACCGGCTGCTCGAACACAACCGCGAGACGGACGATCTCGTCTCCTCGGGGGCGAACCCGGTGACGATCTCGACCGCCGGTGCGCCCCCGCCGGCCGCGACCATCGAGGCCGTCGAGGACGACTTCGGCTGGGAGCTGTTCCACTTCTTCGGCCACACCGAGTCCGGCCCGTACACGACGAGTCACTCGCCGCGTCGGATCAAAGAGAAGGGTCGAATGCAGATCAAGCCGAAACAGGGTATCCCCGCGATGGGCAACTACATGCGCGTCGTCGACGAGCACGGCGAGGACGTCCCCCGCGACGACGAGACGATGGGCGAGGTCATCCTGAAGGGCAATCTCGTCTTCGATCGCTACTGGAACAAACCCGAGGAGACTAAGCAGGCGTTCAACGATCGCGTCGAGGGGTGGTTCCACAGCGGCGATCTCGGCACCGTCGACGAGAACGGCTTCGTGACGATCAAAGACCGAAAGAAGGACGTGATCATCTCCGGCGGCGAGAACATCTCCTCGATCGAACTCGAGGACGCGATCTACGACCTCGACGGCGTCTCGAAGGCGACGGTCATCCCCGTTCCCCACGAGGAGTGGGGCGAGACGCCGAAGGCGCTCATCGTCCTCCAACCGGGCGCGGATCTCACCGAGGAGGCCGTGATCGCCCACTGTAAGTCAGTGCTCGCGAGCTACAAAGCGCCCACCGCGGTCGAGTTCGTCGAGGAACTGCCGACGACCGCGACCGGCAAGGTCCAAAAGCACGTTCTGCGCCAGCGCGAGTGGGACGACGAGGACCGCATGATCGGCGGCGGATAATCGTGGCGGACCGTCGTCGATCGACCGCGCGTGAGTCAGATTTTTCGATCCTCCGTATTTAAGCCGGTGCGCTGGAAACACACGGTCGATGACCGAAACAGACGATCTCGTCGACCTCGTCGTATCGACCGACGAACTCGACTCGGCGCTCACGGAGCGGTCGATCCGCGCCGTGCGCGATTGGATCGGCGCCGCGATTCGCGGCGCAACGGGCGACACCGGCGACGTTCTACGGGCGTATGCGATGGCGTCGCCCGCCGATGGAAGCGCAATGACGTTCGACGGAACGACCGCCGGCCCCGAGCGCGCGTGTTTACTCAACGGCGCGTTCGGCCACACACTCGATTTCGACGACACCTTCTCGGCGTTCCCGCTGCACCCGACGACCGTCGTCACACCGGCGGCGCTGTCGGCCGGCGAACTGGCCGACGCCGACGGCGAAGCGTTCCTCCGCGCGTACGCGGTCGGCGTCGAGGTGCTCCACCGCGTCGGCAAGAGCGTCTTCCCGACGCAGTACGGCAGAGGGTTCCACAGCACGGCGGCGGTCGGACCGATCGGGGCGGCCGCTACCGCCGCGGTTGTCCTCGACCTCGACGAGGACGAACTCCGGAACGCGATCGGTATCGCGGCCTCGTCGGCTGGGGGGCTGCGAAAGAACTTCGGGACGACGACGAAGCCGCTACACGCCGGCTTCGCCGCCAGCGCTGGACTCAGAGCCGCCTTGCTCGCGCGCGAAGGCGCGACGGCGCACGAGAACGCGCTCGGGGGCGAGAGCGGCTACGGGGAAGCGATGGCCGGCGAGGCGTTCGATCCGTCGGAACTCGTCGGCGACGAGTTGTCCGGCGTCGCGGACATCGCGCTGAAGCTCTTCGCCTCGGCGCACATCACGCACGGCTCGATGGAGGCGCTGCGGCGACTGCGCGAGCGCGAGAGACTGTCGCCCGAGAGCGTCGCCTCGATGACCGCGACGATGCACCCGGGCGGTCGCGAGGTGTTGATCCACAGCGATCCGGACGACGCGCTCGAAGCCAAGTTCTCCATCGAGTTCTGTCTCGCCGCCGTGTTGCGGTCGGGGAAGGCCGGGCTCGAGGAGTTCACCGACGAGTACGTCACGGCCCCCGAGACGCGAGAGACGATGGAAACCGTCGAGGCGGTCTACGACGAAGCGGCGATCGAGGGGCTCGGCCGGTACGGCGGCCGAGTGACCGTCGAGACGACCGACGGCGAGACGTTCGAGGCGGCCGCCGCCGCCCCCGGAAGCCCCGACAATCCCGCAAGCGAGTCGCGACTCAGGGGGAAGTTCGACAGCTGCGTCGCCCCGACGAGCGTCGACGCTGAACCGTTGGCGGCGGCGATCGAGGGGCTCGCCGAGGGCGGGAGCGTTTCGGACGTTTTCGACGCGTTGTGAGTTGGACCGATCAGTCGTCGTCCGGTTCGATCCACCGCTGCATGAACTTGTACACCTCGCTCATGTCGGCCTCGCCGCCCAGGTCGGCCTTGGCGTAGCCGATCATGTTCGAGACGGTGTCGCCGAGCAGAACGGGGGCGTCGGATTCGTCGGCGAACCGCGAGAACAGCTTGATGTCCTTGTGCATGAGCGCGAGCGAGAAGCCGAGGTCGTAGTGGCCGGGGATGATCTGATTCGGGAACTTATCCTCGACGGCGGCGTTTCGACCGGTCGACCGGCTGAAGATATCGACCATTGTGTTCGGATCGAGCCCCGCGCGCTCCCCCAGCGCGACGGCCTCCGATGCGCCCACCATCCCGAGAAACGAGAGGTAGTTGTTCAGGAGTTTGACGACGTTCCCGTCGCCGGGTGAATCGCCCACGTGATAGGGGTCGTCGGCGTACGCCGAAAACAGCTCCAGACACGCGTCGTAGGTCGCGCGGTCGCCGCCGACCATCGTCGTGAGCGTCGCGTCTTGAGCTCCCGAAACGCCGCCGGAAACGGGTGCGCCGAGCACCGTCACGTCCCGCTCTGCGAGTTCCTCGGCGACGTCTTCCGTCGTCCCCGGCGTCGAGGTGGTCGTATCGACGAGCACCGATCCGGATTCGATACCGGACGCGACGCCGTCGTCGCCCAACACGACCGCCCGCACGGCGTCCGGCGTCGGCAGGGAGAGAAAGGTGACCTCGCTCTTCGCCGCCACGTCAGCCGGACGCTCCCCGACCTCGGCACCCGCGTCGGCGAGGGCCGTGCGAGCGTCGGGATCGAGATCGTAGACCGTCAGATCGTGGCCCGCGTCCAGGAGGTGGTTCGCCATCGGTCCGCCCATGTTTCCGAGTCCGATAAAGCCGACTGAGACCATGCCGCACCCACGTCGTGCGGTCGTATGATCCTTTGGATCGATTCCGGTTCGGGGGAGCGGTTCGAGGGCCGAATTTAATAGCCCCCGGGACGGTACCGCGAACATGGTAGAATCCGACACACCGTACGTCGATCTGGACCATCGAGGATCGATCGCGATCGTGACGATCAACCGGCCGGATCGGCTCAACGCGTATTCACCCTCCATGGCGGCGGCGATCGCGGATCTCTTCGACGATCTCGACGCCGATCCGGACACCAGAGCGGCGGTGTTCACCGGTGCGGGCGAGCGCGCCTTCTGTGCGGGGATGGATATCGAGACGTACCTCGAGTTGAGCGACGAGGAGGGCGTCGGCTCGGTCGACACGCTCCTCGAATCGACCCACGAAACCCACCGGATCGTGAAGACGATTCGGGCGGTCGAGCTGCCCGTCGTCGCCGCGGTCGCCGGCTACGCCTTCGGCGGCGGGATGGATCTCGCCTTGGCCTGTGATTTCCGGGTCGTCGGCCGAGACGCCGAGCTCGCCCAACAGTACGTCAACGTCGGGTTGGTCCCCGACGCCGGCTGTTACCTCCTCCCGCGGCTGATCGGCGAAGCGCGCGCGAAGGAACTGATCATGACCGGCGATCCGATCGGCGGCGAGGAAGCCGCGGACCTCGGCTTGGCGCGAGAGGCGATCGACGGCGACGATGAGGCCGTGCTGTCGGCCGCCCTCGAGTTCGCCGAACGGCTCGCCGACGGCCCGACCGTCGCCATCGGCACCGCGAAGGGGATGGTCAACGAGTCCTTCGAGGTGTCGATCGAGACGGCGCTGGCCCACGCGATCGACGGCGAGCGGACCTGTCACGAGACGCGCGATCACCACGAGGCGATACAGGCGTTCGACGAGAAGCGCGAGGCGGAGTTCGTCGGAGAGTGAGCGCAGAGTGAATCGCAGAGTGACGGATGGGGGGACGTCGTGAGCGGTAGCCATCGGCTCGGCGCGATCGGTGGCCCCTACGGGGTGTTGCTCGGGACGTTCCTGCTGTCGCTTTTCGTCTCGGCGCTGCAGATCATGCCCGCGAGCGTGCTGACGCTCATCATGGACGACATCGGTATCGGACCGACACAGGCCAGTTGGCTCGTGAGTCTGACGCTGCTGTCGCCGGCGGTCATGGCCCTACCGGTCGGGCTCACGCTCGATCGGTTCGACAACCGGGTGGTCCTGCTGGCCGGAACGACGCTCGTCGTCGCCTCCGGCGTCTGGAGCTGGCAGACGGCGCTAGATGGAGCCTACGTCCAGCTGACGCTCTCGCGACTGTTGATGGGCATCGGCATCGCAATGACGTGGACGGCCGGCGCGACCATCGTCAGCGCGGCGTTCGCGGGCGGACGGGCGGCGACGGCGACGGGGATATACACCGCGAGCGCACCGCTCGGATACGTCGTCGGCCAGGCGGTCCCGCCGTTCGTTTCGGGGTATGCGAGTTGGGAATCCAACTTCCTCCTGTTCGGGGCGGCGACGGGCGCGTCGTTCGTCCTCTTCGCGGTCGCCGGCTACCGCACCGCATCAGTCGCCGAGGCCGGCGAAACCCCCCGACTCAGCGACTTCAGACACGTCTTCACCCACCGCGGCGTGTGGGTCGTCGCGCTCATGTCCTTCGTCGCCTACTCGTTGAACCTCTTTTTCAACAGCTGGATGCCGACGTACCTCTCCACGGAGCTCGGCTTCAGTATCGCGGAGTCGGGGGTGCTCGTCGCCCTGTTCCCGGCGATGGGCGTGCTGGCGCGGACGAGCGGCGGCGTCATCTCCGATCGGTGGCTGGGCGGCCGGCGACGACCCGTCCCGCTCGGGGCGTTTCTCGTGACGGTGGTGCTCGTCGTCGTCGTCTCGATCGCCCAGACGCCACCCGTACTGGCCGCGCTCATGGTGCTCTCGGGGTACTTCGTTCAGTTGGGGATCGGTCTGTTCTACACGCACGTCCGCGAACTGGTCGACGACTTCGTGGCGGGCAGCGCCATCGCCGTGTTGACCATGGCGTCGTTCACCGGCGGCTTCAGCGCCCCGGCGATCGCCGGCTGGCTCATCGAGCGGACCGGCGCGTACCTGCCGACGTTCGGCTACGCGTTCGGACTGGCCGTCCTCGGCGTCGCGTTGGCGTGGATCGTCCCCGAACCGTGAGTTCGGAGAGGGCTACAATCGGCCGACGAAGCGCGCCTGCGCGCCGTCGCCGTTTCTGATCTTCAGCGGGAACGCGTAGATTTCGAGGCGCTCGCCGGCGACGGCGTCGAGCCCGCCGAGGTGTTCGGCGATCAACACGTCGTTTTCGAGCAGCGTCCGGTGGACCGGATACTCCGTCCACCCCTCCTCGCGGAACGGGCTCGCGAGGTCGGGCGTGATCGTGTCGAGACCCATCAACTCGACGTCGCGCTCGACGAGGTACTCCGCGACCTCCGTCGACAGCCACGGGTGCGGGTCGTAGTCGTCGTCGCCGTACTTGTGACACCAGCCGGTGTAAACGAGCACGATGTCGCCGTCCTCGACGTCGCCGGGTGCGTCCTCAAACTGCTCCAGCGTGATCTCGGTCGGCTCCTCGCGGGAGACGTCGACGACGACGCCCTCGCCGGCGAACGTCTCCAGCGGCAGCTCGTCGATCGTTTTCCCGCCGGGGACGAAATGCTTCGGCGCGTCGATGTGCGTCCCGACGTGGGTGACCGCGGTGAACTGCGTGACGTTGAACGTGTCCTCTTCGACGCAGCTGAGCGTCTCGAACGCCGGCGACGGATGGACGACCGAGTGGGGCATCCCCTCGTAGAAGTCCTGTGAGAGATCGTACCACTGTGGCATACCCTAAGCACGTTCTGGACGGGAAATAAACCTTCCTCCGGCGCGGTCGCTCGTGCGGCCAAAGAGGTATTAGGTGTGGCGGCGAGACGACGATATGGCGACGGTACTATCCGAAGACTGGTTACGGGACGCGGCACCGCGAGTCAACGACGACGACGGGTTCGGTCGCGTCTCGGAGGCGTTCGAGGCGACGGTCGTGTTCGGCGTCGACGGCGCGGACACGGCCGCGGCGTTTGCTGACGGTCACGTGACCGTCCTCGGCGATCCGGAGTACGAGACGTGGGACGTCGCGATGCGCGCACCAGAGGAGACGTGGGAGAAGATGCTCGCGGAGACGCCGCCGCCGAGACACCACGACCTGATCGGCGCGTGGCTGCAGGCCGACCTCGTTATCGAGGGCGACCTCCGGCTCGCGATGCGACACCTCCGCCCGCTGAAGCGGCTGGTGGCGGCCTTCCGGGAGGTCGAAACCAGATGAGCGACCACGAGCCGGGCGCGATCCGCGACCACGGCACCGAGGAACCGATCGAGGGCGGGTACGTCTGGATCGACGTGGACGACTGCCCCCACCGGATCTACTACGAGCGGGCGGGATCGGGCGAGCGACCGCTCGTCTGTCTGCACACCGCGGGGGCGGACTCCAGACAGTGGCGGCACGTCCTGAACGATCCCGAGATACTGGATCGGTTCACCGTCTACGCGTTCGATCTCCCGTGGCACGGACGCTCCTTCCCGCCGATGGACGAGCGGACGGACTGGCGCGACGACGCGTACCGGCTGACGACGGAGGCGTACGCTGACCACATCGTCTCCGTCGTGGAGACGCTCGATATCGAGGAGCCGGAACCGGCGGTGCTCGGATGCTCGATGGGCGGGGCGATCGTGCTCGAACTCGCTCACGCGCACGCCAACCGGTTCTGCGGCGTCGTCGGCGTCGAATCGACCGCGTTCGCCCCGAAGCGCGATCTGGGGTATCTGGGCGATCCGTCGATCAACGCCGAGGTGGTCCGCGGCGAGTGGGCCGAGGGGCTGCAGGCCCCGAACAGCCCCGACCGGTTCAAGCGGGAGAGCTGGTGGGTGTACGCCCAAGGCGGCCCGGGCGTCTACACGGGCGATCTGTACTTCTACGCGACCGACTGGGACGGGCGCGAGAAGATCACCGAGATCGACACCGACGCCTGTTCGGTCCACTTACTCACCGGGGAGTACGACTACTCCGCGCTCCCCGAGGACACCCGATCGGTCGCCGAGGAAATCGACGGCGCGACCGTCGAGATCATGGACGGCCTCGGCCACTTCCCGATGGTCGAAAATCCCTCGGCGTTCCGTGAGTACCTGCTGCCCGCGCTCGAATCGGTCGCCGCGGAGTGAGCTGCGGTTATAACCGCCATCGAGCGTTTCGACTCGATATATAAGTGTTTCAGGCCGCTCTGAGCGCCGATGGACGGCGTTCAGTTATAAATGATCGAGCGTCGCTCGCTCGTTTCTCGCGTCGCGTCCGCGCCCCATATATAAACGAGCCACCGTCGAGACCCGATCGACGCGGTTCTCTGAGGCACGTTTATAAATGGGCAGCTCGTTCGCGGAGCCCCGCCGCCGTTTATAACCGACCGAGTATCACTCGTCGCTCCAGAGTTCGCTCACGCCGACCGCCTCGCCGTCCTCCCAGACGTAGAATCCCTCGCCGGACTTCTTGCCGGTCTCGCCGGCGCGGACCTTCTGCTTGAGGATCTGCGGCGGTCGGAACCGGTCGCCGAGTTCCTCGGAGAGGTATTCGAGGATGTCAAGTCGAACGTCCAACCCGACGACGTCGGTGAGCTTCAGCGGCCCCATCGGGTGGTTGTAGCCGATCTCCATCACCGTGTCGATGGCCTCGGGTGAGGCGACGCCCTGTTCGACCATCCGCATCGCCTCGACGCCCAGCGTGACACCGAGTCGCGAGGACGCGAAGCCGGGAAAATCGCGGACGACGGCCGGCTCTTTGTCCATCTCCTCGACCAACGCGATCGCCGTCGCGAGCGTGTCGTCGTCGGTCTGGGCCGCGACGACGACCTCGACGATCGGCATGATGTGGACGGGGTTGAAAAAGTGGATGCCGACGGCGCGCTCGGGGCGATCGAGTACCGACGCGATCTCGGTGACCGAAAGCGACGACGTGTTCGTCGCGATGATCGCGTCGTCGTCGACGATCGCCTCCACGTCGGAGAACGTGTCGCGTTTGAGCTCCATCCGTTCGGGGACGGCCTCGATGACGAGGTCCGCGCCGCCGCAGGCGTCCTCGAGATCCGCCGTTCCGGAGAGTCGGTCGAGCGTCGCCTCCATCGTCTCGCGGTCGACGCCGTGTTCGAGCCCGTCCTCGAGGTTCGCCTCGATCTGTTCGAGCCCGTCCTCGACGAATTCCGATTCGATGTCGTAGAGGACGACCTCGTGGCCGGCCATCGCGCTGACTTGAGCGATACCGTGACCCATGGTCCCGGCACCGAGAACTGCTATCTGCATACGTCTCGATACTTTCCGTACGGGGACAAAACCTTTTTCGTCAGCGGCCGGCGGCGTTCGGGTCGCCGATCAGTACCCGCCGTAGGACTCATCGACGTGCTCGCCGGCTTCGATCAGCTCGTCACTCTCGAAGAGCTTCGCGACGGCGACGGCGTCCTCGTCGCCGTATCCCTCCGAGATCGCTTTCGTGTACAGCTGATAGATGATCGCGGTGACCGGCATCGAATGGTCGGTGTCCTCGCCGGTGTCGAGGGCGAGCCCGATGTCCTTGCGGGCGAGCGAGACGGGGAACCCGGGGTCGAAGTTTCGGTTGAGCGCGCGCGGCATCCGCTTTTCGAACTGGTTCGAGGACCCGCCGCCGTTTCGAAGCGCCTCGAGGAGCCGTTCGCCGTCCAACCCGCGCTCGGTCCCGAGCGAGACGGCCTCCATCGCCAACATGAGGTTGCCCATCGACATCACGTTGTTGAGCAGTTTGGCGGTGTGCCCGGCTCCAGACTGGCCGACGTGGAACGATTTGTTCGAGATCGCATCGAGCACTGGTTTGGCCGGCGGACTCGAAACGGCGTCGTCGGCACCGCCGACGAAGATCGTCAGCGTCCCCGACGCGGCACCCTCCGGACCGCCCGAAACCGGCGAATCGATCAGCGTGACGCCCCGTTCGGCCGCCACGAGTGCGACCTCCTCGGTCGTCGCCGGATCGATCGTACTCGCCTCGATCGCCACGAGGTCGTCCGCCCCCGCAGCGATCCCGTTCTCGCCGAGGTAGCTCTCGCGGACGGTGTCCGGGTTCGGGAGCGACGTGAGGACGACGTCGCTCGCTGCGGCGAGGTCGGCCGCGCTCGGATACGGTTCGATACCCCCTTCGGCGGCCCGCTCGCGAGCCTCCGGGACGACGTCGTAGCCGCGAACGTCGAATCCCGAATCGAGGAGGTGGCCGGCCATCGCGCTGCCCATACGACCCAGCCCGACGACTCCCACGGTCGGTTGTGACATGGATCTGCTTGCTTACGGTGGAGGATAAAGATTCGCCTGCGACGCGACGGAATCCTCAGAGCAACTCCGAGAGCAGTTCGAGGGCGTCGTCGACGTCCATGGAGCGGGGGCTGGCGCGGAGGTGTCGTTCGGAGGCGAGTGATGCTTCCGCGAGCGCGTCGAGATCGCCCTCCGCCGCGCCGAGTGCAGTGAGGTCGCCGTCGAACCCGACGTCGTCGCGCAGGGATCGGACGCCGGCGACGAACGTCGCGGCGCGGTGTCGCCTGGAGCCGGACGCGTCGTACAGGCGGTCGCCGAGAGAGGCGAACCGATCGAGCGCGGCGGGCGCGTTGTACTCGAGCACCGCCGGCATGACCGCGGCGATGGCTTCTGCGTGCGGGACGTGGTAGAGCGCGCCGACGCCGTAGGCGACCGAGTGGATCGCCGACTTCCCGCCGTTGACGCGGCCCAACATCGCCAGCGTGGCGGCCATCGACATCCCGACGCGCGCCTCGGGAGCATCGCCGCCGTAGAAGGTGGCATCACGGAGGTGCGTCTCGACCAGGTCCATCGCCCGCAGACACAGCGCGTCGGCGAACTCGTTCGAATCGGTCGAGATGTACGAACCGACCGCGTGGGCGAACGCATCGAGGCCGGTGCCGGCGGTCAGCCGGGACGGCAACTGCATCGAGAGGTCGGGATCGACGAGGGCGACGTCGGCGAACAGTACCGGATCGATGAGCCCTCGCTTCTCGCCGTCGTCGTCGAACAGGACGGCGGCCGGCGACACCTCGCTCCCGGTTCCGGACGTCGTCGGCAGCAAAATCGTCGGCGCGCTGTCCGCGAGCGGATCGTCCGATTCGAGCAGTTCGAGGAGGGAGCGATCGGACGCGACGGTCGCGGCGGCGGCTTTCGTCACGTCCATCGGGCTCCCGCCGCCCAGCCCCACTATGACGTCGGATTGGGCGGCCGCCTCGGCGGCGGCATGCGCGACCGAAACGGACGGGTCGGACTCGATCCCGTCGAAGATCTCGACGTCCAGTCCGGCGGTTTCGAGCGAGTCGACGACCGACTCGGCCAGCCCGGCTGCCCGAACGCCGGGATCGGTCACGAGCAACGCCCGGTCGCCGAATCGCGCGGCGCAGTCGCCCGTTTCCGCCACCCGTCCACGACCGAAGCGGAGCGCGTCCGGACCGCGAAGGTCGAACGCCTGGTCAAGCAGTGACATACGTTCCGGTGGGATCCAGACGGGCATAGTGGTTACTGTCCGGGCGTCGACGACGAGAGCGATCATCGTCTGGGGCGAAGCGGTCGACAGGTGGATTTATTTTCGACGGCGAAGACGAGCTACCATGTCGCAAACGAAAGTCGGCTACATCGGCGTCGACCACCATCACCGGGACCCCTACCTCCAGCTGTCCGCCCAGCTGCCGGTCGAGATGGTGGCGCTGTGCGAGCCGGGGAAGGAGTACACGGCGGCGGACATTCAGCCGCACACCGACCGGCCCGACGAGATCGCCACCGACGGCGCGGACATCGGCGAAATCGCGGACCGAGCGGCGATCTACGCCGATCCGACGGAACTGATCGCCGACGCCGGCGTGGACGTCATCTGGGTGACCTACCGAAACGACGAGGTGCCGGGCTTCATCGACGCGGCGATCGACCACGGCGTCGACGTGATCTGTGAGAAACCGCTGGCCCGAACCGCGGCCGACCTCCGGCCGCTGGCCGAGCGCGCCGACGAGGCCGACGTGACGATCGGCGTCAACTACATCTACCGCTACGCGGCTGCCGCCCAAGCCCTCAAAGCGCGGGTCGACGACGGGTTCTTCGGCGATATCTGGTCCGTCGACGGGCGCTACATCGGGAGCAAACTCGACTACCGGAATCGGTCGCACTACATCTACGACGACGCGATCAGCCGCGGCGGCTCGCTGCAGTGGATCGGGCTCCACTGGATCGACCTGTTCATGTACGTGTTGGGCGAGCCGATCACGTCGGTGTGTGCGCGGTCGAGAACGCCCGCAGACGGCGACATCGACGAGGGGATGGCCGTCCAGTTCGAGACCGAGTCGGGGATCATGGGCACCTTCCAGACGGGGTACTATCTCGGCGAACCCGAGAAGGACACGCGGTTCGCGGTCTACGGCGAGAACGCAACGGCGGACACGCCGCTCCACCACAACCGCGCGCGCCGATCGACCGTCCCGCTCGACATCGTCTCGGACGGTGACGCCTGGGCGACGGCTCCGAAACGCGGCACCGAGTTCGAGTACGGCTACGAGCGGTTCCCAGCGTGGGGCGACTACGTCTGGAAGTTCTTCGCCCACTACTTCGAGGGGCGCGAGTCCGGGGCGATTCCGGCGGACGTTCACGACGCGGTTCGGGTCCTGTCGGTGTTGGATGCGGCCTACGAATCCGCGGCGGGCGGCGGTTGGGTCGCGGTCGAGGACGTCTGAATCGAGCACGAAACTCCACAGTATCAACAAGGTTATTATCGGACGCAAGAGATGTACGACCAATGCCTCTCTCGGACATCAGTGTCGTCGACTTGAGCCAAGCCGTGGCCGGGCCGATCTGCGCCACGTTCATGGCGGATCTCGGGGCGGACGTGGTCAAGATCGAACGGCCCTCGGGCGACGTCTACCGGATCAATCGACGCGAGTTCAACGGAAAGCCGTTCAATCCGCCGTTCGAACTGTACAACCGAAACAAGCGGGCGCTCGGTCTCGATCTCAAATCGGACGACGGGAAGGAGATCTTCTACGACCTCGTCGAGAAAGCAGACGTTGTCCTGCAGAATTGGCCCCCCGGCGTCGCCAAGAAGTTGGGAGCGGACTACGAGACGTTGACCGAGTACAACGACGAACTCATCTACGTGCACGTTACCGGGTACGGCGAGACCGGCCCGGACGCCCGAAAACCCGCGATGGACACGATCATTCAGCACCTCTCCGGGTTTTCGAGCATTCTGGGATACGACGACGATCGACCGCCAATCCGTTCGCAGTCGTCGCTCGCGGACTTCTACGCAGGATACAACGCGACGATCGCGACAATGGGCGCGATCCGCTATCGCGACAAGGGCAACGGTGGTCAGAAGATCGACATTTCGCTGCTCGAATCGATGATGCACAACATGGATGGCGCGTTCGAGTACTACACGAACCTCGACGAGGAGCCACAGAAAGGGCGAGGGAACGCCTTTTTCAATCCGGACATGCTCTACGGCGCGGCGAAGGCCGAGGACGAGTGGATCTGCGTCGCCCTCCTGTTGTACTCCGAGCGCGTGTGGGAAGGGATGTGCCGAATCCTCGATCGACCGGATCTCTACGAGAAACCCGAGTATGAAGACGACGGCGCGCGCGTCGAGGACGCGGAGTACCTGACCGGACTGTTCGAGGAGTGGCTGGCGACACAACAGGCCGACGAGGCGGTCGAGACGCTCCTCGAGCACGGCATCCCCGCGGCTCGTCACAACTCGATCAAGGACACGGCGGAACTCGAACAGGTGGCTGCGCGAGAGGTCTTCGTCGACGTCGAACACCCGCGATACGGTGATCTTACGCTCACGGACACGCCGATTCGGATGTCGAAGTCCGAGCCGTCGATCGATCGACCCGCACCCTTGCTCGGCCAGCACAACCGCGAAGTCCTCGAAGAACACGGCTACTCCGAGGAGGAGATCGAATCGCTGATCGAGCGCGGCGTGTTGGTCTCCGAAGAGCCGTAGGCGATCGTTCACGCCGATAGATCGCGAGAGACGCACCACGAAAGGTTTAGAACGGTATCGGGCGTTGTTCGGTCCGTATGACGGAAACAGATCACGAGCGGCGTATCGTTGGCGGTTGGGAGGGTCGATACTACGAGGATTTCGAGGTCGGGGACGTGTACAAACACCCGTACGGGCGGACGGTGACGGAGACGGACAACGTCTGGTTCACCAATCTGACGATGAACCTCAATCCGATGCACTTCAACGAGCCGTACGCCGCGGAGACGGAGTTCGGCGAGCGACTCGTCGACGGCACCTTCGTCATCGCGTTGGCGGTCGGGATGAGCGTCATCGACATCACGCAGAACGCGACGGCGAACCTCGGGTACGACGACATTCGTCATCACGCGCCTGTGTATCACGGTGATACGATCTTCGCCGAGAGCGAGGTGCTCGAAAAGCGCGAGAGCAGCTCCCGCGACCACGTCGGCATCGTCACCACGGAACTCCGCGCGTACAACGAGGACGACGAGAAAGTGCTCTCGCTGAAGCGCACGCCGATGGTGCTCAAACGCGAGTTCGCCCAGCCGTCCGCCGAGCAACCCACCGGCTGGCCAGAAGGCATCGGCACGCAGTCAGAGGACCTGTAACGGGGAATACGGCTTCCCACATGTCGAACCGGTAAATTTGAGCCGCTACAGGCTCATATACATCAGGTTAGTCCGTTATCCACTCGTACGGTTCGTCACGGACCGCACACAGTCATTCGCGAGGCGCGAATGGCCATTCGCGGCACGATCGATTCGATCGAGTACCTACGAGACACGCTCAGTGCGTGCATGCCGGTGTAGTGCGGTATATGCGGACTCACTGGGAAACGATGGTCGATCTGCGCCGGCTTATCGCGGACAGTTCTGCGAATCTGAATTCGTGAGGCGGGAATTATATACGTGTGCGACGTTATATCACGGCTATGGCAGCAACCCCCAACCGCCGAACGCTCGCCACGACCGAGACGTCGCTTCGGGTCATCGAGGCGCTCAAAGACGTCGGCGGGGCCCGCGTGACCGAACTCGCAGAGGAGATGGATCTGGCCGCGAGCACCGTGTACAGCCACCTCGCGACGCTCGAAGACGCCGAATACGTGATCAAAGACGGTGACACGTACCGCCTCGGATTGATGTTCTTGGATCTCGGCGAGCACGTCCGAAAGAGCAACGAGTACTTTTCGCTCGCCGAATCGAAGGTCGAACAGCTGGCGGAGGAAACAGGGGGCCGAGCACACTTCATCGTCGAGGAGCACGGACAGGGGGTCTACGTTTACACGAAATCTGGCAAACACGCCGTGAAGACGTTTTCGCGGGACGGTCGGCGGTTGGGGCTGCACCGGACGGCGGCCGGGAAGGCGATCCTCGCGGCGCTTCCGCGACGTTGCACCGAGGAGATCATCGACAAACACGGGCTGCCGCGGCGGACGAGCAACACGATCACCGACCCCGACGTGCTGTTCGCGGAACTCGAAACGATCCGAGAGCGGGACGGGATCGCGTTCAACAAAGAGGAACAGCTCCGCGGCGTCCGGGCGGCCGGCGCGCCGGTCCGCGGACCGAACGGCTCGGTGATCGGCGCGCTCAGCGTTTCCGGGCCAACCCATCGGATGAAGGACGAACGGCTCCACGAGGAGGTCCCGAACGTCATTCTCGGGACGGCGAACGAGCTCGAGCTCGAGATCGAGTACGCGTGATTACAAACAAAATTAATATTGTTATAGAAAGGACCAGGGAAGGACGAAGTTCAAAATAATAGCATTAATTTTGTTAGTGTTTGCGAAACACGAATGCCTCGTGTAAACATATGACGTGATAAGGACACTCCCGCTCGGTCCACCGAGCGGAGACCCGTCCGTTGCCAATCAACTATAAGTGCGAGAGGCCGAAACGACGCGCATGAAGTTCGGGATCTTCCCCACGGAGGGAGGCACCAGCTGGGAGGGCGTCACTGAGCAATGCCGGACCGCGGAGGCCCTCGGCTTCGAATCGTGCTGGGTCAACGACCACCAGGTGACCGAAGACGACAACTACTGGCCGGCCCCCCTGATGCGCCTCGCGAGCGTCGGGACGGCGACGAATTTGGAGCTCGTCACCTCGGTGTTGATCCTCCCGCTATATCACCCGTTGCACGTCGCCCAGCAGGCAGCGATGCTCGATGTCATCTCGGACGGTCGGCTCACGCTCGGTGTCAGTCTCGGCTACGTCGAAAAGGAGTTCGAGGCGCTCGACGTGCCGATGGACGAGCGTGCCGGTCGGCTGATCGAAGGGGTCCGATTCCTCGACGAGTTCTTCACGGTCGAGGAGTCGATCAGTTTCGAGTGTCCGTTCTTTTCGATCGATGACTGGGAACCGATGCCGCAGACGGTCCAAAAGCCCCGACCACCGATCTGGATCGGCGGATGGGGCGACAAACAGATCGGCCGCTCGGTGCGGTTCGGCGACGCGTGGGTTCCCGGCGTGGTCGCGGACCTCGACGAACTCGCGGTTCGCAAGGAGAAACAGCGCTCGCTGATCGGCGACGAGGACGCGTGGGGCGAGATCGACCATCCGCTCATGAGAGAGGCGGTCATCGCCGAAACCCACGAGGAAGCCGTCGAACTCGGCGAGAAGTACCTCCACACCTCCTACGCGGCGGAGTACAGCGGCGCGTTCTCGCATCCGCTCTTGGATCCCGAGGACGTTCGCGACTTCGAGCGACTCGCGGAGGAACGCTTCTTCGTCGGTACTCCGGAGGAGGTGATCGAACAGATCGAGGCGATGCGCGATCGGATCCCGCTCGATCACCTCGCGCTCAGGTTCCACCACAGCGGCATGGACCACGAGACGGTGCTCGAACAGATCGAACTGTTCGGCGACGAGGTCATCCCGGCGTTCGGCTAGCTCGACAAGTCGCTCACGTGGAGTGAGTGACCGAGCCGAGGCGGGGGAAAGACCAATACTTTCCGCGCCTTCAGTGCAGGGGAGTCATGCGAGAAGCCGAAACACCGACACTTCGAGAGTTCGAGACGTGGCTGAGCCTCTTTAGCGACGGTCCGATTCCGGAGGAACACCGATGGCGGGCGTGGTTCTGCGTCGCCGAGTACGAACTCGACGACTTCGAGGCACTCTCGGAGACGCTCACGAATAACGACGCGTCTGGAAGCTTCGCGTTTCTGGGCCGCGACGCCGACGAGCAGGCGGCGATCATCGAGACGCTCGACGCCGATAGCCACGAGATCGCCTTTCACTCCCACCGCCACCACACCTACGCCGATCTCTCCTACGACGACGCTCACGACGCTATCGCCACCGGCATGACCGCCATCGAGAACGCCACCGGTATCACCCCCGACGGCTTCTTCGTCCCGTTTCTGACGGTGAGTGAAGGCGCGGTCACGGCCATCGAGGAGATCGGCTTCGAGTGGATGCTAGGCCGTCCCGAACGCGACCCGGCGGGCGTCGAGGTGCTCGATCCCGTCACCCCGTTCGACACGAGACGGCTGGAGCGGCACGATCCCGAGGAGGCGCTGGCACAACTCCAAGCGGAGGCCGAAGCGGGCGACGCCCCGTTCCTGTTCCACCCGCCCGTCGTGGAGTACCACGACGGGCTTGAGGCCTTCGAGGAGTGGATCGAAACCGTTCGGCCGGTCACCGTCGCCGAGCAGTTGGCGAGCGGCGGGACCGGCGTGGTCCTGGACTGTGTCCGCCCCGTTCGGATCCAGTAGGCTGGGACGAAGTGGCATCGTTTATTCTAATCGGTCACGAAGTGCGCGCATGGACGAGACGGTAACGATCATCGGCGGCGGTATCGCGGGTGCCAGCGTGGCCTATCACCTCAGTGAACACACCGAGGCGTCGATCACGGTGTTCGAGCGAAACGCCATCGGAGCGGAGACGACCGCCAGATCGACGGCCGTGTTCCGGCAGATGGGCGACTCGGAACTCGATCCGATGAAGCGATATGCGATGCGGCTGTACAACGAGTTTCTGGCCGACCCGAGGGCGACGCCGCGATACGATCCGATCGGACGGCTCGAACTGGCGACGGACGACGAGCACGCGGCCCCGTTGCGGGCGGCCGAGCCGTCAGTCGGCGCGTACGTCGAGGGCGAGGAGCTAGCAGCCATCACGCCCGTTCCGGAGCTCGAAACCGACGCCGTCACCGGCGCGCTGTACGACCCCAACGCGGGGATCTTCAGCCCCGTCGAACTCACCCACGAGTTCGTCGAGCGCGCCCGCGAGAACGGCGTCGAGTTTCTGTCGAACACCGAGGTCACCGACATCGAGACCGACGACGGTGGCGTGACGGCGGTCCGAACCGTGTCGGAACGACATCCGACGACGCGGGTCGTCTGTGCTGCCGGTCCCTGGAACCTCGCGCTCGGCCGACTCGTCGGGCTCGAACTCCCGCTCCGACACACGCTCGCGCCGATCGCCCGTCTGGAGCCGACGGAGGCGCTCCCCCACCCGCTCCCCAACATCAAACACGGCGCGTCGGGGTACTACTTCCTCGGCCAGCCCGATGGCACGGTGTTGGTCGGGCACTCGCCGGGGAGCTACGCGGACGCGGGCACGGAGTACGACCCGGAGACGGTTCCGGAGACGGTTCCCGAGGAAGTCCGGTCTGGGATGACGGACGCCATCGAGCGGTTCCTCCCGTCGCTGTTGGACGCCGAGATCGTCGAGGAGTGGGTCGGCGTTCGATCGCTCACGCCAGATGGCCACCCGATCGTCGGTCCGACGGCCGTCGACGGCTTCTCGATCGTCGCGTTCAATTCCGAGGGGATCCAACTCGCGCCGGCGACCGGTCGGGTGATCGCGGCGAACGTCGCTGACGAAACGCAACCCGGCTACGCCGAGGCCGTGTCACCCGCTCGGTTCGACGGCGACTGGACGGGGGAGTGATCGACGGATGAACGTACTCGTCATCGGGGGCGGGATCGTCGGCACCAGCGTCGCCTACCATCTGAGTCGACGTGACGGCGTGGACGTGACGCTGTTCGAGCGAGGCGAAACGCTGGGGTGCGAAACGACCGGCAAGTCGAGTGTTGGGCTCCGTCAGTACGGCACCGACGAGACGCAGCTTCGGATGAAGCGGTACGGAAAGCGACTCTACAACGAGTTCATGGCCGAGGCGTCGGACATGCGGTACGAGCCGACGGAGGTCATCCACGTCGCGACGAGCGAGGCGGGACGCGAGACGATCGAGCGCACGCGAGCGAGCGAGCATCCGATGGGGTCGCCCTCGGAGCTCGTCGAGGGATCGGAGCTTCACGACGTGCTCGTCGTCCCGGAGATCCGAGAGGGGTCGATCGAGTCGGCTCTGTATCGACCGAACGGGGGCTACTTCCGATCACCGGAATCGCTCGTCCACGCCTTCGCGGACCGCGCGGCATCCGCCGGTGCGACCGTCGCGACCGGGACGGAGATAACGGATATCACGGTCCGAGAAGGTCGCGTCGAGGGCGCGGTGGCCGACGGTGAACGGCACGCGGGTGCTGTCGTCTGTGCGGCGGGGCCCTGGAACAACGCGATCGCCGACATGGCCGGCGTCGATCTCCCCGTCCGCCAGGAGCGACTCCATCTGCTCGAACTGGAACCGTCCGAACCGCTCACCCGGACGCTCCCGAAGATTCGTCACGTCGAAACCGGGATCACGTTTCGAGGCCGGCCGAACGGCCGCGTCTTGGTGTATCACGCCGAGCCAGCCGAAGACCCCTACGCCGCCGCGGACGTGGTCGATCCGGACGAGCCCGCCGAAGTTCCGGAGTCGGTCACGTATTCGATACTCGAGTCCGTCGAGTCGATCGCTCCGACTCTCTCGGACGCCGAAGTCGTCCACGAGGACGTCGCGTACACCTCTCGGACCCCCGATGGGAACCCGGTCGTCGGCTGGACCGACACGCCCGGGTTCTCGATCGCGGCGCTGCACTCGCGGGGGGTCCAGTACGCGCCCGCGATCGGCGACGTCATCACCAGACAGCTTGTCAACGACGACCCGACGACGCACTACCCGGACATCTCCATCAGCCGATTCGACGGCTATGCCGACGACCGCCCGTAGGGCATGGGGCGGTCGGCCACCGTAGGTATTTGTAGAATCCGACCGATTGTGCGGTATGGTCACTATCGATCTGCTCTTGGGCGGTATTCCTGGGCGAACTGACGAGGGGTATCTCGGGCAGTCCTCGGTCGCGTTGCTCGACGGTGAAACGATCGTCGACACCGGCTCGCTCGCCCGCCGACCGATGCTCGTCGACGCACTCGAAACGGCGGGCGTCGATCCCGCGGACGTCTCCGACGTGCTGTTGACGCATCTGCACTTCGATCACGTCGACAACGTGGACCTGTTCTCGAATGCGACGGTACACGTCTACGACCCGGAACTCGAGCGCGCCGAGAACGGGGGGTTCGACTGGGCGACACCCCGGTCGGTCGCTGGACTGCTCGATGGGCGCGACGTCGTCCGATTCACCGAGGGCGAGGTACTCGACGGTATCGAAGCGGTCCACACTCCCGGCCACGTCGAACACCACGTCTCGTTTATCGTCGAGGACGGGATGACCTACGGACTGACCGGCGACGCCGTCAAGAACGTCCGGGAGTTCGAGACGCGGAACCCGTTCACCATCTACGACGACGGGATCGGCCGCGAGACGCTCGACGCGCTGGCCGAGCGCCTCGATTTCGTCGTTCCCGGTCACGATGTTCCCTTCTACGTGACCGAATCGGGCGGAGCCGCCCCCTGCGGGGACGTCGACCTCACAGTTCGGCTCCAACTCGGCGCGGACAGCGAGACGCACGTCGGTATCAGAAGCGATCGATCGGACGTTCGAGCGTTACCCGACGGAGTCCGGGAAGTCGGCTCGAAACAGTCGTTCGAGTAGCGCCGACTGAATCAGGCGTCGCCGACGCTGTCAGCCGCCTCGATTCCCGCGGTCCGACCCGAGGTGAACAGCCACAGGTGGTGATGGCCGTGGCCGAATCGGAGCGGACCGGCCGCCGTGTCGCCCACGGCGTACAGCCCGTCGATCGGCGCACCATCCCCATCGAGCGCCTCCGAGCGCGTGTTCACCGCGACCCCGCCGTCGGTGATGAGCGAGTACGGGTGGATCGGGCCGAGCGCGTAGTACGGGGCCGAGCGGAGTTCGCCAGCGAAATCCGTTCGTCCGTATCGATCGATGCGTTCGCCGGTCGCGGCGGCGTTGTACTGATCGAGCGTCGCGGTGAGCATGTCGGCGTCCATACCGGCCTCGTCGGCCAGTTTCGCCGGATCTGTCGCCGAGACCAGATACTCGGTTTCGGCGTAGTCGCCGACGTAAGCGTACGCGGACCCGGGGAACGTCGAGACGTAGTCGGGCCACGACGAGAACGCGTCGGCGACGTCGGCGTCGAAGACGAGATAGCAGGCACCGTCGGCCGCCAGATGCGTCGACGAGAACAGCTGGTCGTAGTCGACTAGTTCGTTGACGTACCGGCTGCCGTCGCCGTCGACGAGGATCGCCCCGGCGTCGGTCAGCGCGGGCACGTTTGGCTCCGTCCACAGCGGCTCGCCGACCCGGAACGACAGCCACTGGAGGTCCATGTTCCGGAGCGCCGCGCCGGCGTCCCTGGCCATCCGGTGGCCCGCGCCGGAGCCGTGCTCGCTGACCGCCGTCGCGTGGTGGTCCGTCGTGAACGTCCGTCTGAGCTCCCGGTCAGCGACGAAACCGCCGGTCGCCAGCACGACGCCACCTCGCGATTCGACGACGGCGTCGTCAGTGCGAACGCCGACGACCCTGTCGCCGTCGGTCACCAGTTCCGCGACCGGCGTGTCGGTTCGAACGTCGACGCCGGTCTCGCGGACGGCGGCACCCAAAACCTCGGCGTAGGCGTCCGTGTTCGGTTGGACGTTGTGCATCCGCGGGACTCGGTGTGGCGGCTCGGGATACGGCCCCTCGAACCGCAAGCCCTGCTCGCAGAGCCACTCGAAGGTGTCCGCGCCGCGTTCGACCATCGCCCGTCGGAGCGCGAGGTCGTCCTTTGCGAGCAGGTCGCCCTGCCGGTCGAGGTTGAGGTGGCGGGGCGATTCGAGCGCCTGCTCGACGAACTTCCCGATATCTTCGACGTGGGCGTCGACGGAGTCAACGATCCCGGCGTCGGCCTGCAGTTCGGTCCCCGTCGCCGAGTAGCTCCCGATCGACATAGCGGTCGCGCCGCCCAGTTCACCGGTGCGTTCGAGAAGAAGCACGTCAGCATCCGTCTCGCGCGCCGACAGCGCGGCCGCCATCCCGGCCCCGCCGCCGCCGACGACGATCACGTCGATCGTTTCCGCTGCACTCGCCTGAGTCATGTCGGACCCAACCACCGAGCGCACTTAGCTGTGGCCCCGCCGTCGCGATGCGTCGGGCGTCGGACCGACCGTCACCGGCGGCCGGCAGTAGGTTGAAGGGGGCGCGCCACGACGCTTCGCGCATGACCGACGAACGAACCGGGAAGTTATCGTACATGGTGGAGCCGGAGAACGTCCAGATCAAGGAGTATCCGGTTCCCGATCCGGAGCCGGGCGCGGTACTGACCGAGGTCGAACGGGCGAACGTCTGTGGCTCCGAACTCCACATCTGGCGTGGACACCATCCGGAGGTCAAAGACGGCGCGCTCGGACACGAGGCGCTCTGTCGGATCGAAGAACTCGGCGAGGGCGTCGAGACGGACTACGCGGGGAACCCGATCGAACCGGGCGATCTGGTCGCCCCCGCGTACTTCATCACGTGTCGAAAGTGTCCGGCCTGTCAGAACGGGCAGTTCAACCTCTGTGAGAACGCGTACAAGCACTGGTCGAAATCGCCCGAGGAGCCACCGCACTTCCACGGCACCTTCGGCACGCACTACTACATCAACCCGGACCAGTACTTCTACAAAGTGCCGGAGGGGTTGGACGAGAACATCGCCGCGGGTGCGAACTGCGCGCTGTCGCAGATGATCTTCGGGATCGACAAGGTCGACCTCTCGGAGGGCGAGACGGTCGTCGTGCAGGGAGCCGGTGGGCTCGGGCTCAACACCATCGCCGTGGCGAAAGAGCGCGGCGCGAACGTGATCGTCATCGAGGGCGTCGATGGGCGACTGGAGCGCGCCGAGGCGTTCGGTGCCGACCACACGATCGACTTCCGCGAGTACGAGACCGTCGACGCACGCGCGGAGCGAGTCAAAGAGTTGACCGACGGCGTGGGTGCCGACGTCGGGGTCGAGGTCGCGGGTGTGCCTCCGGCCTTCTCGGAGGGGATCCATCTCGTCAGGAAGGGCGGTCGGTACCTCGAAATCGGCAACGTCAGCCCGGGCCACACCACGGAGTTCGATCCCGGACTGCTCACTCGGCGGGCCATCGAGATCAACCCGGTCGTCCGGTACGATCCGTGGTACCTGCGGCGCGCCCTCGAATTCCTCGACGAACACGCCGAGGACTACCCCTACGATCAACTGATCGACACGGAGTTCGACCTCTTGGACGTCTCCGAGGCGCTCGAGCGTTCCGATAGCCGCGAGGTCACGCGGGCAACGCTGCTGCCGCACTAACCGCCGGTACGTCTCGGTAGACGTGTTTCGCAGTGTCGAACGTGAACTGGAAGCTCGTCTATTGATCCGAAATAAGCGGACAGGGAACGGTTGAAGGGGAAGTCGGAGACACCGCTCCAGTGGCCGATCCACGGACGGCCGCTCTTTGCACGTGTCGCTCCCGATCGTTCCGAGGCCTTTTTGCAGCACACGCTGTGGTCGCCGAAAGACGTCTCGACCCGGTCTAGGAACCACTCGTCGTGGTAGACCTGCCCGATCCTACCCCACGAGTGAGCCAGTGAACACGGGCCCGATCGACAGTGAGAATCCTCACGCACGGCCGCATTTGATGGCGATGTTGTCCGAAATGTCCGGACACAGAACCCAGTTCGTCCGCAACCCCGACAGACATCAGAATCGCCGGCACCGAACACGGGGGCACGCTTAATACGTCGGTGGGCGACCCATCCGATATGTCGAACGTCACATACGATTTCGACGGAGACACCGTCATCATCACGGGCGGAAGCTCCGGAATCGGCAGACGGATCGCGCTGGATTTCGGAGCCGCCAGCGCGACGGTGTTGATCGCGGACATCGACGAGAAGCCGGGCGACGGCTCCGAGCCGACGCACGTCGCGATCGAGGACGCGGGCGGGACCGCAGCGTTCGTCGAGACGGACGTCTCCGATCCGGATCGGATCGCGGCGGTCGTCGAGGCGGCGCGCGACTACGGCGGCGTCGACGTGATGGTCAACAACGCGGGGACCATCGCCCGTAAGGGCGTCTTGGACGCGACTCCCGAGGAGTACGACCGCGTCCAGGCGATTAACGCACGAGCCGTCCTCCTCGGTTGTCAGTACGCCGCCGCGGACATGATCGACCGGGGCGTCGAGGGGACGATCCTCAACACGTCCTCGATAAGCTCCGAACACTCGCTGCACGATCACATCAGCTACGACGCTTCGAAGGGCGCGGTCCGGATGATCACGCGGACGGCCGCGCTCGATCTCGCCGAGTACGGCATTCGGGTGAACGCGATCGCCCCCGGATTCACCGCGACGCAGCTCTCGGCGTCGGGGCCAGAGGGCGTCCGAGAGGCCGTCGAGTCGGGCGAGATCATGAAGCCGGTCCCGATCGGCCGGGCGGCCGAGCCCGAGGAGATCGCCGCCGGCGCGCTCTTTTTGTGCAGCGACGCGGCCTCGTACGTGACCGGCGAGCAGCTCTACGTCGACGGCGGCTACCAGATACTCTGAACCCCAAGAGCCAAGATTCGGACGGCGCTACGACGGGCAATGACGCTGTATTTCGAGGATCTGTCGATCGGCGATCGATACGAGGTCGGCGAGTACACAGTCGCGAAAGACGAGATCATCGCCTTCGCCGAGCAGTTCGACCCGCAGCCGTTCCACACGGACGAAGAAGCCGCGAAGGACTCGGTGTTCGGCGAACTTGTCGCGAGCGGACTCCACACGCTGTGTCTGTCGGTCCGGCTGTTCGTCGCGGAGTTCGTCAACCGCGAGGATGGGCTCGCCAACATGGGCGGGTTGGGCATGGACGACCTCCGGTGGCACGCGCCCGTTCGCCCGGGCGAGACGCTCCGCGTCGAGGTGGAGGTGGCCGAAAAGAACCCCTCAGAGAGCCACGACGATCGCGGCTACGTCGAGTTCGAGCGGCACGTCTACACCGACGACACCGAGGTCATGACCGTCCGCTCGTACAACATCGTTCGGCGGCGGTCGGCGGTCGAGTGAACGCTGCCGGGGGCGGCGACGGAGCGACGACGCCCACCCCGAGAGCTATTACCGCGGGTTTCGAACGAGTTGACGCATGTCCGACTTTCCAAGCGACGAATGGGCACAGGAGGTCGCAGCGACCGTGAACGACGACGCGGAGTTCGCCCGAATCGCCCGCGAGTTCGACGCGACCGTCCGCTTCGATTTCGGCGACGACGCGTACGCGTTCGAACTCGGTGACGGGGGGGTCCGATCGGTCCGCGACGCAACGGCGTTTTCGAGCTGGGACCTCGTCTTGCGGGCCCCGATGGGGACCTGGGAGACGTTCCTCTCTGAGTCCCCGCCGCCGTTCTACAACGACCTCCGGAGCGTCTGGACCCAACACGACATGACGATCGAGGGCGACGTACTGACGGCGATCCAACACTGGCGACCGCTGAAGTATCTGGTCGAGGTGTTCGGGGAGGTACGCCGATGACGCTCGGCGAGGACGTCGAGAACGGACACCACGACCCGATCGAGGGGCGATACGTGTGGCTCGAGTTCGACGACGAGACGTATCGAACATTCTACGAGGTGGCCGGCGACGGCGATGTGCCCCTGATCGTCCTCCACACGGCGGGCGCTGACTCACGGGAGTATCGCCACCTACTCTGCGACGAGCGACTCGGCGAGCAGTTCACCATCTACGCGTTCGACATGCCGTGGCACGGGCGGAGCTATCCGCCGCTCGCGGATCGGTGGTGGGAGCGCGATTACCGGCTCACCACGGACTTCTACGCGGGCTTCATCGTCCACTTTGCGCGCACGCTCGGACTCGACGACCCGGTCGTGATGGGCTGTTCGATGGGCGGGGAGATCATCCTCGAGTTGGCGAGCACGTACGCCGAGGAGGTCCGCGCCGTGATCGGCCTCGAGACGACTGACTTCGTGCCGAGTGATCGAGGATACATCGACGACCTTCAGACCATTCTCACGCACCCGGAGGTAGATCAGGAGGTGTTCCGTCCGGAGTGGATCCACGGACTGCAAGCGCCACAGAGTCCCGAACACAACAAGCGCGAGACGTGGTGGATATACAGCCAGGCGGGCCACGGCGTCTACGCCGGCGACATCGACTTCTACGCCCGCGAGTGGGACGCCAGAGAGCAGGTCGCCAATATCGACACCGACGAGTGCGGTGTGTACCTCTTGACTGGCGAGTACGACTTCTCCGGTCGCCCGGAAGACACAGAGCGCGTGGCCGAGCGGATCGACGGCGCGACGATCGAGATCATGGACGAAATGGGCCACTTCCCGCCGGTCGAGAACCCCGAGGCGTTCCGCGAGTACCTGTACCCGATCGCCGAGGAGATCGTCGAGGAGTAGCGGCCCGAACGGACGTTGATCTGAAGAGATCTCGTAGCCGACCGAGTATACGCGATCCGCAGGCCGGGGTCAGAGGACGTTATAAAGAGCAAGGAGAATACCCGCGCCTTTAGGCGCGGGATGAATCCGACAACCCCTCCACAATCCACCGTCGATAGCCCGACTGGATATTCCACGCTCGAATCCAAACTTTAACCACGAAACACCACATAACCAGTTATGGAAGCGTTTCACGATGCACATCCACCGCACCTACCGAGCGAAAATCCTCAACCATCAGCAGGTAGAGGACTCGCTCGAACGGCACGGGTGGAGTGCGTCGAAACTCTGGAACGTTGCAAACTATCATTCCCGCCAAGTGTGGGATGAGACGGGCGAGATCCCCGACGATTCGGACTTGAAGAGCGAGTTGAAGACTCACAACAAGTACAAAGGACTGCACAGTCAGTCCAGTCAGCGCGTTCTGGAGGAACTCGCTGAAGCCTTCAACTCGTGGTACGAAACAAGGAAGTCTGATGATCGTGCAAATCCGCCCGGCTACCGCAAGAAAAACTACTACGACTCAGAAGGCCGCCGTGTCCACGAAGAACACCGGCGTAGCACGGTGACGTGGAAGCAGAAAGGCATTCGTCACGATACCAACAACGGGCGAGTGCGCCTCTCTAAAGGAGCGAATCACAAGGACCACCCCCGAGCATGGGAATACATCCTTGTTGAATACGAAACGCGCCCCGGAGTTACCGTCGAGAACCTGCAACAAGTCAGGGCCGTCTACGACAAGGCGAAAAGGCGCTGGGAACTGCACTTAGTGTGTAAGCACGAAGTGGAGACGCCCGACTCTCCCGGTGACGAGACGGCGGGTATCGACCTTGGTATCCGCAACTTCGCCGCTGTCGCGTACAGTACCGAGGAAGCCGACTTGTACCCCGGCAATCGTCTGAAACAGGACGGGTACTACTTCCCGAAAGAAATCGCAAAGTGTGACGATTCAGACGGCCAAGAAGCCACTCGATTGCACTCGAAGTGGTCGGAGCGTCGAACCCACTTCTTCCACTCCTTAGCCAAACACATCGTTGAACGATGTGTCGAGCAAGAAGTGGGTCGAATCAACTTCGGGGAACTTGCTGGTGTTCGAGAAGACGGGAACGGCGAGTCAAAGAACTGGGGGAAGCACGGCAACCTCGACTTGCACGGGTGGGCATTCGACCGGTTCTCGAACATCCTCGAATATAAGGCGAAAGTCAAGGGCATCGAAGTCGTAGAAGTATCCGAGAGCGACACGAGCAAGACGTGTTGTGTTTGCGGTAAGAAAGACGACAGTCAGCGTGTTGAGCGTGGTCTATACGTCTGCGAGACGTGTGATGCGGCGTTCAACGCTGACGTGAACGGGGCGGAGAACATCCGTCTCGAGATCAACGATGAAAGTAACTCTGAGTCTGCACCCAATTTGGGTAGGGATAGGAGTACCGGCTGGTTGGCACAGCCCGGAGTCTACCTTCACGACTTGTCCAGCGGATTCCAACCGAGGGAACAAGTGGTAGACTGCAAACCCTAATATCCCAATCCAGCGGCGCGGTGCCGTGGGATTCCTCCGCGTTCACGCGGAGGAGGATGTCAAGTCCGGATGAGATAGTTGCCTGCGTCGGTTACCGTTGCCTCACTATCCGGTGGGAGCACTATCGTGGTGTTTTCATCGTCGATGAACGCCGGACCGTCGATCGAGCAGTCGGCCGTGAGTCGCTCGGAGCGATATGCGGGGCAGGTAAGCATCGACTCTCCGAAGTATGCCTCCCGCTCGGCGTACGGTGCCGGATCGGAGGCGTCTGACGTCGGCGAGACGGGTGTCGAGAGCGGGTCTCCATCGTCGGTCGACCCCCTCGCATCGACCCGCCACTTGAGAAACTCGACGCTCTCGTCGGGCATGGCGTACCCGAACGTGGAGTCGTGTCGGTCGTGGAACCGCTCGACGAGTCGCTGTTCGTCGTCAGCACCGACCCGTGAAACCGGGAGCTCGATCTGCAGTTCGTCCATCTGTTGTGGATATCGAGCATCGGCGTAAAACGACAGTGACTGATCCGCTCGTTCGATTCCAGCTCGGTCGAAGAAGGCGCGGGCATCCGATTCGAGGTCGACGAGCGTGTCGTTGACCGCGTCGTGATCGAAGTGCTCGCTGTCGGTGAAGACGCTCGAAACGAAGTCCTGACGGATGTCAGAAGAGAGGCCACCGATCGAACTGACGACGCCAGCGTCCTTCGGAAGCGCGATCTCGTCGATCTGCAGTTGACGGGCGAGTTCGACCACGAACGTCCCGAGCGCACCGCCGCCGCCGCTGAGGACGTAGTTCCGTGGATCGATCCCCTGTTCTATCGTCACGGTTTTGATGCCGTTCACCATGTCCTGGATCGTGGTTCCGTAGATCGAGTAGGCGGCTTCGAGCGGGGGCAGACCCAATCTGGAACCGATCCGCTCTCGAATGGCTCGGTCGGCTGCTTGTCGATCGAGTTTCATCTCGCCGCCCAGAAAATACTCGGGATTCAGATATCCGAGAACGAGCGCGGCGTCAGTGACTGTCGGTGCTTCGTTTCCGCGGCGATAACACACCGGACCGGGATCGGCACCGGCGCTTTCAGGTCCGACCCGGAGGAGGTTCCCGTCGTCCACCCACGCGATAGAGCCGCCGCCGGAGCCGATGCTCTTTATCCCGACTTTGTCGATGCCGAGCATGTAGTGGTCGCCGACGACCGCATCAGTGCTCCGGGGGATCGATCCGTCGGTGACGACGCACATGTCCAGACTGGTGCCGCCCATATCGAGCGCGATAACGTCGTTCGAATCCAGTTCGCTCTTCGCCAACTGTCGGGTGGCGACGGGGAGCATCGTTGGGCCGGCGTCGACTGTCCAGATCGGACTGTCGGCGACCTCTTCACTTCCCATCACCCCGCCGTTTGCGGTGATGATGAGGGGATCGCCCTCGAAGCCCCGGGACCGAAGTTCGTGCGAGAGACGGGAGAGATAGGAGTTCACTAGCTCGTACACCGCGGCGTCTAGCGCGGTCGAAGACGTCCGCCGGTGTTCTCTGATCGTAGGGTTGACTTCGTGACTGAGCGCGTAGTGTAGCTCCGGTGCGAGCTCGTCCAACAGCTCTCCGATCCGTTTCTCGTGGGCGGAGTTCGTATGCGACCACAACAGCGAGACGGCGACGGCGGTAACGTCGTCGTCGCGGATTTGCTCGATGATATCCCGAAGCTGCGTTTCGTCGAGTTCGGTTTCGATATCGCCCTCGGCCGTGATTCGCTCGGTAACGCCGTACGTCGACTCCCTGGGAACGAACGGATCCGGGAACGGACGCCACTCGTAGGTGTTCTTTTGGATTTCGGGGCGAAGCCAGAGGATATCACGGAAGCCCGCCGTCGTGATCAACGCCGTGTCCCGAGTGGTCCCTTCAATAATCGCGTTGGTCGAAACCGTCGTTCCGTGGACGAACTGCTCCGTGTCTGCGAGGAGCTCTCGAACAGTCACGCCGTAGCTGTCCGCGGCTTTTTCCACGCTGTTGACGATCCCCAGTGTGAAGTCGTCGGGCGTGGTCGAGGTCTTGAACGAGTCCGCGTTACCGGATTCAGCGCGGAGATAGAGGTCGGTGAACGTCCCACCGACGTCGACGCAGATTCGGTACGTCATCGCGTTTCCCCCTGTTCGTCGCGCAGCGAGTGCGTCGCTTCGTCGTCTATTTCGAATCGAGACTCGGTCTCGGAAATCGCAACGCCGTACGCCGTACGGGCTCGATCAGGGCTGATTAACCCGCTCTCGACATCCGCCAACACTCGGTGTCGGTCCCGCGAAAACGGATCGCCGTATCCACCGGATCCGGAATCTTCGATCACGACAGTCTCGTTCGGCTCGATCTCTTCGACGCCGAAATACGGGAGGTCGATCTCGCGCCCGTCGCTCGTGATTTTCCGAAGCCGCGAGCACGCGGCCTCGTCGCCGCCGAGGATTCCGCGAGCAGGGGAATCGCGGTGGTTCCCCGTATACGCCAAGTTCATCGAGCGTCGGCGAGGTTCGATCACGTTGATCGATCCGGGGGCTCCGCGCCACCTGCCTGCCCCTTCGGAGTCGGGACGAAGTTCGCTCCTCCTGATGAGGATCGGGAATTTCCCCTCGTCGAGTTCGACGCTGTCGCGGTTGGGAACTGCGCCGCCGCCCGGCGACGTGTAGGTCAACCATCCGTCGAACCCGGAGCCAGCCGGGCCGCCGCCGGCGGTGAGAAAGATCTGGTTGATGTACTCCTCGTCGTCGCGGCGAAAGTCCGTCCCCGAGATCACGGGATAGTCGAGGATCCCGGTCGTCGCCTCGCTCAGTCCGTGCGGCTCCCCGAGTTCACCGAATGCAGCCTGGACCGCGTTGATGAGCACGTGACAGACCTCGGTGGTCGCGACAGCGGTTCCGGCTGGATACGTCTGTTTGCCGATTATTTTGCCCTCGTCCATCTCAATCTGAATCGGTTCGATTGCACCGTGATTGTGCGGAATATCCGTGTCGAGGTTGTTGAAAATTCCCGCATACACGGCGGCCGTCGTCGTCGCTTCGGAGAGATTGAACCCCGAGGGGACCGATTCCATATTCTCCGTGACGTCGACCGAGATCTGTTCCGCTTTCGGATCGATAGATAGTGTCACCCGAACCTCGACCCCATCCGGAGCGCCGGGGATCGGATCGTGATACGCCGCGTATTCGAGCTCTCGTTCCGGAAGGTCAGCGATGTGCTTTCGCATCATTCGATTGCCGTATTCGAGCCACGCGTCCACGAAATCTCGAATTCGGTCGACGCCGTACTCCTCGCAGATCTCTTGGAGCCGCGCCTCTCCTTTACGGACGGCCGCAACCTGTCCCCGATAGTCACCGAGCCACTGTGTCTCACCGAGGCGGACGTTGAGCGCTATCATTCGGACGATATCCGCACGGTCCTCGAAGCCCTCCTGAATACGCACGGCCGGGAAATGGGGTCCCTCCTGGTAGATGTTCGCCGCTTCGGCCGGGTACGTCGTTGGCTCGGGCGCGCCGACGTCGGCCTGGTGGGCTCGGTTTATCACCCAAAACAGCGGTTCGCCTTCGTAAAAAACCGGAACGGACAGCGTGTAGTCGGCGTGGTGTGTCGAACCGGCGTACGGCGAATTGGTGAGAAAACAATCACCGGGGGAGATGTCGTCGAAATGCTCGAGGATGTATTCCGGCGTTAAATGCAGATTCGCGGCATGCACGGGAAGGCCCTCGTCGATCATGAACTGACGGCCGTCGAAGAGGGTGAAGCCGGACGAGAAGTCTCGCGCCTGTGCGATAACGCCCGATCTGGCGGATTTTTGCAGCACCTGCGAAACCTCGCGAGTGGCCATCTCGAATTTCTTCGAGAGCACGCTCATTTCGAACGGATCGATTCCGTAATCTACCTCCGGTCCGCGTTCCGCGTTCATCTTGCTGAACGATAGCATTGACCGTATTTATCCCTTTGTTTATCCGGAGGCACCCACGGAGGCCCGAAACCGGGACACCGAGGCGAGGCTATCGAGACTAATTAGTGAAACCGGTCGGGAGACGAATTCCCCGGCTACGAAGCGATTAAGTGTGCGAGGTGCATTCAGTTCTCAACGTGACATTCCCAGTCTCGATCCGTCGCGAACGGCGGTGGAACCGATCATGAACGAAGAACGCTACGACGTCGTCATCGTCGGCTGTGGCGTCGCCGGCCTGACGGCCGGACTCCGTGCGTCTGAACTGGGCGCGTCGGTGTGCGTCCTCGAGAAGTCCCCGAAGAAACATCGCGGTGGACACACGCGCTTTACCGAATCGTTCCGCATCCCCGCCGCCGACATCGACCTCGACGTCGAGTTCAACGTCCCCGATTACACGAGCTCGGATTTCTACAGCGACATCATGAACGTCACCGACTACCGAGCGGACCCGGACCTCGCTGAGGAGGTCGCGAACGGCTCGGCGGAGACGTTCGAGTGGCTCACGGCGCACGGCATCGACTGGGAGTACCAAGCGCCCCACCCCGGCTACACCGCGGGCCGCGTCTGGCTCGACGGTGAACAGTTCGTCGACGAACTCGTCGAGTTGGTCGAGGACGAGGGCGGCGAGTTCTTCTACGAGGCCGAGGCCCGATCGCTCCTCCGCAACGACGCCGGGCGCACCGTCGGCGTCGAAGCCAGAGTCGAGGGGGAGGCGACGCGCTTCGAGGGCGAGGCGGTTATCTTGGCGGCGGGCGACTACGGCTCCAGCAAGGAAAAGCGCACCCGGTATTACGGCCCCGGATACGGCAACATGAAGGTGCGCGGCAGCCGGTACAACACCGGCGAGGCGATCGAGGCCGCGATGGACGTCGGCGCGAAGTCCGACGGCGAGTGGGGCGACGCCCACATGGCGCTCATCGACGCCGGCTCGCCGGACGTCGAGGGCGGGATCACCCGCATCGACGGCTACCAGTACGGGCTCATCATCAATCACGACGGCGAGCGGTTCGTCGACGAGGGCGAGGACGCCCGAGCGCACACCTACGCCAAATTCGGCCGACGCATCTTCGAGCAGCCCTACCACGAGGCGTTCATCATCGTCGACTCGAAGGTCGTCGACGATGTCGCCCACATGGGCCCCTCACGGGCGATCACGGGCGATACGATCGAGTCGCTCGCGAACCGCCTCGGGATCGAGAAGGTCGATAAGGCGGTCGAGACCGTCGAAGCGTACAACGCGGCCTGCGACCCGGACGCCGTCGACAGCTACGACGCGAACAGTCTCGATGGCAACGCTACGGAAGGGCTGGACCTGCCGAAGTCGAACTGGGCGCTCGCTCTCGACGAACCGCCGTACACCGGCTATCCCGTCACGGGCGGGATGACGTTCGCCTTCGGCGGCGTCGCGACCAACACGGACGCCGAGGTGCTCGACACCCGCGACGATCCGATCCCGGGGCTGTACGGCGCGGGGAACGCGACCGGTGGGCTGTTCTACGGGAACTACCCCGGCGGGACCGGCCTCACGAACGCTGCGGTCTTCGGGAAGATCGCCGCCGAAAACGCGGTCGACGACGTGCAGAAGTAAACTACCCCATCCTACTCGCTCACGGCTTCTTCTCGCGGGCCGGAGGCCCGCTCGAATGGTCCGCGGAACTTCGTTCCGCGCTATCGCCGTTCGCTTCGTTGAGGGTGGGGCTTTCGCGTGGACTCCCGCTCTGGCCGGACTCTCCGGCAGGAGGTTCATACTCTCCGTTCACGTTCAACGTCCCGCGATTCAAGCGCACGCCTACGGGTGCGCCGCCGCCGTCCCCAGTTTGGTTACGGCGGAGATACCGCAGTCCAATATTCTTCGCGGCGTGGTTCTCGTAGCCACATTTCAGGCACGCGAAGTCCTCGCCGTCACGGTTGTCTAGGTGCGTGAATCCACACGTCGAGTTTCACCGGGACAGTTCGCCGCACCTCCATACGTCAGACGTATGCTTGGCGATTTATAAACACTTGGGGGAAAGGGCGGCTACAGTCCGCGGTTTGTGTCGGAGTTGTCGGCTTCTGCGCGCGGGCCGCAGGCCCGCTCGCACGGCCCGAGGCGCGCAGCGCCTCGCTGTCCTCTCCGGCCGACTCGCGTCGTCCTTCCGACCGGGGGCGGAAGGCCTCGCTCCTTGAGGCCGGAGGCTCCGCCTCCAAACTGCTGACGCTCGATCTGTCGGTGTTTCACGACGGTAGATCGATCGGATCGCCCCTCGGCGGATACGTCTCGTCGGGGGCCGGGGTCGGTGCGTCGCGAACGTTTCTGTCGCTCGTCTCGAAGACGACGCCGTTGAGTTCCTCGCCCGTGTCGAAGTACCAGAAGGTACCGTCGTGGATGGAACCAGATTGGAGGACGGACATCCCGGCCGCCTCGAACCAGAAACACGCGAGGTGGTGCATTCCCCCGCCGTGCTCGTCGAGGTGGTCCGCGTGGATGTTCGGTCCCCTCGTCGGGCCCGACGTTCGGATGGGCCGATCGGAGGGAGTCGACGGCCTCGGTCAGCGCCGTTTTGAACTCGGTGTCGGAAGGCACGGTCACAGTCGCCGGTCGAGACGATTACTTGTTGGCCATCCGCCCAGATCGAGCCCGTATCACGGCGGCCGAGAGTGTCTGACCGCACGTTTTTCACGGATGGCGAAGAACGGTCGGATATGAGATTCGAACCGACGGACGTTCAACGGGCGTTGCGCGAGGAAGTGCGGTCGTTCGCGAGCGAGGAGGTCGCCCCGATCGCCGCGGAGTGCGATCGCAGCGGGGAGTTCCCCGAGGACGTGCTCGCGAACCTGAGTGAGCTGGGACTGACGGGGCTGACCCTCCCCGAGGAGTACGGCGGGGAAGGAGCGGGGCTCGTCGAACTCGTCATCGCCATCGAGGAACTCTCTGCGGCGATGATGCCCGCCGCGAGCGCGCTCGCGCTGCATCTCGGCGTCGCCACCGTCGTCGAGCGGTTCGGCACCGACGAACAGAGAGACGAACTGCTCGCCGACATGGCGAGCTACGACACCGTCGGCGCGCTCGGGTACTCCGAGGACGACGCCGGCAGCGACAAGAGCCACATGGAGACGACGGCCGAGCGCGACGGCGACGAGTGGGTCATCGACGGCCACAAGCGCTGGGTGACGAACTTCTTCGGCGCGGACTACGTCCTCACGTACGCGAAGACCGGACCGGAAGCCGACGCGCCGAACGACGTGAGCGCCTTCCTCGTCCCGACCGAGGCGTTCGAAGTCGACCACGTCTGGGACACCCTCGGTGCGCGAGCGCTCAAGTCGCCGCGGGTCACGCTCTCGAACGTTCGCATTCCCGACGACCGCCGCGTCGGCGACGTCGGCTCAGCCGCGGTCGACCGCGGAACCGTCTACAACGGCGTCAACGTCCCCGCTCGGGCGGTGGGGATCGCACGGGCCGCCCTCGAGGAGACGATCGAGTATACGGCCGATCGCGAGCAGTTCGACCGGCCGATCGGGGAGTTTCAGGGCGTCCGCTGGCGGGTCGCTGAGCTGGCCCGCGATGTCGACGCCGCGCGGCTGTTGACGCTTCGCGCAGCCGATCTGGCCGACCGCGGGCGCGATGCCAGACGGGAGCTCGCGATGGCGAAGATCGACGCCACGGAGACGGCCGTCGACGTGACGAACGAAGCGCTCCAGCTCCACGGCGGCGTCGGCTACACGGCTTCGAGAGACGTCGAGCGGTACCTCCGGGACGCGAGGCTGTTGACGATCGCGGGCGGCCCGAACGAGCTACACCGCGACTCGCTGGGGGATGCGGTGTACGGCGGAGGAAACTGACTGATTGCCGTCTCGCGGCGAGTTACGCCGCCAGCGGATCGTCCGGCAGCGCCTCGTCGGGGACGACGCCGTCGTTCCAGCCCCGAAGTTCGTAGTACTCCTCGATCCCGCGGTCCAGTTCGGGGATCTCGTAGGGTAGCACGTCGTCCGAGTCGTCGAAGCCGCGCTGGTTGTTGAAATGGCGTTCGAGCGTGACGGTTTGCGCGCCGACCTCGAGTAACTCCTCGAAGTCCGCGCCGAAGAGCGCCTCGTAGCGCTCTTCGTTCATGTAGTCGCGGGAGAACTTACAGACGATGCCGCTGTCGTTGAGCGCCATCAGGTTCTCGCGTTCGATGAGGCGTTCGGCCTTGCCGTCCATGCCGATGGGTTCCATCGCCTCGCTGGCCTCGACGAGCGGATACTCGACGGAGTAGAAGGTTGCGTACATGTGGTCCGCTCCGCGGTTCGCGACCGCGTACGAGAGCGCCTGGCCGTGCAGAACGCGTCCCTCGTGGGCCGCGAAGTCCATTCCCTTGACCGACCAGTTACCGACCCCCAGCTCCTCGTGTGCGCGGGCGATTCCTTCGGCGAGCGTGTCGCCGATCCCCTCGCGGTAGGCGATCTTCTCGACGAGGTCGTGGATGAGGTCGGTGTTTCCGAACTCGTCCTCGCTGTCGAGGTACGCGGCGATCGTGTTGCCGGCCGAGATCGAGTCGAGGCCGTAGCGATCGCAGAGTTCGTTCGAGATCATCACGTCGACGATGTCGTCGACGCCGCTGTTGGAGCCGAACGCCATCGCCACCTCGAACTCCGGCCCCTCCGTCTCGACGCCGCGCTCCTCGTCTCGCGTCGGAAGCTTGCAGGCGAACGCGCAGGACGAACAGGTCCCCTTCTTGTACTTCTTCCGCTCGACGGCGTCGCCGTTGATACCTTCGACGCCCTCGAAGGACTGCTCGGAGAAGTAGTACGACGGGAGGCCGTCCATCTCGTTCGCGAGATCCATCACGGCGACGGTACCCTGTCGCTTCATGATGTGATCGTCCGTAGCCGCCTCGCGGTGGATCTCCATCTGCGTCGCGGGGATCTCGAGCTCGAGTCGGGAGTCACCCTCGACGGTGAGCGCCTTGACGTTCTTCGATCCCATGACGGCACCCAGCCCGCCGCGGCCGAACGCGCGCTCCTCGGTCGTCATGATCGAGGCGAACCGGACCCCGTTCTCGCCGGCCGGGCCGATGATCGCCGTCTTGTCGCTCTCGATGCCGTGTTCGGATTCGAGATACGCGGCCGTCTCGGGGACGGTCGCGCCTTCGAGGTCCGGCACCGCCTCGAACTCGACGCCCTCGTCGGTGACGTGGACGATGGTGAGCTCGTCGGCGCGGCCGGTGAACTCGATCGCGCCGTAGCCCGTGTCGGCGAAGTTTCGCGACATGAACCCGCCGGCGTTCGAGGAGACGAGCCCGTCGGTCAGCGGCGAGACGGCCGTGCAGTTCATCCGGCCGGTGAAGCTCATCGTCGCGGTCTGCATCGGCCCAGTGGTGAAGATGAGCCGGTTCTCCGGGCCGAGCGGGTCGGCGTCGAACGGGATGCGGTCGTGGGCGAGTTTCGTCGCGAGCCCCCGACCCCCGATGTATCGCTCGGAGGCGGCTTCGATATCCGTCTCTACGGTGGTCGACCCCTCCAGATCGACCGTCAACAGCGGACTCGGGTTGTGTAGCATACGCGTAGGTCCGTCCTGCCTCGGAATAAATGTTGATACGACAGCGACACCGGTGGCCGCGGTTTCCGGGCGCGTCGGCCGGCCGGATCCGACGGCCGACTACCCGGTTCGGTAGCTTCCCCGGGCGACCGCGACCGCCTCGCCGTCCTCGTCCTCGACGACGATGTCGGCGACGGCGACGGATCCGCCGAACCGAAGCACCTCGGCCTCGCCGAACAGGTCGCTCGTGGCCGCGGCGAGATAATCGATCCGCAGATCGATCGTGAACGCCGGCCGCGTCTCCTCGAAGTGCGACATGACCGCCGCCGCGCCGACGTTGTCCGCGAGCGCGAAGCTCGCCGCGCCGTGCATCGTGACGAATCGGCCGGTGTCGAACGTGAGCTCCTCGCGGAAGGGCAATCGAGCCTTCGCGTGGCCGTCGTCGGCTTCGGTGATCTCCATACCGAGAAACTCGGTCATGGGCATTCCGTTGATGAACTCCGGCGGGTTCGATGACATCGATATCGGATCCGCGCAGCGCGGCGTTAAATCGTTTCCGCCGGGGGCCCGAACGACTCACTCGACGACGTGCCTCCACCGATCGCCACCGTCGAACGGCGTGTACAGCGAGACGCGGTCGACGTGCTCGTATCGATCCTCGAGTGCGTCCCGGAGGTCCGGCCAGTCGGCTTCGACGCTGAACGCGTCGAGCATCTCGTCGGTGACGTGTTCGGAGAGTTCGTCCCACCGCCCTGCGGTCGAGAGGTCGTGTAGCGTGTCGGAGACATCGCCCCAGCCGTGGACGTCGAAGATCGTCCGGTACGTCCGCGTCGAGCCGTAGAAGCCGATCTGCTGGCGGACCGCTTCTCGGGCCTTCTCGCGCTCCTCTCCCTGCCCGGTGATCGCGAACGTCTGTGCGGACAGCGTCACCTCGTCGGGGTCGCGGTCGCCGATCGCCGCGCCCTTCTCGACGTTCGGGACGACGACCTCCTCGATGTATTCGGGGGAGTTGATCGGGTGGATGTGCAATCCATCGCAGAGGTCGCCAGCGAGCTTGAGATTAAACGGGTTGACGCCGGCGACGTAGAGTTCGGGCGGGTCGTCCCCGGACGGCTCCGGGCGGAAGTCCTCGGGACAGAGCGTGATCTCGTAGAAGTCGCCGCGGAAGTCGACCTCCTCGCCGGACTCCCAGACGTCCCAGAGGTGTTTGAGCACCTGCACGTACTCCCGGAGGCGCGGCCCCGGTTTCTCCCACTCGAACTCGACCGAAAAGCGCCGCTCCATGTGGCCTTTGACCTGCGCGCCGAGGCCGAGGAGCAGGCGACCGCCGGTGAGCTGTTGGATGTCGCGGGCGGTGTAGGCGGTCACCATCGGGCTTCGAGGGAACGCCACGGCGATGGCCGAGCCGATCTCGATCTCGTCGGTCCGTTCGCCGGCAACGGTCAACAGCGTGTACGGCGAGCGCTTCGTCTCCGTGACCCAGAAGCCGTCGAACTCCAGCCGTTCGGCATCGGCCGCGATGTCGCCGATCTCTGTAATCTCCGGCGACGGCGTGTAGGCGTCGATTCGCATACGCGTCGCACGAACGGCGGGGTGAAATAGGTTGGCGTGGAAGCCGTGGCGTCGGCTCGACCGCCCTACGAGTCGTTGACGTAGACGGTAATCTGCTCGATCGCCTCGTCAGCGTCGTCGAACTCGAAGACGTCGCAGAACGCCGCTTCGGCCGGTTCGCCGTCGGGGCCGGTTCCGGTCACCACGCCGACAGTCACGGAAACGTCGTCGTCGTGGATCCGGCGCTGGATGTCGTGGGTCGACTCGGTCGTCGATCGGTGTTCGGTGATGTAGTCCGCGAGGCCGTCGAACCCCTCCAACTGGCCGGCCAGCGACCCGTAGACGAACTCGTCCGAGAGCGCCGGACGGGCGAGTTCGGGGGTCGATTCGTCCAGTGCGGCGAAGTACGCGTCGATCAGCTCGTTTCGGGTGTCGCTCGACATGGTGGAACGATCCTCGCGCGACGGCTTAAAATGAACCGTGTGTGAGGGACGCATACGTCCCCTTTTTCATCCCCCGTGGAGAATTTCGGATATGAATGCGACCGACGAGTGGTACGAAGTGTCACGGCTGACGGAGAACGGCTATCGGATAACCGAGGCCAACGACTACGGGATGTTCCTCGTCGAGGGTGACGAGCGGGCGGTGCTCGTCGACGCGGGTGCGGGCGTCGGCGAGCTTCACAGCGTCGTGACCGACCTCGTCGACACGCCGATAACGCTCGTGCTCACCCACACACACTGGGACCACATCGGTGCGGCCAGCCAGTTCGACGACGTGCTCGTGAGCCCGCTCGAACTCCCGCCTGACGGTCGGATCCGGGTCGACAGCCTCTCCGGGGAGTTCGTCGAGCGACCAACGCAGTTCACGAACCGCTGGGTCGACGCGGGCAAGGAACTCCCGAACGATTTCGATCCCAGCGAGCACGCGATCGAACCGACGGACGCCGATCCGCTGCCCGCCGACGGGCGGATCGACCTCGGCGACCGATCGCTCGAGGTGATCGAGCTTCCCGGCCACTCGCCCGGCCACGTCGGACTCCTCGATTCGGCGACTGACACCCTCTACGGCGGCGACGTGATCCACTTCGATCACAACCTCTACGTCATGTTCGAGGACTGCGATCTCGAAGCGTACGCCGACTCGATTGCGCGGCTCAAAGACCTGCGCGACGACGGCGCGTTCGAGGTGCTCGCGACGAGCCACAACGAGCCACTCTCCGGGGACGACCTCGACATCGTCGACGACCTCCTCGAGGGGCTTCACGAGATTGCCGCCGACGGGCGCGAGTACGAGATCGTCGAGACCGACTGGGGAGAGGCGCGCTCCTACGAGATCGGCGACTCCGATGTGCTCACCAAGACCACCATTTAACTCACCGGCCCGGGAGCCTCTACCAATGCCAACGAGGACGCTCGAGGAACTGCGGTCGATGGTCGGCACGTCGGCTCGGACCGCCGAGGGGCTCCGGATCGAAGCCGGGAAGGTCGCGGAGTTCGCGGCGGCGATCGGCGACGAGAGTCCGATCTACCGGGACGCGGCGGTCGCGCGTGAGCGAGGCTACGAGGCGATCCCGGCCCCGCTCACCTTCACCCGGACCGCCGAATTCCCCCGCTACCGACCGGCCGAGTTCGTCGAACCGCGCGGCTTCGGCCTCGGGTTGGACCCGACGACCACGCTCCACGGCGAACAGTCCTACGAGTATCACGCCCCGGCGGTCGTCGGGGACGTGCTGTCGGCGACGGCCACCCTCACCGACGTGCGCCGTCACGAGGGCGACCGGGGCGGCGAGATGACGTTCGCCGAGATCGAACAGGTCTTCGAGGATCGAACGGGGCGGCCGATCGTCACCGTTCGGAGCACGTACATCGAGACGGAGGGAGCGGAAGTGTTGGACGAATCGAGCGGGTCACGGGACCCCGAACCCCCGGACGCCGAGGCAGACCTGCGGCTCATCTCAGAGGAGCTCAATCGAACGGACTTCGTCGAGTACGCCGGCGCGAGCGGCGACTTCACGCCGCTTCACTTCGACGAGCCCTACGCCCGCTCGTGCGGCTTCGAGACGGTGTTCGCACAGGGGATGTTGACTGCCGGGGCCGCCTCGCGAGTTCTCACCGATCGGTTCGGCGTCGGTGCCGTCCGACGGTATCGGACGCGGTTCGAGGACATCGTCTTCCCCGGCGAATCCGTCGTCGTCCGGGGGACGGTGACGGGGGAACGGTCCGACGTCGGAACGCCGCTCGTCGACGTCGAACTCACCGCCGCGACGCGAGATGGGCGGCGGGTGCTGTCCGGAAGCGCGACCGCGGTGAGAGACGTGGAGAGCTAACCGACGACGGCCGGCCGAATCAGGCCATCCTCTCGTCCAGTCGGGTCCGGACCGCGTCCGGAACCGGAACCGAACGCCCGTCCGAATCGCCGACGAACACCACGACGACCTCGGCCTCGAAGACCTCGACGCCGTCGCGTCGCCCAACCGCCTCGAACGTGATCGAGGAGCCGCCGACCGCGTGCGACAGCGAAATCGTCACCAGATCGCCGACTTCGATCGCCTCGAGGTAGTCGATCTCCGCGTGTGCGATCGGGTACAATAACCCCTCGCGCTCGTGAATCTGGTAGGCGGAGTGGTCGATATCCTCCATGAGCTGGTTGATCGCGCGGACCGTGTAATCGAGGACCGCGGGCGTGTACACACGGCGGGAGAAGTCCGTGTCGGCGGCTCGGAGCTTCCAGTCGAACTCGTAGGCCATACGTTCGGTAGCCGGACGGCGACCGTTAGTGTTGTGTTGGCTCCGATTACTCGAAGAACTCCGCGACGCGGCGTTGCGTCTCGGGCTCTTGATACGCCGCGATCGCGTGGTGGATCGCCTGCGACATCGACTCGTCGAGGTTCGGCGGTCTGACGGAGTGGACCTGCCGTTTGGCGAGTCCGTGGATGTAGGCCGGCTTCGAGGCTAGCGTCGCCGCGAGGTCGTCGACGGCGTCGTCGAACGCGCCCGGTTCGTGGAGTTCCTCGACCAGGCCGACCTCGTGGGCCCGATCGGCGTCGATGGGCTCGCCGGTCATGATCAGGTACTTCGTCATCCCTTCGCCGATCATGCCGGGGAGCTTCTGCGCGCCGCCGAGGTCCATCGCCAGCCCCATCGTCGACTCGGGGAGGCCGAACTGCGCGGTCGTGTCGGCGATGCGGATGTCGCACGCCACGGCGAGTTCGAGACCGCCGCCGAGGACGTGACCCTCGAGTGCGGCGACGACGGGGCCGTCGAATGCCTCGATCGTCCGGAGCGCCTCGTGAACCGGTTCGAGCAGGTCGCGAACGTCGAGAGGGTTCATCTCGGCCCACTCGGGGACGTCGGACATGTCCACGCCCGCGGAAAAGTTCCCCCCGGTACCGCGGATCGTGACGACCGAGACGTCCTCGTCGGCCAGCTCCTCGAAGATTTCTCCCAGCCGAACGTACATGCCGCCGGTCATGGCGTTCGATTTTTCCGGCCGGTTCAGCGTGATGTCGACGCGGCCGTCGGTCCGGTCGACGAGGACGTTGTCGGATGCCATGGCGACCGTTGCGGTGGCACCCACTTCGGTGTTCCGCCCGGTGTCGGATCGGGGGTCGACGCGTCCGAACGATCGGACGACACAAATATCGCCCCGTCGAACGGCCGTCATGACCGACGCGAACGAGTGGTTCCTCGAAAACCACGACCACCTGCAGGACCTCGGAATCACGTTGGAGGAACAGCGCGAGGGGTACGTCAGGCTTTCGCTGCCGTACGACGAATCGCTGGCGAACCCGGGAACGGGCGTCATGCAGGGGGGGATCGTCGCCACACTGATCGACCACGGCGGCGGCGCGGCGATACGGACGACGTTCGAAAACCCGCGGGAGACGACGCACGCCACGACGGAGTTGAACGTCAGCTATCTGCGCCCCGCGACCGCCGATCTGACCGCCGAGGCGACGGTCGTCCGGTCCGGGCGAACCCGCGGCGTCGTCCGCGTCGATGTGACTGCCGACACGCCGAAGGGGGTAAAGGAGATCGCCGTCGGGCGCGTCTCGCTGTATTTGGATCGGAGCTAGTCGCGCGTCGGCGACCGTTGGGTCTATGACGATCCGCACCGTAATGTTCGACGAGTGAACACCACCGCATGAACCGTGACTACGCGTTGACAGAGGAACACGAGGAGCTGCGCGAGGAGGTTCGATCGTTCGCCGAAGCCGAGATCAAACCCGAGATCGAACGGTATCGCGAGTCCGGGGCGTTCCCCCACAACGTGTTGGATCGCGTCGCCGAGGCCGGCTACCGCGGCTACCCCTATCCGGAGCGCTACGGCGGCGAGGGCGAGGAACTCGACGCCCGCGCGATGGCCATCATCCAGGAGGAACTATCGCGCGTCTGGAAGTACCCGGCCGGCGTGTTGAACGTCTCGTGGGCGCTCGTCGGCAATCCCATCTACGAAGAGGGCACGGAGCGACAGCGCGAGGAGTGGCTCGGCGGGCTGTTGACCGGCGAACTGCTCGGCGCACTCTCGATGACCGAGCCCGAGGCCGGAAGCGACGTCACCCGCGCGACGACGACGGCCGAGCGCGACGGTGACGAGTGGGTGATAAACGGGCACAAACACTGGACGTCCTACGGCGAAGTCGCAGATCTCATCGTCGTCCTCGCGAAGACCGGCGACGGCGGCCACGACCTCAGCCTGTTCGGCGTTCCGATGGAGACGCCAGGCGAGCGCGACGGCGTCGAGTTCGTCCGCAACATTCGGAGTATGGCCGGCGACTACGGGGTCGAGAGCGAGATCAAGTACCACGATCTCCGCGTGCCCGAGGGGAACCTGATCGGCGAGGTCGACGAAGGGTTCAAGTACGCGATGGCGGCGCTAGATCTCGGGCGGATCGGGACCGCAGCGCAGGGCGTCGGGCTGGCGCAAGGGGCCTACGAGGCGGCCCGCGAGTACGCCGACTCGCGCGAGCAGTTCGACCGCCCCATTCGGACCTTCCAGGGCGTCGGCTTTAAGATCGCTGACATGTGTATGGACGTCGATGCGGCGCGGCTGTTGACGTTGCAGGCCGCGGGGACGATGGATCGCGGCGAGCGGAAACAGGCAAGTTTCGAAGCGGCCAAGGCGAAGACCTACGCTACCGACGTGGCGATGGACGTGACGACGGAGGCGGTACAGGTACACGGCGGCGTCGGCTACTCGACTGACTACCCCGTCGAGCGCTTCATGCGCGAGGCCAAGGGAACCCAAATATACGAGGGGACAAACGAGATCAACCGACAGGTCATCCTGAATCAACTGTACGGATGACCGAGACGCGGCGCGGAACGCGCACTGAGCGCGAATATTGATATTCCCTCGGCCGATTGTACGAACCATGTCGCGATCCCCCGTAGAGATCCCGGAGGAGTATGGGTTGTTCATCGACGGCGAGTGGGTCGACGCATCGAGCGGCGAGACGTTTGAGACGATCGACCCCGCCAGCGAGGAGGTGGTCGCGACGGTAGCCGCGGCGAACGCCGACGACGTCGACGCCGCAGTTTCGAACGCGGCGGACGCGCTCGACGAGTGGCGATCGGTTCCCGGCCGCGAGCGAGGGCGGATTCTCATGGACGTCGCGGACGCGATCCGCGAGGACGCGGACCGGCTCGCGTGGATCGAGACGGTCGACAACGGGAAGCCCCTCTCGCAGGCGAAAACCGACGTGCTCCGGTGTGGGGAGTACGTCGCGTACTACGCGGGAATGGCCGACAAAATCGAGGGCGAGAGCATCCCCATGTCCGAGGGGTACGTCGACTACACGGTCCACGAGCCGCTCGGCGTCACGGGACACATCATCCCGTGGAACTTCCCGGTCGGCATCCTCGGCCGCGGACTCGCACCCGCCCTCGCCGCAGGGAACACGGTCGTCGCCAAACCCGCCGAGCAGACGCCGCTGTCGGCCCTGGAGATCGGCGCGCTCGCCGTCGAGGCTGGACTTCCGGCGGGCGTGTTCAACGTCGTTCCGGGCTTCGGCCCCGACGCGGGCGAACCGCTCGTCCGACACGACGACGTCGCGCAGGTGACGTTCACCGGATCGGTTCCGACCGGACGGCTCGTCGGAAAAGCCGCGATCGAGGGGCTCAAACCGGTCCACCTCGAACTGGGCGGGAAGAACCCGAACGTCGTCTACCCGGACGCGGACCTCGACCGCGCGGTCGAGAGCACGGTCAAATCCATCTTCAGTCGAAACGCCGGCCAGGTCTGTTCGTCGGGATCGCGGCTCCTCCTGCACGAGGACGTCCACGACGAGTTCCTCGATCGGCTCCTCACCGCCGTCGACGACCTCTCGATCGCCCCCGGCGTGGAGGATCCGGACGTCGCGGCGATCACGTCGAAAGAACAGTTCGACTCCATCATGGAGTACATCGAGATCGGACGCGAGGAGGCCGGCGAGCCGCTCATCGGCGGTGAGGCGGTCGACCGGACGGGCTACTTCATCGAGCCGACGATCTTCGACGGGGTCGAGATGGACATGCGGATCGCCCGAGAAGAGATCTTCGGGCCGGTGCTGTCGGTGTTGACGTTCTCCGACGAGCGGGAAGCGATCGAGATCGCGAACGACGTCGACTACGGCCTCGTCTCCGGGATCTTCACGAGCGACATCGGACGGGCCCACCGGTTTGCCCGTGAGGTCGACGCCGGCGGCGTCTACATCAACGAGTGGTTCTCGAGCGGCATCGAGGCGCCGTTCGGCGGCTACAAAGATAGCGGCCTCGGACGCGCGAAGGGGCTCGCGGCGCTGGAGGAGTACACACAGACCAAAAACGTCTGTGCCCGGATCGACTGAGCGAAATCGCGTCAGAGTCACGACTGATCGGGGAGCGACCTATCGAACGCCCTGGCCGGACTCCCACGCTCGAACCAGCCACGCGAGCGTCCGATTGATCGGAGCGTCGACCCCGCGCTCGCTCGCTCGCTCGGCGATAAACCCGTTTATTGCGTCGACCTCGGTCCGGCGATCGGCGAGCACGTCCTGGTGCATCGAGGAGGTGTTCTCGGCAGTCGCCTCGGCCACCCGTCGGACCGCCCCTTCGGCCGCCGCATCGGAGATCTCGATCCCTTCGCGCCGAGCCACGGCGGCGGTTTCTCGGGCGGCCGCCGCCGCGACCGACCACGCGTCGCCGTCGAGCACCGATCCGTTGTCGATCCGAGCCAGCGCGGTCGTCGCGTTGATCCCCGCGTTGACGGCCAGTTTCTCCCAGAGCCTCGTCGGCATGTTGTCGGCGACCGAGGTGACGACCTCAGCGCGGTCGAACGCCGTTCCGACGCGATCGGCGAGCGGGGATGCCCCACCCGTTCGCGGCCCGAGGACGATTTCACCGACGCCCGTACAGCGGACCTCGCCGGGGGCCGGCCGGAGCGCGCCGTACGAGCAGGTGCCGGCGAGGACGGGCGCGTCGAGTCGCTCGGCGAGCACCGTCTCGTTTCCCATGCCGTTCTGGACGGAGAGACAGGCATCGAGGTCGCAGTCGGCGAGTTCGGCCGCGGCGGCGGGCGTGTCGAACGCCTTCACGCAGACGATCGCGAGGTCGGCCGCGTCGGGAGCGTCGAGACGCGCCGCCGGATAGACGGTCGCGTCGATCGCGCCGGAGATACGGAGCCCGCGCTCCTCGATCGCTCGCACGTGTGGGTCCCGCCCGACGAGCGTCACGTCGTGTTCGCGGGCGAGGAGCCCGCCGAGCAGGCTTCCGAGGCTTCCGGCACCGAAGACGGCGATCTCCATGGGGGCTCCAGGGGGCCGTCGATCAAAACGCTGTCCACTCGGTCGAGACGGGGCGTTCGATCGCCGCCTCGCGCGTCAGTCTTCGTCGACGTATCCGATCTCCTCCCCGGGAGCGCCACAGGACGGACAGGACGGCGGAACGCTGTCGAGCGAGCCGAGTTCGCCACAGACCCCGCAGCGCCACAAGAGGTTCTTCTCGCCCGAGCGGTTCTCGGCCCGCGAAGTGGTAGATGCGTGTTGTGGTCTCATCGGTGTTGGTACGTCGTATCGAGTGATATCGTTGTCGACGAAAGCGCGTTTCGAAGGTGTTTGACGGACCGATATATAAATATACAATAACATACAGTAGCCGTTAATATATAATCTCAGTAACAAATCGCGCTGATAAAACGACCCGATAGCGAGAGTCGGCAAGACGCATAATCTCTTATAAATCGTTCGCACTACACACCGGATTTTCAGTGGATTAAACCGCCGGCTCGGTAGCCGCTAGTGAATGAAATCAACCACTAACATAATTCAAAATGTAATTTAAATGGTCGATAATTTCTGAGAAGGTACCCGCAGTCTCGTCGTCCTACAAGTGCGCGAGCAACTCGCGCGTCGATGACTGCTCGCGGAGCGACTCGAGCGCCGCCCAACTGGCTTCGACATCAGTCTCCGAGAGCGCCCGTTCGGCGCACATCTCGTATTTCGCCCGGAGTTCGGGAATCGACAGCGGGTTCTCGTGGATTCCCGGCGGGTTCTCGCGAACCTGCTCGTACACCGTCCCGTCGGTCGTTTCGAGGCGAAGCCGGCTCTCGTGGGAGTCGTAGTGGAGGTCGGAGTTCAGCTCGAGGGTGACGCGCTCGCGGACCGCTTGTACCGCCGGATCGTCGACGTGTTCGTCCTCGAACGCGGCAAGGTCGACGCGGCGGGTGACCACGCCGTAGGCGACGGTGTAGGGCATCGAGAACTTGGCTTCGAGCCCCGTATTTGGATCGTCGTGTGCGAGGGCGTCGACCGCGCCGCCCGCCGCGTGGACGGCGATCGACGCGACCGACTCGGGATCGATTCCGTGTTCGGTGACGAGGTCGATCACGTTCGCGATGCTCGTGTGGGTGAAATAACAGCACGGATACTTCTTCACGTGGACGCCCTCCGTCAGGATCGCCCACTCCGAACCCAGTTCGTGGCCGGCCGTCGGGTCGACGCCCTCCTCGCCGGCGTAGAGGTCCCAGAAGCCGTCGTCGCCCGCGATTGCCGCCGAATCCGCCGTGAACCCCTCGTCCGCGAGCCGAGCGGCGGTGAGGCCGGACCGAACCGCGTGCCCGGCGTGCAGGGGCTTCGTCATCGACCCGAAGTTCCGCTTGAGCCCCGACGCCATCGAGGCGGCGATATGCAGCGCGTGACGCGTCTCCTCGGCGGAGCACTCCAGAAGCGAGGCGGCGACAGCCGCAGCGCCGAACACGCCGAAGGTCGAGGTCGGGTGCCAGCCGCGCCCGTAGTGGCTCGGGCTGATCGGCGCGGCGATCGCGCACTCGGTCTCGAAGCCGGCGACGAACGCCGTCACCAACTCGCGGCCGGTCGCGTCCAGTCGCTCGCCCACCGCCAGCGCCGGGGCGACCAGCGCGACGCTGGGGTGGCCGTCCATCCCCCACGAGACATCGTCGAAATCGAGACCGTGACCCGCGGTTCCGTTCGCGAGAGCGGCGTCCGACATCGACGCGGACTCGTCGCGGCCGAGCACCGTCGTCTCACCGAGGTCGGCGATGGCCGCCGCGGCCGCGCCCGCGCCGGTCTGTGCGCCCGCGAGCGTCACGCCGACGGTGTCGACGAAACAGCGTTCTGCGAGCCGGACGGCGTCCTCCGGGATCTCCTCGAAGGACAGCGTCGAGACGAACGACGCGATCGGTTCGGACGGGTTCGGGGGGCGATGGCGTTGTTCGGACATGCGTATACCCACCGCACAGAGCGGCTTAGAGGTACCGCCGACGATGACGCACGCGGTCAGTACGAGCGAGGCATCCCGAGCACCGTCTCTCCGAGGTAGTTCAGAATGAGCTGTTGGGTGATCGGAACCAGCCGCGTCAGCCGCGCCTCGCGCAGGTACCGTTCGACGTCGTACTCGGTCGCGATGCCGAACCCGCCGTGCGTCTGCACCGCGGCGTCAGCGGCTTCGAACGCGGCCTCCGAGGCGAGGTACTTCGCCATGTTGGCGCGAGCACCGACCTCTTGGCTCTCGGCGTCCTCGACGGCCTCCGCGCCGTCGAAGGTCATCTGCTTGGCCGCCTGAACGTGCGCGTACGCCTCGGCGAGGGGGTGTTGGACGGCCTGGTTCGAGCCGATCGACTCGCCGAACACCTCGCGCTCGGTGGCGTACTCGACGCCGCGTTCGATGGCTGCCTCGCCCAGGCCCACGCACTCTGCGGCGATGACGAGCCGCTCCTCGTTGAGGCCGTCGAGGACCTGGTAGAACCCCTCACCCTCCTCGCCGATCAGGTTCCCCCCGGGGATCCGCAGGTCCTTGAACCACATCTCGTAGGAGTGGACACAGCCGCTCGCCGTCTTCGGGATCGCCGACGTTTCGAGGCCGCCCTGGTCGAAGGCGTCCTCCTTGTCGACGAGGAACATCGAGATACCGCGGGTCCGCTTTTCGACCTCGGACTTCGGCGTCGTCCGCGCGACGACGACGATGTAGTCGGTCGCGTCGACGCGGGAGGTCCAGATCTTCTGCCCGTTGAGGACGTACTCGTCGCCGTCTTTCTTGGCGAACGTCTCGATGGAGGTCGAATCGGAGCCGGCGTTCGGTTCCGTGAGCGCAAAGGACTGGATCGATACCTCACCGCGGGCGACCTTCGGGAGCAGTTCGGACTTCATCTCCTCGCTCCCGTAGTTGACGATCGGCGGCGTGTTGTAGATCCCGCCGTGAATCGCCTGCGCCGCGCTGAACCCGCCGCCCGAAGCCGCGATCTCGTCCATCATGACGACGACCTCCTTCGTCGTCATTGCCGCGCCGCCGTACTCCTCGGGGACGAGCGCGCCCATCCACCCCTCCTCGGAGAGCACGTCGACGAACTCCTGTGGATACTCTCCTTCGACGTCCTTCTCGCGCCAGTAGTCGGCGCCGAAGTCGTCACAGATCTGTTGGACGCTTCGCTGGACGAGTCGCTGCTCCTCGGACAACCGTACCGTATCGGTGTCGACGGTTACCATCATTCGAACGGTTCGGGGGCGATGGGATAAAGCTATAGAACCCGGTATCGGCCACCGACGTCGAGTTGGCATATCACTGTAACACGGCTGAATCCGTCACGCATCGGTAGGTGCGGATCGTTTGATTGGCTCATTAATATAAATAATATTTAACTTTGAGTATATATAAATAAACAAATATTTAAAGAGATCTGTGGAGACAGAACGGTCGGTGTGTGGTTCGAGCGCAGTGCATATTTAAAAACCGATAATGGTGTCAACGAATAACTGGGATTGAGGGGCCAATTACGGCCACACAGCCACAATTAGTTTAGATGGAGATATACCATTCGAACACACGTACCTCAGGAATTTGTATGATATATTGACATGTTCTGTTGTATATATAAATATTCAAAATATCCATTAAATTAGACAAAAAGTCCATCGCAGCGATGAACGGATGCTCATGAGTGAGAGGCGACTCGAGGAACACCCGACACCGGTCGGAGACCGACGAGCCGCTACTCCGTCGTCGTCTCGTCGACCTCGATCTCGCCGTTGTGGATCGCGATCCCGTCCTGGGCCACCTTCTCGGCGAGCACCGCGCACTTGATCCGCATCGGGCTGAGTTCGACGCCGAGCATGTCGACGATGTCGTCTCGGTCCATCGCTTCGACGTCCGCCATCGACCGCCCGCGGAGCTCCCCCGAGAGCATGCTCGCGGAGGCCTGGCTGATCGCACAGCCGTCGCCGACGAAGCTCACGTGCTCGATCGTGTCGCCGTCGTCGGCCAGCTGGATGAACATCTTGACCGTGTCGCCGCACATCGGGTTCTCCCCGACGTGTTCGATATCCGCATCCTCGAGTTCCCCGTAGTTTCGGGGGTTCTTGTAGTGGTCGAGGATCTGCTGTCGGTACATATCAGATCCGAGTCCCATCGTTATCGATACGGAGGGGAGTGAAACGCAAAAGCCCACCGGTCGCGGTGACGGCGTCGACGGCGCTCAGGCGAACAGCTGTCGCGCGTCGTCGACCGCGGCGACGAGTTTGTCGATCTCCGCCTTCGTGTTGTAGACGTAAAACGAGGCCCGTGCGGAGGCCGCAGTGCCGAGCACGTCGTGTAGCGGCTGCGTGCAGTGGTCGCCGGCGCGGATCGCGACGGCGCTGTCGTTGAGGATGCTCGAGAGGTCGTGGGCGTGGACGCCGTCGACGTTGAACGCGACGAGGCCGCCGCGGTCGTCGCCCGGCGGGCCGTACACCTCAACGTCGTCCTGTTCCGTGAGGCGGTCGTGGGCGTAGGCGGCGAGGTCGGCCTCGTGGCGCTCGATACGCTCCATTCCGATATCGTCGAGGTAGTCGCAGGCCGCCGCGAGCGCGATCCCCTGGCAGATGGGGGGCGTCCCCGCCTCGTACTTCCAGGGGAGTTCGTTCCACGTCGCGTCATCGAACGTGACCTTCAGGATCATCTCGCCGCCGTAGAGGTACGGCTCCATGGTTTCGAGGAGGTGTTTCTTGCCGTAGAGGACGCCAATCCCCGTCGGGCCAGCCATCTTATGCCCCGAGAAGGCGAGGAAGTCCGCGTCGATCGCCTCGACATCGACCGGGCGGTTGGGCACCGACTGCGCGCCGTCGACGAAGATGTGGGCGTCGTGATCGTGGGCCAGATCGGCCAACTCGGAGACGGGGTTGATCGTTCCGAGCGTGTTCGAGACGTGGACGACCGAGACCATCTTCGTGTCGTCGGTGATCAACTCGGCGGCCGCGTCCATGTCGAGTCGCCCCTCGTCGGTGATCGGGACGTACTTGCAGGTCGCGCCGGTCCGTTTCGCGATCTGTTGCCAGGTGACGAGCGAGGCGTGGTGTTCCATCTCCGTCAACACGACCTCGTCGCCGGGACCGAGTTCCGCGAGCCCCCACGCGTAGGCAACGAGGTTCATCGACTCAGTGGTGTTCTTCGTGAAGACGATCTCCTCGCGGCCGCCCGACGCGCCGATGAACTCCGCGACGCGGTCGTGGGCGTCCTCGTAGGCGATCGAGGCCTCCTGGCTCAGCTGGTGGATCCCGCGGTGGACGTTGGCGTTGTACGTGCGGTAGTAGTCGACGATCGTCTCGACGACCGGTTCGGGCGTCTGCGTCGTCGCGGCGTTGTCGAGGTAGACCAGTTGCGTGCCGTCGAACTCCCGCTGAAGGATGGGAAAATCTCCACGGATCCGCTCGACATCGAGCGCGTCGGCCTGTGTACTCATTGTCAGCTGTTGGATCCGAAGACTGGTTATTCCTTCGATTGGGTACACGTGCGTCCGGCCGCGAGAGGGCGACGGAAATCATTCGGTTCTTTATATACTCGATCGCTATACGTGAACCAATGGATCCGTTGGACGCGACGAGCTCGGTGCCGAGGTGGGTGGGGCCGACCGCGTTGACCGTGCTCGGCGCGACCCTCGCCGCGACCCACGGCTACCACCTCTGGTCCGAATCGGCCGCGAGCGCCGCATCGTTCTTCGGCAGTGGGGTTCCGATGCTTCTGGCGCTCGCCGTGGCCGGGGGTGGTCCGCTCCTGTATCGAAGCCGGCTGGATACCGCCGCTCTCACCACAACGGTCGTGTGGGGCTACATCGGCGGCTTCGTGTTGGGCTGCATCTCGCTTCTCATCGCGGCCCACCAGGCGCTCAAAGGCAACCCGCTCCACGAGTCGGCGTACATGGTCGCCACCACGGTCACCGGCGGCGCGCTCGTCGGTACGGTTACCGGTCGTTTCGACGCCTTGAATCGACAGAAAGCCGATCTCATCAGCTCGCTTCAGGAGGCGACGACCGCCCTCTCGACTGCGACGACGACCGACGAGGTCAGCCACCGCGCGGTCGAGATCGCGAACGACGTGTTGCAGATCCCGCTCACCGGGATCTGGCTTTACGATGAGCGAGCGGACGCGCTCGCCCCAGCCGCCGTCACCGAACCGGCGCTCGAAGCGTTCGACGAGCCGCCGACGTATCGGCCGGGGGAGGGCCTCTCGTGGGACGCGTTCGAGTCCGGCCGCGTCGAGCGGTACGACGATCTCTCGACGGAAGACAGCAGACACAACCCCGAGACGGTCATCCGCTCGGAGATCATCGTCCCCTTGGGCGAAACCGGCGTGATGAACTTTGGATCGACGGAACCGAGCCGGTTCGACGACCTCGACGAGACCGTCGCGGAGTTGCTCGGCACCGCGACCGAGGCCGCGCTCGTTCGCGCCGACCGCGAGGAGGTGCTCCGGACACAGCGTCGCTTGCTCCGGCGACAGAACGAGCGCTTAGAGGAGTTCACCTCCGTCGTCAGCCACGACCTCCGAAACCCACTGTCGGTCGCCCGCGGCCGGACGGAGCTCGCTCGCGAGGACCGTACCGACGCCGAGACTCACCTCGACGCGGCTACCGCCGCGCTGGACGACATGGAATCGCTCATCCAGGACCTCCTCGCGCTCGCGAAACAGGGTCAGACCGTCGGCGAAACGGAACGAGTCTCGGCCGAGGCGATCGCCGGGGACGCCTGGCGGAATCTCGGCACCATCGGCGCGACGTTCGAGATCGAGGAGTTCGAACTCGATGCCGATCCGGATCGACTCCGACAGCTCCTCGAGAACCTGTTCGGAAACGCCGCCGTCCACGCGGACGACGAACCGGCCGTCCGACTCGGACCACTGCCGGACGGCGCGGGGTTCTTTGTCGAGGACGACGGCCCGGGAATCGACCTGGACGCTCGCGATCGGATATTCGACATCGGCTACACGGACCACGAGGACGGGACCGGGTTCGGCCTCTCGATTGTCCGCCGGATCGCCGACGCGCACGGCTGGTCGGTTCGGGCGACGGAAAGCGGCTCCGGCGGCGCGCGGTTTGAGTTCCGTTTTGACGGGACCGGGGCCGAAAGCTCGACGTAGCCGCTACATCCGGAGATACTGCGCGTGCAGCGTCTCCTCGAACTCGAGGACGTTTGCCTCGTCGACGAAGCCGGCGGCGATCGCCGTCTCGACCGCCTCCGTACCGACGAGGTTCGCGACCGACGCCTCGGCGAGGCTCGCCGTGACCTCGTCTGAGGTCGCCTCGTCGCCGTCGTAAAAGTCGGGCTCGACGGTCAACGAGACGTCGCCGTCCTCGAAGGTTTCGCCGAGCACGTCGGCGTCACAGACGGAGACGAGCAGCCCCTCCGGGGTCGACCGCTCGCGGAGCAGCATCGACGTCATTCGTCGTGCGCGTCGACCAGTTTGCTCTCGGCCGCACCGCGCAGTTCTTCGGCCTCGTCGGCGAGTTCCTCGGCGCGCTCGTCCTCGCCGAGCTCCTCGAGCGCGCGGGCCTTCTCCTCGAGCACGTCGGCGTTGCGGTAGCCGAGGCGGAGCGCGTTGTCGAAACAGGAGACGGCGTCCTCGGCGAGCCCCCGTTCGAGCAGGAAAAAGCCCCGGTTGTACCACCCTTGCGGGAAGCGCGGGTCGAGTTCGACGGCACGTTCGGCGTGTTCGAGCGCCTGTTCGCCACGGCCGTCGTTCCAGAGCGCGTACGCGAGGTTCGTCTCCGCAGAGGCGGCGTGCTCGGAGTTGCGGTCGATTCTGAGCGCCTCGCGGTAGGCGTCGATGGCCTCCTGAAACTCCTCGAGCTCGGCGTGTGCGGCCCCCTTGTTGACCCACGCCTCCTGTTCGATCCCCTCGTCGCTCGCGTACTGGGCGACGCGCTGGAGGGCGTCGGTCGCCTGCTCGTGCCGTTCGATTCGCATGTACTCGATGCCGACGTCGAGCAGTTCCTCGGCATCGACCGCGTCGGCCGGGATCTGTCGACGATCGAGCGTGTCGGCGACGACGCGGGAGTCGACGGGGTCGACCATTCCGGGGTCGACGTCGAGCTCCGGCGGGTCGAGATCGAACCCCTCGTAGGGGTCGCCGAAGCCCTGCCCCTCGGAGAACTCGTGTCTGTCTGGCCCTTCGTCACTCATACCTCCCGATTGGCCACGAATACGCCTAAGGGTTGCGTTCCCGACCGTCGTCGGACGCGAACCGGCCGCGATCGTTTGCGGATCGCTACGGGTCGTCCGGCTGGCGCGTGCCGTCGCGTCGAGCGATAGCGTCAGCGCCAGTTCGACTCGTGTCCAGACGCGTCGATTCCGTTGGGCAGATACAGATGTGCGAGCGATGCGAGCCCGAAGGCGGCGGCGATGCCGAGCGCGACGGCGCTGCCCGGAACGGAGCCGAACGGGCCAACGCCGATCCAAAACAGGAGCGTCGCGGCGACGCACAGCCCCGCCAACAGGAGGTACAGCCGGCTCCAGAAGCGCTCGCGCTCGGGGGCGAACGTCATGTAGCGGAGCACGTCGTCGACCTCCCCGGAGAGTTCGATCGATCCCCGCTGGGAATCGAACTTGACGACGCCCAGCCTGTCGAGTTTCGGCAGGTGCGTCTGGCGCAACGCCGTGTACACGCACTTTCGGTCGCCCGAATCGAGCCGATCGGGCGACGTGTCGTTCTCCCACGCAGCGACCTGGTCGACGAGCGCGCGAAAATCGATCGTCCCGCTGTCAGCGTGTGCTCTGAGGTATCGGAGGACCAATCGGCGGCGCTCGTTGCTCAGGATCTCGAAGATCTGCTCGCGGGTCCGCGTCCCGTCCGAGCGATCGGTGAACGCCAGCGGGTCGTCCCGTTCCGGTCGATCGGCGTCCGCATCCCGCGGGCCGTCGCGTAGTTCCGCCCTACTCGCCACGAGAGCCACCCCACAGCGGAGAGTATGTCATGCGTCGTGTTCCCCAAGAGGGGGTAGTGAGCAGTATCCATTAGTTAGCCGCGAGCTACATGATTGAAATATATCATTTTCTGCGACGGCGTGTACACCGAGAGACAGCCGTTCGAGAGATGCAGCTGAACGCCAAAAGACGCACACTCCGAGGCGGTAAACACGTACTAATCGAAGATAATCACGTATTAAATACAGTTTTACACCGATGACTATCCAATGCGGTGAGAATCATCGACGACGGTACGTCCAGGCCGTCGGACGGTGGGCCCACCACGCGTATCCGATCGAGGTGACGAAGGTGGTACCGACGCAGCAGCCGACCAGCCAAAGCGCCGGTATCCCCGCGAGCGGCGCCACGTCGAGCCGCGCGGCGAGCACGACGACGATCCAGACGAACGACTGAGCCAGAAACGCCCGGTTCCACACGCCGTGCTCGGTTCGAGTGGCGGCGGCATTTCGAAATCGGTGACCGCGATCGGTGAGTGCGATCCGGCGCGTGTCCGCGTCGTAGGCCACCACCCCGGCGTCGATCAGCGCCGGAACGTGCGTCAGAGACAGCGACGCGTACACGGTGGCGTGGTGATCCAGGTCGGGCGGGACGGCGTCCAGCTCCCGTTCGCGGATCGCGACCCGATCGACCAGTTCGTCGAACGCCATCGGTCCCGCCTGGGAGAGACAACGGACGACGGCGCGATGACGGCGGCGAGCGATCGACCGAGTCTCGGCTTCCTCGCGCGGCGAGACGCCCGATCGTAGTCGATCGATCACCATCGCTCTATTCGCCCCGTGAGGGGGCGATGGCGGACGAGCAGGGCAGGTTGGCGACTCGTTTTGGACATGGGGCTACGGCTCCTATCGACGGAGATCCAGTTAACTAATCGCGAGTTGTTCGTCGACAGCGGATCGTTACGCGTCGAAGTAGGACTGGCACAGACCGGAGACCTCGGGAACGTCACCACCAGCCCGTCGGGGACTCGCGTTTTCGCTCGCGGGTTCGGACCGGTCCGAACCCGGTGACGAACAGAACGGGGACGACGAACACGGTCGAAATTACGGCGGTGACCGCGCTCATCGCGAGCCAAGGGTGGATCGCGTGCAGGGACAGGATGACCGACGGCGGGAGGACCACGAAGTACCGGTACTCGGCGTACGACCGGACGTACGCACCCGTCTCCGGCGGGGCCGTGACCGTCACCGTCACATTCGCTGACTCGCCGCGCGAGAGCCGCACGTGATCTGGCGGGCCGGTTTCGATCCCGCCGCTGGTCGGTTCGAGCGTGGTGACGACCGGGATGACGCCGCCGTTGTAGAACGTGTCGTTCCATTGTCGTTGTTCGCCGGCCGGGATGACCGTCGGCCGCTCGGAATCGAAGCTCGCGCTGACGATATCGATCCGTTCGGTCCCGGACATGGCCCCCATCGTCCCCATCGACACCGTGGCGATGAACAGAATCGAGGCGAGGAGGATCGTTCGGCCGTCGTAGACGTGCGGTCGGGAGCGCGACCGCGACCGGTCACCCCGCGGCCGACCCGAGCGCTCCTCGAACAGCCCGATCGCGTAGACGAGGGTTCCGAACCCGAAGAGCAGATACGACAGCCCCTGCGTCCCGAGAAGCGCGCTGGTCCCGAGCGTGGCGGCGAGCCCCTGTTGCGCCCGTCCGAGCCCGTCCTGTAGCCCCATCACCGCGGTCCCGAGATGGGGGATCACGACGACATCGCCGTCGACCCGGAGCGCCTTCGCCTTGATCTGGCCGTCGGAGACTGGCGGCTCCGTGTCCGCTTGGTCGGTTACGGTGTTGGCGTCGCCCTGCGTGACGTATCCCTGGTTGGTCTCGCCGACGACGCGGTGGGTCGTGAGCCCGCCGCCGTGGAGGTTCCGTGCCTCGAACGTGACGACGTCGCCGCGCTCGACCGGGCCGGCGACCGCGGCCGGGATCGCGACGAACCCGTCGCCAGCCTCCATCGTCGGCGCCATGCTCCCGGTTTCGACGAATGAGAGCAACACCGGCGTTCCGTAGAACTGCCCGACGAGAATCGCGGCGACCGACAGGAGGAGCCCCAACTCGACGGTGTAGACGGCCGCGGATCGTAGATTCATTGCTCGTGTGGCCTCAAAGGACCCGCGAATCCTTGGGTAATCACCGATTACCCGCGGTCGGTGCGTCCGAATCGGAATCCGAATCCGACGCCAGATAGTGGATCTCTGCGGGCTTTTCGGTCCGACCGAGTCGCTGTCTCGTCATGTGGTAGTGGTGTGCGGCCGCGAACACCGCGACGGTCACGAACATGAATATCCCCAAGGCGATGTCCGGCAGCGTCGACAGCGGCCACAGCCCGATCCAGGCCGCCGTCATGACGGCGAGCCCGACCACCGAAAGGCCGAGGTAGTATCCGCTCCACGGGATGTCCCGCCCTTCGACGAGGTCGACGTAGATATCCATCGCCCCCATGGCGATCGTCGGTTCGACGACCCCGCTCCGATCGTCGAACTCGATCACGCCCGCCTCGGCCATCTGTGGCAGGTGGATCTGTTGGAGCGCCGTGTACACGCGTTTTCGTTGCGCACAGGAGACGGCGTGGAGCTCGATCTCGTTCTCCCAGGCGGCGATCTGCTCGGCGAGCGTCCCGATCCCGACCGGCGCGTCCTCGCGTTTGAGGAAGTGTATCGCGTACCGCCGCCGCCGGTTCGAGAGCACGTCGAACAGTTCGTCTTCAGTGAGCGCGGGGGAGACGTGAGCGTCCGACGTGCTGTCGACGGATTCGACGACGGTCTCGACGGCCTCGATCATACGATCACCCGTCCTCATCAGAGGGGTATTAGTATTGACAGCGTAGCCGAATCGGCGTTGGAGACAACCGATCGTTGTCGCTCGACCGAATTCGCAAATCGAGGCAGAGCGGGACGGGGTTCGCCGAAATCACGTCGGAATCACGATGGACGGCACACCACATAGACAGGGTGTCCGTACGCTCACGAAAGCGACCCGTTGTTCGCGAGCAACCAGTCGTTGTTCGCGAGCAACCAGTCGTTGTCGGCGTTCAGACGGCTCAATACGAGGGTGGATACGGTCATAGAGCAGAGTGCGGCGTTCCCCTCTCGCGGCGCGGTACAGGGGGTGGGAACGCACCCAACGGAGTACAACAATGCAACGACGCAAATTCGTAATCGGCATGGGGGCGCTCGCATCCGGCGCGGCCGCCTCCGTCGGTACCGGCGCGTTCACCGCCATGCAGGCGGACGGACGCGAAGCAAACATCAACGTCGTCAACGACGAAAGCGCGCTTATCGGCCTCAAGGCCGGTGACACCGATCTCGTCACCGGCACCAGCGACGGCCAGCTCGCGATCAACTTCAACCTCGACGACGCCGGCGACGGCGTCAACCCGAACTCCACCTACCAGGTCGGTGGACTCGGCGGGTTCGACACGGGGAATCTCCAGTACCTTCCGGGCGATCCGACCGCGAGCCCGAACGTCGAAAGCGTGGCCATCGACACGCAGACGCCCATCATAGACGAGCACGCGTTCATGGTCATGAACCAGTCGGGGGCCGAACAGCAGATCGAGGTCGCCTACGAGGCGAACGAGGAGTTCCCGGATGACGCGCAGGTCTACCTGGTCGCGTTCTACCCCGAGGGATCGGGAACGTCGTCCCAAGAGGAGGGCCTGGCCGTCGGCGACGTGACCGGGGAGAACCCCAAATCTGCGAGCATTATCTACGCCGACCAGCAGTACTCGGACCCGATCGGAGCCGGCAACAGCTTCTACGTGACGATCATCGTCAACGTCGGTGACGCCGACCCGGGCACCGATCTCGGCGGGCAGATCACCGTCCGCGCCGGAAGCCACGACGACTTCACCAACGCGGACGCGTAACGGAGCAACGGACCACTCATGAACAGACGCGACATCGTGCTCGGGCTCGGCGGGCTGATCGGCAGCGCCGGCGTTCTCGGTACGGGGGCGTTCACCGCGAACGAGTTCGAGCGGGAGTCGAGCATCTCGGTCGTCGACGACAGCGCCGGCTTGCTCGGTTTGGTTCCGAACGCGTCGATTGCGGGCGTGATGACCAACGGTGGCGCGCTAACGATCGCTATCGACGAGGAGAACGGCGGTGTGAACGTCGACTCGGTGTATCAGTTCGGCGCGTTCGTCGACGGCGTGGGCGACCTCACCGACGGGAAGTTCACGCTCGTCACCGACGACAACCCGGCTGACATGAGCGACGGGCAGGCTGGCCTCGAATCGGCGTTCGCCATCGTGAACCAGTCGGGGCAAACGCGAGACGTCACCGTCGACTTCGAGCTGAACGACGACATCGAGAGCGGTTCGCAGACAGAATACGCCTTCGAGCTCCAGCGTTCGATCGGCGGTAGTGGCCAGCGAATCGGCATCGCGACCAGTCCGATCGACGGCGACGTGACGTTCGGGATGGAGCCAGGAGACTCGGTCGGCGTCTCGTTCATCGTGAACGCCTTCGGTGGCTCCATTGGCGACGCGATCGACGGAAGCCTCGCGATCAGCGCGAACTAACGCAGCACCTTTTTTCGAGAGCGCGGGATCGAACGGCGAGTCGACCGAGTACCGGGGAGATCTGATCGATCGCCCCGGCAGAAGCAACTTCGAATGCGGAACGTGCCAACGTTTCGGTCGAAATCGCCCGCCTCAGCGCGCTCAAACGCGACCCGGTCGTATTCGGCCAGATTGCTTGTATACATCGTCGGCGAATACAGCGACAATGGTCCCCCAGAGACGCGACCTGTTGAAGACGTTGACCGCACTTCCGGTAGCGACGGTCGCCGGTTGCACCGGCGTTCTCGATGACGGCGCGGTACCGGACTACGCCGAATCGTTGCCACGCGATGGGGCCAACGACGACGATGGTGTCTTTTTCGTTCATAGTAACGCTGAGTGGCTCCGTGGATTCAACGGAGAAGAGGAACTCCCCTACGCCGAGGAGTTGCCCGATGCGTTCGATGTCGACATCGATCCGGATACGCCGCCCCTCGACGCCGATCCGCTGATCGCGTACCCGTCGGCCGGCCTCGTGCTCGGAGCGCTCGGCATCGGATTCGGACTCGTACCCTACGGGTTCGGCGATCTCCTTCTCGGTGGACTTGACGAGGAGGTCGCTCCCAACGACACGAAGTCGGAGCAAACATCCGAAACGGATTCGGACGTGAGCGGGACCGTACGGATCGATTCGATGCTCCTCGTCGACGGGGTCGGCATCTTCCGTGGTGAGTTCGACGCTCGAACCGTCGTGGCTGCCGCCGGCGAGTTCGAACCCGCCGGCGAACAGGAAGAGTTCGACATCTACGAGGGGACTGACGATGGATTCCTGGGGACGGAAGAGCTGGCGTTCGCCGTCCGCGATGGCGTTCTCGTGACGCGGCTCGATGACGGCGCCGACATCGGCGCGGCTCTCGGCGCGATCGCCGGTGACGCCGAACGCCTGAACGATACCGACGATGGGGGCTGGGCCCTCACGGAGGCAGGCCAGGGCAACGTCACGCTGGGTGTCTGGGGCGTCGACCCGGAGCAGGCCACCGAGCAGGAGACCGATCGCGAACTGGTCGACACGCAAGATGTCTTCGGAGACGCCGACGGGCTCGTGAGTTCGCTCACACTCGATCCCGAAGAGGGTGTCGGAACGATCACCGCCGTGTTCCCGGCCGAGCAGACGCCACAACGGGCCGCCCTCGAGAGTCGGATCGGGACGTCCGCCAGCACCCGCGAGATCGAAATCGACGGTACCAGGGTGTCGATCGCTGGAATCTGGCGGGTGCCTGATGAGACGAACGACGATTCCTGACAGAGAACCAATATTTTTAGCGTGAGATCAGCGTTCGCGCCGGCAGCCACGACGAGTTCGGCCCGAACTGAACCGGCACCGATCCCACCGATGTTCCGCGCGTTCGGATCGCTACCGAGCGGACTCCGCAGACGATGGGACACGACAACGGGTCGTTACCGCACGCACAGTCAGTCGTTGTCGGCGTTCAGACGGCTCAATACGAGGGTGGATACGGTCATAGAGCAGAGTGCGGCGTTCCCCTCTCGGCGCGGTACAGGGGGTGGGAACGCATCAAAGGTACTACCACTATGCAACGACGCAAATTCGTAATCGGCATGGGGGCGCTCGCATCCGGCGCGGCCGCCTCCGTCGGCACCGGCGCGTTCACCGCCATGCAGGCGGATGGACGCGAAGCAAACATCGACGTCGTCGCCGACGAGAACGGCCTCATCGGCCTCGAAGCCGGCACCACCGATCTCGTCACCGGCACCAGCGACGGCCAGCTCGCGATCAACTTCAACCTCGACGACGCCGGCGACGGCGTCAACCCAAACTCTACCTACCAGGTCGGCGGCCTGGGTGACGTCGAGGACCTCCACTGGCTCCTCGACGGCAGTTCCAATGTGCCGACGGTCGATCAGATCGCGATCGACACGCAGACGCCCATCAAAGACGAGCACGCGTTCAAACTGCTGAACCAATCGGGCGAGGACCGGGCGGTCGAGCTGACCTACGTGCCGGACGAGGATCACGACAGCCTCCCCGGCGACACGACAATCTACATGATCGCGGTCACCGACGACGACAACGCGCCCTCCTCGGAAACCAGAGAGGAGCTCGCGACGGCCGCGAGCAAGGACCGCGACGGAAGCATCCTGTTCACCGACGACGCGAAGTGGTCGGCAGATCTCAAATCCGGGAGCAGCGCCTACGTCACCATCCTCGTGAACGTGGGCGACGTCGATCCCGACGAGACGGACCTCAGCGGTGAGATCGTCGTGCGGGCGGGCAGCCACGACGAGTTCACCGAAGACGATCTCTGATCGGCACCGACGACGATCGGCGATCGGGGACGGACGCCTTCGTTTTTCCACCATCGCGGAGCTGCACGGATGGCGCGAGGTAGTTATCGAGTTCCTAGACGCACCGACACCGACACAGGCTGTGATTACCTTTACCCACAGCGGTCGTGCGTCGTGATATCGACGTCGCAGGAGCCGACGGACGACAGTGATGATCATGGATTCGACGACACGTTCGAAACGGGGCGGAAGGACCGGAGCGCCAGCCGGAACGCCGGAGAGACCCTCGCGCCACGACGTCTTCGACGTGTTGCGCAACCGGCGTCGCCAGTGGCTCATCCAGTATCTCCGGCGGAACGGCGGGGACGGCCCGTTCGAACTCGGAGAGCTCGTAGAGCACGTCGCGGCCCGGGAGACGGGGACGACTCGGGCGGAGATCACCGCCGCCGAACGCAAGCGCGTCTACAACGCGCTTCGACAGACACACCTGCCGAAACTCGACGACGCCGGCATGGTGACGTACGACCGCGAGGCGAACCGAATCGAGTTCGCGGCGGCGACCCGTTACGCCCACCGATATCTCGAACGCGCGCCCGGAACGGACGTGCCGTGGCACCGGTGGTATCTCGGCCTCTCGGTCGCGGTGACCGCGGTGATCGCCGCACATTGGCTCGAGATCGCACCGCACGGCGGCGGCTCCGGCAGCACGATCGCCGGCATCGTCCTCTCGCTCTTCGTGATCACGGCCGTCGTCCACGCGGTCGAGACGCGGACGGTACGCGGACGGATCGGCGACCGACTGGAGGTGACCAACGGGTGATGTACAGACGAATCACCGCAGGCGCGTTCGCGTTCGCGCTGGTGCTGGCGCTCGTCGCGAGCGGCGGCTTTAGCGCGGCGGGAGTGGACAGAGACGCCTCGATCACCGTCGTCGGCGACGACCGAGCGGCGGTCGGCGTACAAGCGTGTCACCTCCCGAACCACGCGGGTCGGGGGGTGAGCGGCGGCGACAATGGCGATCCATCCGGGAACGAAAACGGCGGTCAGGCGAACCGCGTCACGCCGATCAGCGTCGAGATCACGAACCGTCTCGGAGCCGAACTCACCGTCCGAGAACTCACGGTGAACGGCGCGATCGTCAACAATCGACCGTACGCGATGACGATCGCTCCCCACGGGAGCGAGCGCGTCACGGTTCCGGTTCGGCACGAAGCGAGCGAGGTGACGGTGGTCGTCTCGGCGAACGGCGTGAGCACCCGGGTAACGGTCTCAGAGATCAGCAGCGACGGGTGTCCGTTCCACGTGGCCGCCCCGCCGGTCACGGAAGGTGAAACGGGCGGCGACGAGTCGGGTGGAGCCAACGGAGGAAACGGCGGACACAGTCGAGAGAACGGTAGCGGTCAGGGCGGCGGTCAAGGCGACGACACCCGAAACGGCGATCCGCCGGGCAACGACTAGAGCCCGAACCGCCGCCTCGCTCAGACCGTCTCGACGTCCGGGTCGATCCCGGCGTCTCCCTCGCGTAGTTTGAACTTCTGAACCCTGCCGATCGGGTTCTTCGGTAGCTCGTCGACGAAGTAGTACTTCCGCGGCCGCTTGAACTCGGCGACGGCGTCGCTCTCGACGAAGTACGCCTCCAGATCGTCGGCCGCGAGATCGTCGTCGCCTCAGCGTCGTTGACGATGTACTCGATCTCGTCGGCCGGGAGCCGGAAGTTCAGCGGCGTGAAGACGGCGCCGATCTTCGCGCAGGCGTACACGGAGAGGGTCATCTCAGAGCCGTTGTGCAGCACCGTCGCGACACGGTCGCCCTTCTCGACTCCCAACTCGAGTAGCGAGTTTGCCAACCGATTGACCCGGTCGTTGAACTCCCGATAGGTCCATCGCTGCTCCTTTCGAGGGGAGACGATCGCGTCGGCATCGGGGTAGCGTGCGACGGTTTGCTCCAGCGTGTCGCCGATCGTAGCGTAGTGTGCCATCGTAGGCCAGGCTATCTTTGTTCAAGGGGAGAATCCCGTTGTTCACGACGAGCGTGAATCGGACAACGCCGACACGAACCTTGTTCAACAGCAATACGGATAGGTACGTAGAATCGTTAGGTACCATGACGTACACCGAAGCGGTCAGACCGCCCACTCAAATGCACAATATCGGGACTCCGAGGCCCAGAACGTTCGAGACACCCTCCCGAACCGCTGTGGTGTCTCCGTCAAGATACCTCCGAGTCCCCAGCCGGGAGAGGAGTACCGGCGGTGTGGCCCCGCCATCGGCCCGTCATGCCGACAGCTCCTAAACCAGCAAACATCCCAACCCAGCGGTGCGGTGCCGTGGGAAGCCTCGCCGGCTACCGCGAGGAGGAGGACACGTCTACCGTGCCCGGGCACGACGACGCCGATCGGGCCGTGTGCCTCGATGCCTGCGTCGGCTGCTGTTCTCGGGCAGCGGGGTCGTCGGCCAGGAGTCCACATCGCCGTTAGGTGTCGGTCGCGAGGCGATCGAGCCCGGCGAAGGCGGCCGACAACAAGACGAGCAACACCACCGCCAGCAGGAGGACAGTCGAGACGACGCTGACGAGCGGGTCGAGGCTCTGCCGGAGCGAGTTCCAGGCCTGGACCGGGACGGTCCGCGTATCTGGCCCCGAGAGGAACAGCGCCATCACGAACTCCTGGAGGCTGACGATGAACGCGACCAGGGCGGCCACCAGCAGGCCCGCACGAACCTCCGGAACGACGACGGAACGGAACGCTTGGAACCGGGAGGCCCCGAGGTCCATTGCGGCCTCGTGGAGCCGCCAGTCGAAGCGTGCGAACGCCGACTGCGCGACCGAGAAGGTCAATGGCACGGCCCACAGCGAGTGGGCGAGAACCAGCGCCGCATAGCTCTGCTGGAGTCCAAAGCGGCTGAAGAATGTAAGCAGCGTTACGCCGATGATCACGCCGGGGACCAGTAGTGGGAGCACGACCACCCCGACCACCACCGTCTGTGTCCGGCCGGTGTACTGCCGGACTGCGAGGGCAGCGGGCACGCCGACGAGGAGCGAGACGAACATTGTCCCGGACGCGACGAGCACGCTGTTCACCAGCGACCGGAGCCAGATCGGCGAGTCCAGCAGCGCTGCGAACCACCGCAAAGAGAGTGATTCCGGGGGGACGGCCATGGTTACCGAGGCGTCGAACGCGGTAACGACTACGATTGCCAGTGGCGCGACGAGGAATGCAAACAGCAGGGCGACGAGCGCCTGAAAGCCTAGGGATCGGACGCGTGCCAATCCGGACGACTCAGCCAAGCAGATCACCCGCGTCGAATCGCCAGAGACTGGCCATGAGCGTCGTCAGCACCACCGCGACGGTGACAACCGCGAGCGCGGCAGCGGGCGGCCAGTCGAACTCCGTCAGCAACAGCTGTGAGATGAGGATGGCGGTCGTCTGCTCGCTGCCTGAGCCGAGCAGGAACGGACCAGGGTACGCCCCGACCGACCACGTGAAACTGATGATGGCCGCAACGGTGATACCGGGCCGAACGTGTGGAATAACCACCTCGCGGAACACTGCAAAGCGGTCGGCACCGAGGTCTAGGGCAGCCTCGACGAGTCGCTCGTCCAGCGTCGAGAGCACCGCGTACACCGAGAGGATAGCGTACGGGATAACGATGTAGAGCTGCCCAATGACGGCGCCCGGGAGGTTATCGATGAGCAACAGCGGCTCGGCGAGTGGCCCCGCTGTGAGCAGCTCGTTGAGCACGCCGCGTGGCGAAAAGACGAGTACCACCGCGAACAGCTTCACGACGATGGTCGTGAACAGCGAGAGGACGGCCCCACCGAGCAGGAGCGTCCGAGCGGGGCCGGTGGCTCGCCACGTTGCGTAGGCATAGACGACGGCGATAGCGACGGCGAGCACCGTAACCAGGACGCCGAACAGGATGGTGAACCTGAAGATCTCGTAAACGAGCGGGGTTTCCAGGAGGTAGCGGTAGCCTTCGACCGACCACGTTCCCTCGGCGAAGGCCCCGCCGGTGGCTCGCTCTGCGAGGCTGAGACGGATCAGGTACCCCATCGGCACCAGAAACACGCTGACGTCGAGTACCAGTAACGGGACCAGTAGGGCGACCGCGCGCCAGCGTGAGGGGACCGCTGAGAGGCGGCCACGCCAGGACCCTGGCACGCTCAGCGACACCGCTCCCCCGTGCTATCGAAGTAGACCGCTTCGCTCGGCTCGAACTCGACGACGAACTCGTCGCCGACTGACAGCGTCCTCGCGGCTCTGACCGGTCGCTCGACGAACAGCGTCGCGTCTCCGACCGAGAGTCGAACCCGGACGTGCGAGCCACGATGGACGGTCTCGGCTACGCTTCCTGTCACGCGTACTGCTCCACTCCCGCCGTCACCGACACGGGGATTCACACCCGCCAGCGCTTCGGGGTCGCTCCCGACGGCCAGGCGCTCGGGCCGCAGCGAGACGCTGATCGAGTCGCCTACCCTTACCGACGCGTCGATGGGAGCACGAAACGAGACGCCGAGCGGTGTCTCCAAAAGCGGGTGGTCGCCGGCCGCCGCAACCTCACACTCGACGAACTTTGTGGTCCCGAGAAACGACTCGACGAACCGGTCAGTCGGGTCCTGATATACGTTCTCGGGGACACCGACTTGCACGAGTTCACCGTCACTCATCACGCCCATCCGGTCGGCCAGGGTGAACGCCTCTTCCTGATCGTGGGTGACGTAGAGCATCGCGGTCCCGATCCGCTCGTGGATCTGTTTCAGTTCCAGTTGCATCGTCTCGCGCAGGAGCCGGTCGAGGTTCGATAACGGCTCATCGAGCAACAGCAGATCCGGGTCGACAGCAAGCGAACGGGCCAGCGCCACCCGCTGTTTCTGTCCCCCTGAGAGCTGTCCGGGCGTACTGTCGGCGTACTCACTCATCTCCACAAGTTCGAGCGTCTCGCGCGCCTGCTCGTGGCGCTCCGCCCGGCCAATTCCGGCCATCTTTTGGCCGAACGCGACGTTCTCGAGGACAGTCTTCTGCGGGAACAGCGCCCAGTCTTGGAACACCATCGAGCATGCCCGGTCGTACGGGGGATGCTCTGTCACGTCGGTGTCGCCGAGCGTGATGCGGCCGCAACCCGGGCGTTCGAACCCGGCAATGGTCCGCAACACGGTCGACTTCCCGGAGCCACTCGGGCCGAGCAGGCAGAACAGCTCGCCCTCCTCGATGCAGAGAGAGACGTTTTCGACGGCGGTGAGGTCGCCGTAACTGACGCTGAGCCCCTCGAGTTCGAGCATCATCTTAGTTGTCCTGTACGAACGTCCGGAACCGGTCGCTCATCTCACCGGAAAACTCGGCGACACGGGCGAAGTTCTGGAACGCCACCTGGTTGAGTTCCTCGTCCGTTATCGGGAGCTTCTCGGCTGTCTGGTCGGGATACTCCGTCTCCTCGTTGGAGAATCCGAGGCTGAACTCCGCGGCGTAGGCCGACTGTATCTCCGGGTCGAGCAGGAAGTCGATGAACTCCTCGGCCATCGGCTTCCGGTCGGTCCCGCGGACGATCTGGTAGTAGTCGATGTAGCCGGTGGTCGGTTCGGGTACCGTGACGCCGATGGGATACTCGTCGGTCGTCTGTGCTCGCTTCAGCCCGTAGGCTAAAAAGTAGTGGCCGACGTCGGCGAGGCCCTGGCCAAGCGCCGTCCAGAGCTGCTGGGTGCCCTGGTAGAACGTCGCGACCGGCAGCTCCTCAAGGGTCTCGAAGAGGGAGTCCATATATTTCCGGTCGTACACTTCGTCGGCCAGCGGCTCGTCGTTGCGCAGCAGCGCCGACATCATGAACAGTTTGAGCCAGAAGTCACTCGGCAACGCGAGGTTCTCGGCCTGGGACGATTGGACGTCGGCCCAGGACTCCGGCGTCCAGGAGGCGGTGTCCTCGTTGTAGACGTACGCGTGGACCCCGTACGCGACTGGAACGCCAGTCTCGGACATCTGGTACGACCGGAGCCGTGGCTTGATCGCCCCGGCGTTCGAGAGGTTGTCGTACTCGACGGGCTCCCAGAGGTCATCTTGCCCGCCGAGGTAGTTCGTCCGCCCGACACCCACGGTGACGTCGAACGGCGGGTCATCTTCGGGCGACTGGCGTATCTTCGAGAGTATACCTTGCCAGTTCCCGATCACTTCGAGGGTGTTACCGGTCCGGTCCTCGTACCGAGGCTTGATTACCTCCTTGAAGACCGTCTCGTTGGTGCCGCTCCACGCCGACACACGGAGAGTATCGCCGCCAGTTGATCCCGTCAGGCCAGCGCAGCCACTCAGTGCAGTTACGGTCGCTGCACCGCCGGCCAAGACGGCCCGTCGTCCGACTGCTCGCCGCCGGCTCGGGTCTTGATCTGCCATCACGTTTCATTGGGGCGAGAATGAATAAATCATCCGTCCGAGGCCACAGAATCGCCGGGTTCCAGTAGGTCGATGCACACTTCCAGCGTCGACTCCGGGACCGAAACCGCCGCCAGGAATCCGCGTCTGCAATGCTGGAGCGGGCGCCCACCCTCGCTCGGGCGCGATCGGCTTCGTCGAGCGATATCGGGCCGCGCGCGTTGTTGTTTCACGAAGCTACACGGACCGAAAGCTGGCCTCGGCACTCACGACTCACAATCTATCCATAGTGGATGTGCTTATAGCGTCTATCGGGCCTTCTCGTTCCGTTATAGCTCGTCCAGCATCTGGATGCCGCGCTCAACGACCGCGTCGGTCACGAAGAGGCTTGTCTCACGCTGGAGTGCCCGCATATGGGACGCCGCTTCGTCTCTGTCGAGCAATCCGCGGCCGTACCCGAGAGCGATGACGCCGATGGAACCGTGTACGTCGACGCCCGCGTCAGATGCTGCCTCTCGGGCTGCGAGGTCGTCGGTCAGGAGAACGACTCCCCGCTCTTTTGCGACCGCAATTGCAGCGCGTTCCCCGGCATCCAGTTCTTCCGCTCCGATTCGGCTTTCGTCGGCCTCGACGAGTTCGTACGAGAGGGCGGCCAGCCCGTCCGGAACACCACCGGCCTCGATTTCCTTGTAAACCACCTCTGGAACGATGAGCGTGTCAAACGCCGAGAGCAGTTCGAGCGAATCGATTTCGGCGAGATGAATGAGCGGTCCGGCGTCAGAAACGGCCGCGAGCGTCACGCGTTCAGGCCCCAGTCGACGTCCTCCTCGACGACCTCACGCTCTCGTTCCGCCCGCTCGACTTTCGTCCGGCCGACGTGTTCGATGGCTTCCTCGCGGTCGAGTTCGTCATCGAGGTACTGTGCGAGCACGAGGTCCTCCCACAGGTCTTCGAGACCGCGTTCGAGTGCCTGTTCGAACACTTCAGACTCCGGGAGGCCCCGAGTCTCGGCGATTTCTCGAACGCGGTCGGAGATTTCAGCGGCCATACTGTGTGATTGCTCGGCAACGTTCTTAAATCCGTGTCTGCCTGATCGTGGGGAGACCTGACTGGGGCCTATGTCTACCGTGGCCACACCCAGATGCCCTTAGAGACGCTTTCTACCGTCAAAAATAGGGGCCTCTGCACTCATAGGGCTCGTCACCGCCGGCTGCCTACACCGACTCGGGAGGAGCGCTCGTCATTGGCCGGCGAACCGTACGCGCGGAGAAGTAAAAAGGCCTCAGTCGTCGGTCGGCGTTTCGAGCGCCCCCGGGGCGTCCTCGGGGTGTCGATCGAACAGCGGGCTCTGTCGCCCGGGGACGAACGTGTTCAACAGGAGCGCCGACAGCGCCGTCACGATGACGGGCTGGCCGAAGAACGTCTCAGCGGCTTGGGGGAGCCCGGAGAGCGCGTCGGGGCGGGTGGAGACACCGAGGCCGAGCCCCAAGGCGACGGCCATGATGACCATGTTCCGGCGGTTGAGGTCGGTATGGAGCATCACCAATCGGGCCCCGCTCGCGGCGACCATCCCGGCCATGAGCAACACGGCCCCGCCGAAGACGGCGCTCGGGATCGTCGTGACGACCGCGCCGATCTTGGGGCTGAGCCCCAGCGCCGCGAGAATGACGCCGCCGATTCCGACGACGTAGCGGCTCATCACGCCGGTGAAGCTCACGATACCGACGTTTTGGGAGAATGAGGTGATCGGGAAGGCGGCGAAGAGCGCGCCGACGGAGCTGCCGAGGCCGTCGGTGAAGAGGCCGCCGCGGAACTCCTCGTGGGTGGGGTTTCGCCCCTCGGCGGCGGTGACGCCGGACATGTCGCCGACGGTCTCCATCGCGGAGACGAGAAACAGGAAGGCGAACGTGACGATCGCGACCGGATCGAACTCGAAGCCGAACCGGCCAGGGGCGGGCACGGAGAGCCAAGCCGCCTCGGCGACGCTCGAAAAGTCGACGAGACCCATGCCCAGGGCGGCGACGTAGCCGACGACGATGGCGACGAGTACGCTGAGCAGTCGGGTGACGCCGCGAGTGAACAGGTTGAGTGCGACGGCGACGCCGAGCACGAGCGACGCCAAACCGATGTTGTACATCGCGCCGTAGTCGGCCGCGCCGACGCCGCCGGCAGCGTAATCCATCGCGACGGGGATGAGATACAGCCCGATGATGACGACCACGAGACCGGTGACGAGCGGCGGGAAGAACGGCTTGACCCGTTTGAACTGCCAGCCGATGAGCCCCTCGACGACGAAGCCGGTGACGAGGATCGCGCCGAACACCGCCGCCAGCCCCGCGCTCGCGCCGATACTCGACGCCGCCCCGACGAAGGTGAAGCTCGATCCCATCACGATCGGCAGTTTCGCCCCGACCGGACCGATCGTGTACGACTGTACGATTGTCGCGAGCCCCGAGAAGAGCAGGACCATCTGCACGAGGTAGGCGGTGTCGCCCGCCCCGAGCCCGACCGACCCGGCGACGATGAACGCGACCGCAGTCGCCGGGACAATCATCACCGCGACGTGCTGTAACCCCAGCAGGATCGATTTCGACAGCGGTGGCTTATCCTCCAGCCCGTATTCGAGCTGAATCCGCCCGTCCGTATCTGTTGACATCTATGCTCGGCATGTGCGATCCCCCACACATAATGCTTGCGTGAATGAGCTTATATACTCGAAATAAAAAACAGAATTATGCACAAACATGTTCAATAAATCGTGACTTCGCCGTCCTCGACGGTGATGTCGACGAGGCTCGTGGCCTCGTGGTCGGTGTCGTCGAGTGCCGACTCGCCGACCTTCCGAATGACGACGACGATGTCCGCGATGTCGGCCCCAATATCGTCGAGCGCGTCGCAGATCGCGGCGAGCGTCCCACCGGTCGAGAGCAGGTCGTCGACGATGAGCACCCGATCGTCCGGCTCGATGTCGTTGATGTACATCTCCGATTCGGAGTAGCCGGTCGTCTTGTGGAGCGACACTTCGTTCTCCAGCCCGTAGGAGCGCTTCCGGATGACGACGAGGGGGATGTCGGTCTGCAACGAGAGCGCGGTCGCCAGGTGGATCCCCATGGCCTCGGGGGCGACGATCTTGTCGACGTCGAGATCCGCCGCGCGCATCACCTCGACGACGACCTCGCGCAACAGCCCCGGATCGAGCACCGGGACGCCGTTGCTGATCGGGTGAACCATGTACTCGTAGCCGTCCTTGTCGATGATCGGGGCCTCGTGCAGCGATTCGTACAACAGCTCCATGGTGACCGTTCGCCGACGGGGCACAAAGGGGGTTCGTTCTCCCGTTCGGGCGGTGTTCAGATAAGGATGAAGAGTGAGGCGGTACGTTTTTTTGAGTGTCTATGTCGAAAAACGCCCGCCTCAACGGCTATTTGGACGAGATTGACTTAGAGTTTGTTGAACGAGAAGCGACACCACGATTGCTGATGAAGCTCAGTATTCAGCTCCATCTTGCTGGACTATCACTTTCGAATACTGTTTCTATCCTTGAGATATTTGGTGTCGAACGCGCTCGATCCACCGTACATAACTGGGTTCACAAAGCTGAGTTACAGCCGAGATCAGGACAAAATCCGGATCACGTTGCGGTTGATGAGACTGTGATCCGACTCAACGACGAGCAGTATTGGCTGTATGCTGCTGTCGATCCTGAAACAAACGATTTACTCTATACAAAGCTTGAACCGACGACAAACAGGGTAATCGCTCACGCATTCTTTGCCGAGCTTCGTGAGAAACACGACGTAGAAGACGCTGTGTTTCTCATCGACGGCTCACACTCGCTGAAAGACGCTTGTCGTCGTCATAGTCTCGATTTCAGATATGAAAAGCATGGAAATCGGAACAATGTTGAACGTGTCTTTCGAGAAATAAAACGACGAACTATCAGTTTCTCAAACTGCTTCAGCAACGCCAAAGCAGAAACTGCCAACGATTGGCTTCAATCATTCGCCTTCGCATGGAATCAGCTTATCTGAACACTACCCCCGTTCGAGAGCATGGATTTATGTGTATAAACGCGGTACCATACATCATGGGGGGTAGTGAAATCCACCGCTGCCGACGATGCGGTTTCGAGGCGCCGTCGGACGCCGAGGGATGGGGATCCGTCCATCACCCGCCGCTCGGGGAGTTGACGCAGTGTCCGGAGTGCGGAAGCACGGATACGATCACGCTCTCGTAGTTCCGGCGTCGTGTTCAGTATTCGATCTGTTACTCGATAGCGTCGAGCGCGCCGGCGACGACGAGCGGGAGCGTGATCGTCGCGTCCGCGTACACGGAGACGTTTCTGGCTCCTTTCTTGAGTTTCCCCCATGACCGAGCCTCGTCGAGCGTCGCCCCCGAGAGGCCGCCCGTCTGCGGCGGGTCCATCGTCAGTTGGACGGCGTAATCGTACGCGCCGGGCGTCACGAGCATCGTCTGGAGGACGTAGTTCTTCGGGACGCCGCCGCCGACCACTATCGCCGCCGTCGAGTCGGCCCCGTAGGCCAGATCGTTCAGCGGCGACATGTCCGCGAGCGCGTCGAGCGAGAAGCCGCTGACCTGCGAGCGAAGCCACGCCTGCAGCCCGAGGACGGAGTCTTGAATCGCCGGCACGTGGACCGGTACATCGTGTTCGTACGCCGCGGCCGCGATCCCCGCGTCTTCGTTGATCTCCTCGCGACCGTTCACCTCGGCGTTGGCGCGGCCGAGTTCGCGCGTGAACTCGGCGATCGAGACGACCTCCTCGCCGATCGCGTCGAACACCTCCGTTCGCAGGTGCTTCTCGAACAGGGTGAAGTGTTCCTGCGGGAGGTAGACGTTGTAAATCCGGTCGACGCCTTCATCCCTGAGCCGTTCGTCGAACTCCCGCTCGCCATAGTCAGGGTGGTCGTGCGTTCCGTGGTGGTGTTTCCCCCCGATCGCCTCGATCGAATCGTGGGTCAGGTTCGCCCCGGTCGTCACCAGCGCGTCGATGTGGCCTTCACGCACGAGGTCCGCGACGATCGCTCGCATTCCTGCGGGAACCATCGCGCCGGCCAATCCGAGAAAGACCGTCGTTTCTTGGCGGTCGAGCGCCTCCGCAGTCACGTCAATCGCTTCCGCAAGGTCCGCCGCGCCAATACCCGCATTGCCGTACTCGGCGGCCAGTTCGGCGACGGTCATCCCCGCCGAAATCCGTGCGTGCCCGATCGGGTCGTGATCGAACGCCTCCCGCGCTGGAGACGAGTCGTGTCCGTCGGTCGCGTCGTCGGTCATTGTGGACCCCTCGACTGGCGGTCGGTTAAGTTCGCCGTTCTCTTGTCCTCGTTGGGTGTGTCGGCCGCGCTTCGGTGCGGACCACGCGACTCAAGAATTCGACCGATACTGTCCCCTCGCGGTTGATTTTCGGCGGCCAATGGGGAGTCTTTATTACCGTTCGGTCAAAGACCCACCTTGATGGCAGAGCCCGGTGCCGACAGGCGGGAATCCACCGACGGACGCCGGACGGACGGGGTCGATCCGATGACGCCCGGCCGTTCGAGATCCGGTGGTTTACCCACGGCGTTCGACTCCGACGACCCGAACGGTGTCGTCGGCGGTAGATACGCCGACATGGGACCGTTCGCCGACAACACGGGCAAACGCGACGTTCAGATACTGTGCGAGTTCACCGAAACGGACGACGGCTTCGCTACCGAACCTCCAGCCATCGAGGTCGCCACGGTGCCGACCGTCGTCACGGAGTCGTCCGGCGGCACTCCCGGCCGGAGGTCCGGTTCGGACGGCAACTTCGGTGCGACACGACAGCTATCTGTGCTGGTTGGACCCCGATCTGAGTGCGTATCGAGGTGCGGTGACCGCCGGACGATACGAGCCGGCCGGCACTCGGATGGGACAGTACCCGTGGTGGGACCACGGAACACGGTGATTACTAAATGAGTAGAGACGACGACTCCTGTGGCCACGGCAGTTGTGGCTGCGGGGACAACGACAACACAGCGGACGAATCGTTTCACCCGATGGGTGCCGATTACGAAGACGAGATGCGGGAGATGCTCGACGACACCGAGTACGACACCGAACTCGGCATGGACATGGCCGAAGATTCCATGCGCCTCATCCAGGGTGAGATCTCCGAGGCGGAGTTCCACGAAAAATACAACGACGCGGTCCTCGAGGAGTTCGACGTCGACGATCGGCCGACCGTCGACGCATTCGAGGAAATGCACGCGGACGACGAGGAGAGCATCTTCGGCAAGCTCACCGGCGAAGGCGGTATCGCCGACAAGCTGGCGAATCTCGACACCGAGATGAACCAGAGCCGACGGGACACGATGAAGAAGATGGGTGCCGGGGCTGCGGCACTCGGTCTCGGCGGCGTCGCCTCTGCGCAGAGTTCCGGCGACCCGAAGGACGACGAGTACGGCGCGAGCCCGATCGACCAGACCGAGACGGACGTCCAGATGGGTATGGTCATCGACCTCGAACGCTGTGACGGCTGTCTCGAGTGCGTCGTCGGCTGTATCGAGGAGAACCAGACTTCGACGGGCGCCAACTGGATGTACGTCCTCGCCTACGAGGACGAGAACACGGAGCAGGAGAACCTCCTCGTTCGCCCGTGTCAACACTGCAGCAACGCGCCGTGTGAGAAGGTCTGTCCGGTCCGCGCGCGACACACGCGAGAGAAGGACGGTATCGTCCTCACGAACTACGAGGTCTGTATCGGTTGCCGATACTGTCAAGTCGCCTGCCCGTACGGTGTCAACTACTTCCAGTGGGGCGAGCCCGACGTTCCGTACGACGAGCTCCCCGGCTCGGAGAACGACTACGAGCAGCTCAAACAGATGCCCGACGAGGAGCGCAACCAGCAGCTCGTCGAGACCAACGACCACATCCACGACGGGCGGGGCCAGTGGAACGACATGCGCCCCCCGCAGGGTGTCATGGGCAAGTGTACGTACTGTCCGTCGCGACAGGACGGCCACCAGGGCGAAGAGAAGGTCGGAACGACTGCCTGTCAGGATGCCTGCGACGCGGCCGGCATGAGCGCGATCCACTTCGGGGACATGCACGACCCCGAGAGCCGACCCCAGCAGTTCCTGCGCCAGCGCGCGGAACTGGAGTACGAGCAGGACACCGAACTCGACAACGGCGAGGAGTGGGGCGAGACGGTCACGCCGTGGGGGAAGCTCTCGGCGTTCAAACTGCTCGAGGACCTCGGTACAAACCCGAACGTCGTGTATCTGGGTAACGAACCTGGACCGGACGCAGAGCAGGTCGAAGGGCCGGTCACCTACGAACAGATCGGCGTCGAGGACAACCGGAAACACCACCTCGATCAGTTCACTTTCGGGACGGGTGATGACTGATGTCGTCGCAAACACCTTCCGTCGACGACATTGTTCGCCCGATGCAGAGCACCTCGAAGGGATACTACATCGTCTTCGCGGTCGCCAGCGTCCTCGCGCTCATCTGGTTCGGTCTCTGGTCGATTCAGCTCCAGCGCGGACTGGCGGTCACGAACCTCGCCGACTGGGGCTCCGCGGGTGGCGTCACCTGGGGTCTCTACATCGGCGCGTTCATCTGGTGGGTCGGGATCGCTCACGGCGGGATCATCCTCTCGGCCGCGGTGCGGCTGTTCGGGATGAAGCGATACCTACCGGTCGCCCGTCTCGCTGAACTGCTCACGATCGGCGCGCTGAGCATGGCGGGACTCTACATCGTCATCCACGTCGGTCGACCCGACCGGATCGTGACGAGCGTCGTGCAGGCGTACCCAGTCACCGTTCACCAGTCGCCGCTGGTGTGGGACGTGACGGTCATCACGATGTACATGGTGATGACGCTCACCTACCTCGGACTGACGATCAGATACGATCTCGCACGCATTCGCGACGATCTGCCGAACATCCTCGAACCGGTGTACAAAATCGCGACGATCGGCTACTCGGAAGCCGAAGACGAGGTCGTCGAACGGATCGTCTGGTGGCTCGCGCTGGGCGTCATCGTGATGGCACCGCTGTTGCTCCACGGTGGGGTCATCCCGTGGCTGTTCGCGCTGTTGCCGTCGATGCCCGGCTGGCAGGGCGCCATTCAGGGGCCGCAGTTCCTCACGATCGCACTCACGTCGGCGATCGCCGGCGTCATCATCCTCGCGCTCGTGCTCCGGCGCGCCTACAACTGGTATCACATCCTCACTGACGACGTCGTCCGCGGGTTGACGCTGTGGCTCGGGCTGTTCGGGCTGCTCTTCCTGTGGCTGCAGCTCCAGCAGGTCATCACCGGAGTCTACGCCGCGCCGCTCGACCAGCGGGCGCTCGCACACGCGAAGATCTCTGCGCCGGCCTACCAGTTCGCGATCGGTGTCGTCGTCCTCTCGATGGCGTACATCTTCGCGCAGGCGGTCAACGCGGACTTCTTTAGCGTCCGACGATCGCTCGCCGCATCGCTGTTGATGCTCGCCGGCACGCTGACCGAGAAGGTGCTCTTCGTCTTCGAGGGACTCGAGTACCCGACGTTCGACATGTACTACAACACGCCGGGACACTACTTCCCGAGCCCCATCGAGCTCGGCTCGCTCATCGGCACGATCGCGATATGTGTGCTCTTCTTCCTCATCGTTCTGAAAGCCGTCCCGGTGATCGAACTGCACGCGATCGAAGAGCTCCGTGGCGAGGGCCACGGTCACTCGGAGGCTGATGACTGATGGCAGACTTCGACATCTGGCAGGTCCTCTACCCCGGTACGTGGGTCATCTTCGGCATCATCGGCCTGCCGATCTACACCGCGATCCTGGGGTGGTTCCTCGGCAAACCCCGCGACTTCGGTAAGGCGCTGATGGCGCTGACGTATCTCGTCGGCTTCATCGTCTCGATGTGGACCGGTCTCTACATTCTGACGCTGCTCATCGGCATCGTCTTCCCGCCCGCGATGTAGGCGGGCCGCGGTCCGACCTTTCCGTTCTCGTTCTCTCGTATCGTCGCTGAGCCCCACCGTTCCCCACCGCCCGAAGATAAAGTGTCATAGGTCTCCACGCCCTAGGACGGCTGATCAGATGACGGAACCCGAATCGGAACTCGAAGCGCAGCTCCGGGAGGTCGAAGATCCCCTCGTCGGCGAGGACATCGTCACGATGGGCTTAATAAACGATGTCACGATCGACGACGGAACGGCATCGATCTCGCTCGCGTTCAACACCCCCTTCGCGCCCGCAGAACTCGAACTGGGCGACGCGATCAGGGCGGCGGTCAAGGACGTCGGGCTCGAACCGGACCTGTACGCTCAGGCCGGCGAGGAACACGGCTTCGACGAGGAGGTCATGCCGAACGTCCGAAACGTCATCGCCGTCGCCTCCGGGAAGGGCGGCGTCGGGAAGACGACGGTCGCCGCGAACCTCGCTGCCGGGCTCGAACAGATGGGCGCGCGCGTTGGCTTGCTCGACGCCGACATTCACGGGCCGAACGCGCCGCGCGTCCTCCCCGTCGAGGACGATCCGGGCGTCACGCCCGACGAGAAGATCGTTCCACCGACCGCCGACGGCGTGAAGGTGATGAGCATGGGCTTTCTGCTCGGCGAGGAGGACGACCCGGCTATCCTCCGCGGCCCGATGGTCAACAACGTGATGACGCACTTCTTCGAGAACGTCGAGTGGGGCGCGCTCGACTACCTCGTCGTCGACCTCCCGCCGGGGACCGGCGACGCCTCCTTGGACCTCGTCCAGACGCTCCCCGTCGCCGGCGTCGTCATCGTCACGACGCCCCAGCAGATGGCCGTCGACGATGCCCGGAAGGGGCTTCGCCTCTTCGAGAAACACCACACCCCCGTGTTGGGGATCGTCGAGAACATGAGCCTGTATCACTGTCCGAACTGCGATGACGTCCACGATCCGTTCGGCCGGGGCGGTGCGGAGGAGATCGCCGAGGCCTACGAGGTCGATCTCCTCGGACAGATCCCGATCCACGAGGACTTCGGGGCCGACGGTACGGCCTCCCCGGCAGTCAAACTCGAGGACAGCCCTGTCCGAGAGTCCATGATCGAGTTGATCGATACGATCGCTGATCACGTCGGCGAGGTCAACCGCCGCAAGGTCGCCGGGATGCTCGAGGTGGGTCGCGAGGAGAACCGGAGCCCGGTCGACGACTCGCCGCAGGGCGGCACTCCCGGTTCCCAAGGGCCGCCCCGAGGCGGTCAGCAGGGCGGTCCGGGGCCGAAGCTGTAGCCCGATTCGTCAGAACGGTCGTGGTGTTCGTTTCAGTTGTACTCTCGCCACCGATAGCCGCACTCCTGGCATTTGAAAAACCGCGTCGGCGGTTCGTCGGCCGCGCCGGTCTGTTTGATCGCATACCACGCCTTCTCGTGGCCACATTTGTCGCAGATCACGTCGTTGGCGGTCGGTTTCCCCTCGAAATCCGCGTCCGGCGAGGACTCGATCACGTCGTCGTCGGTCTGGGCCTCCGTGCTGACGAACGACTCGGCGCGCGCCGCGTCCTTTCGTTGGACGGCACCGCACGACGAACAGATCATCTCGTCGCCGTCGGCGTGCGTCAGCGAGCCGCAGTCGTCGCAAAACTGCATAGCGGACCTTCGGTCGGCCCGTGCAAAAGCCTGCGGTCTCAGCGCTACTGGGCGTCGGAAACGACGGATTCCTCGCGGTGGCGCTCGACGACGGGGCAGTTTCGAACGCGAAAGGAATCGACGCCGACCAGCTCGACGATCTCGGTTCCAGGGTTCGTGCAGGCGGTCTCGGGCGGTTTCGAAAAGTACTCACAGGTCGCACAGTAGCGCTCTTTCGGCACGACTGTCTCGGCCTCCGTCGCCCCGTTCAGGGCGGTTGTCAGTTCGTCGCTCCCGTCGCCCGCCTCGTCGATCGCCGCCCACACGTCTGCCTTGTCGACGGGATCGATCTCCATCTCCTCGAACGGGTCGTCGGTTTCGATCCCCGCGGCGTCGATGTCGTCCAGTTCGGCGAACGGATCGCTACCGTCGAATCTGCCTCTCACGATCGATTCGTCGCTCGGTCCGTCACTCATCGGTCGCCTCCGCTCGATCCGGTTCGACGACCAGCGTCGGTGATCCGAGCCAGCCGAGGAGTGAGTCCGGCGCGTCGAGGCGGTCGACCCGTCGATCGCAGTGCGGACACGCCAGCTCCGAGAGGAGGCCGATCCGGACCGATTCGCCGCAGCCGCCGCAGTCGGCACTCGCGGTCCCGAGCCGATTCGCTGCCCGCTGTAGCTCGGCCAGTTCGGCCTCTGTGGCTGCGTCGTCCGCCGCGATCCGCTGGCGGGCGACGACGGTGCGAGCGAGCCGATCGAGCTTGTCGTCAACCGTTTCGAACCGTCCGTCGATCGACGCGACCGTCTCGGTGATCTCGTCGAGTTCGCCCTCCAGTTCGTCGATGCTTTCGGTCGTCACCTCCAGGTCCTCGGCGAGCGTATCCAGCCGATCCAACGGTGTTCGAAACTCGTCGTGAGAGTGTTCGGCGGGGGCTCGCTCCTCGACTGCGTCACGCAACTGGAGAACGCGCTCGCGAAGGTCCTCGACGTTGTTCGTGATCTTCGCGTCGAGCTCGGTCGTCCGCTCCGTGGCTTCGGTCAACCGCTCGTCGAGCGTCTCGAACCGGTGATCGACCTCGCTCAGCACGTGGTCGCCGTCCTCGGCCGACCCGAACAGTGGTCCCGTCCCGTTCGCGTCGAACGATGCGGCCGTCCGATGCGTCTCGAGCAGTTGGACGAGCAGCGCCTCGCGCTCGATCCCGAGCGCGGCCGCTCGCTCGTCGAGCCATTCGTGTAACGACGGCGGAAGCGCGATCGACAGCTCGGAATCGCCGGCCGATTCGGTATCCATCGACGAGTAGTACGGCGGACCTACTGTTAAGGGTTCGGCCGATTCAGCGCTCAGAACGATCGTCTCTGGTGACCGTTCGCGAAAACGCGTCGGACGCTCACCTGATCTTTCGGACATCGCTGATGTCGAATCCGGCGTCGCTGATCTCTGTTTCGAAGCGAACGATATCCTCTGCTTCGATGCGCGAGAGCACCCCGCGGAACTGTTTTACCACCATCGTCCGCCCCCGCGTCGAGCCGCCGCTTTCCCACTCGAACAGGAGCGTTCCGTCCGCGGCGTCCACCAACTGACCGTGCCGCTGCTCGTCGAGCGACTCCCGGTTGACGTGGACGAGCACCATCCCACCCCACTCAGCGGCGGCGCGGGAGATCCCCTTCAGGAGAACGGGTACGTCCTCACCCGTCAGATCGTCGCCCGGCGAGTCGATGAGGTCGGCGATCGAGTCGAGGATAACGAGGTTGCCGGGCGCGTGCTCGGTCAGGGTGTCCCCGAGCGCCGCCGGGACGCTCTTTCGATCTCCGCCGGTGCCCAACTCCGATATCAGGTTCGCCTGCTCCGTGTACCACGCCCGCGGGACCGGACTGAGGTGGAAGTACTCGGCCGAGAGATCGTGAAACGTGACGCCGTCGATAGCCGCGTCGACGATCTCTTCGTCCATCGCCAGCGTCATCTCCGACTGGAGCTGTCTTTTTTCGGCGGTGAACGAGAGATAATGTACCTCGGGCGGGACGCGCACGTCTTCGGGGAGCGATCCGTAATACAGTTCGAAGAGCTCCGGGTCGCGCTCGACGAGTCCGTTCATGAGCGCGGTCGTGTAGACGAACTCCCGGGCTCCGGCCCCGGCCTCCCCGGAAAGCAACACGACGCTTCCGGCCGGCGCACCGCCGTCGATCGTCGTATCCAATCGACGGATTCCGAAGGGGATCCGATCCATACGCGCCCTCTCGGACGCGACACGCTTAAACGGTCACTGGATTTCGGTGATCCGTGCGCCATCGTTTCGGGGGCGAACGACCCGAACCCCTCCGTCCACGCCGATCGACGAGAGGGCGGCGTCGGCCGCGTCGCGTGCATCGCCCGCCAGCGATCGGTCGGTGACGCCGTACACCGCGGGGCCCCACGAGGACTGGCCGACGCCGCGAACGGCGGGGGAGTCGGCCAACTCGTCGATGAGTCGTCCGGCGGGCGGTCGGTAGACGCCGCCTTGTTCGTCGGCGTACCACGCGCCGTTGAGACGACCGAAATCGCCGACCGTGTCTCCGAACGCTTCGAGCCGCCCCTCGGCGGCGGCCGGGAGTAGCCGACGGATGAGCAGCGTCGCGAGCGAATCGGCGATGGACGGATCGGCATTCTCGACGACGCTCCGCATGCTCTCGTCCTCGGTTTCGCCGCTTCGTCCCTCATCGGCATCGGGGAGGACGACCAGAAACCGCCACTCCTCGGGAAGGTCGTGTCGCGCCGTGATCGCCGGGACGGTCCACTCGCCGGCTGGCGGCGGGGCGGTGGTGAACCGCTCCGTCGGATGGCCCGCGTCGACGACGAATCCGCCGTGTTCGAAACTCGCGACCCCGACGCCGCTCCGACCGCCGCGGTTGAGCGATGGAGCCAACTCCCGAACGCTCGCTGGCTTCCCGTGTGCCCGCGCGACCGCGGCGAGCGTCGCGAGGGCGGTCTGCGTCCCGCTCCCGACGCCGACGTGTCTCGGGAGAGCATCGACCACGTCGATCGAGACGCCGTCGACGCCGAGCAGTTCGCAGCTCCGTTCGGCGTACGTTCCGACGAGCGTATCGGGACAGTCGATCCCGACTGCGGGCTCGGCTTCCAGGGCGACTCGCGGCGACTCGAGCGCCACACCGACGCCACCGTACAGCCGCTCGTGGGCCAACGAGAGGTTTTGAAACCCCACGTGTAGTCTAGCACCGACGTCGACGCGAACGCGCATTGGCGGCCGTACGCGGACGGGACGGTTGTGCGTTTCGACAGCGTGTTCCGGTTGCCGTAACCGTGTTTACAGATCTCGGGATCGACCGAGGTGCAACAACTCGCCGCCGCACTCCTCGCACCTTCCCGGAGCAGCGTCCTCGACTCGGGCGCCACATTTGAAACATTCGTGCATTTTTACAGCTGTTTGTACATCACTCGGCCTCATATTTCTCACTATAGTTTCGATACTGATGACCCTACGCCTAATATGCCTAGTAGTGTGTAAACATTTATTGCGATGATGGTGGACGAACGAACAGTCTCTCACCGCCGACCCCTCGTCCCACGGTGTGGGTGAGATGCGGGTGATTAAGTCGTTCGGCATCTTGGCACACGTATGGGCCAGCAGACTCCACCTAAACGGGAGCCGGGCGATTACGGGAAGGACGAGACGCTTCGAAGCCGCGACGTGACCGAGGGCCCCGAACGCGCCCCGCATCGGGCGATGTTCCGGGCGATGGGGTTCGACGACGAGGATCTGGCCTCTCCGATCGTCGGCGTGGCGAACCCGGCGGCGGACATCACACCGTGTAACGTCCACCTCGACGACGTGGCCGACTCGGCGATCGAGGGAATCGACGAGGCCGGCGGGATGCCGATCGAGTTCGGCACGATCACCATCTCCGACGCCATCTCGATGGGCACGGAGGGGATGAAGGCGTCGCTCATCAGCCGCGAACTCATCGCCGACTCCGTCGAGTTGGTCTCCTTCGGCGAGCGGATGGACGCGCTGGTGACCGTCGCGGGCTGCGATAAGAACCTCCCCGGGATGATGATGGCCGCGATCCGGACCGACCTTCCCTCCGTGTTCCTCTACGGCGGCTCGATCATGCCCGGCCAACACGACGGGCGCGACGTGACGATCGTGCAGGTGTTCGAGGGCGTCGGTGCGTACGCCCAAGGCGAGATGAGCGGCGAGGAACTCGACGACCTCGAACGGCACGCCTGTCCCGGAGCCGGCTCCTGCGGCGGCATGTTCACCGCCAACACGATGGCGTCGATCTCTGAAGCCCTGGGGCTCGCGCCGCTCGGCAGTGCCTCCGCGCCGGCCGAAGACCACGAACGCTACGCCATCGCCCGACGGGCCGGCGAACTCGCCGTCGAGGTCGTCGAGGCCGATCGACGCCCCTCCGACATCATCTCGAAGAAATCCTTCGAGAACGCCATCGCACTCCAGACCGCGATCGGCGGTTCGACGAACGGCGTGCTCCACCTGCTCGCGCTGGCCGCCGAGGCGGGCATCGACCTCACGATCGAGGAGTTCGACGAGATATCCCGACGGACGCCGAAGATCGCCGACCTCCAGCCCGGCGGCTCGCGCGTGATGAACGATCTCCACGAGGTCGGCGGCGTGCCCGTCGTCATCCGACGGCTGCTCGATGCGGGGCTGTTCCACGGCGACGCGATGACGATCACTGGTCGAACCATCGAGAAGGAACTCGCCGTCTTGGAGGACGAGCACGGTCTCCCTGCGGACGACGAGATCGAGGCGGACTTCCTCTACGCGATCGACGACCCGAAGGAGGAAGAGGGCGCGATCAAGATCCTCAAGGGCAATCTCGCGCCCGAGGGCGCGGTGCTGAAGGTGACCGGCGACGACGAGTTCTACCACGAGGGACCCGCCCGGATCTTCGAGAACGAGGAAGACGCAATGGCCTACGTCCAAGACGGGGAGATCGAGTCCGGCGACGTCATCGTCATCCGCAACGAGGGCCCGAGGGGCGGCCCCGGAATGCGCGAGATGCTCGGCGTCACCGCGGCGGTCGTCGGTGCTGGCCACGAGGACGACGTCGCGTTGCTTACCGACGGGCGGTTCTCGGGGGCGACTCGGGGGCCGATGATCGGTCACGTCGCCCCCGAGGCGTTCGTCGGCGGCCCGATCGCCGCCTTGGAAGACGGCGATCACGTGACGGTCGACATCCCCGAGCGGAGCCTCGATGTCGACCTCTCTGAAGACGAACTCGACGCGCGACTCGACGCGCGCGAACAGCCCGAACCCCCCTACGACGGCGGCGTGCTCAGGAAGTACGGCGACGCCTTCGACTCGGCGTCCAACGGCGCGGTCACGAACCCCGGCATCAAGCGCGACGAGTGAGCGGTGAATCGCTTCAAAACAGCCCCTCGTCGTCCCCGATCCCGAGCCGTTCGACGAACCGGTTGAGTTCGTCGTTGATGTCTGCGCCCTCGGACTCGCCGGGGAGAATGTCACCCAGCGCGCCGCCGAAGGCGGCCGCCGTCCAGACGACGGAGATCCGAGCGAAGACAACAGCCGGATCGCTCCAGTCGCCGACGCGACCCCACAGCGTCATCGTGAACGCCGCGGTGAAAAGGGAGATGACGATGACCGCGGTCAATCGTCGCAGGAGAAAGCCCAGTGTAGGTCGGTGGATGTGCACGTCGCGGAAGTCCGCGTGGTAGAGCAGGCTGATCGTCATCGCGACGACGAACGTCGCGTTGAGTCTGAAAAAGAGGGGCGTTTCGACGAAGTGCGCCGCGATGTCGAAGACGCCGCCCTCGACGAGTAACGGCAGCGAAATGAGAATGCTTCCAGCGAACGCCTCGGCGATGTCCCATCTGATGTACTTTCGAATGTGGTCGCGAATCGACGGTGCCGGCAGTCAATCGATGAGGCCGATCGTTCGCCGAACTTCCCGGCGTTCGTCGGGGTGGTCGACGGCTCGTTCGAGCGCTTCGAGCCTGCTCCGGATCGTCTCGATGTCGATGTCGCCGTCTCGCGCCCCCGGATCGCTATCGCGGGTGACCCGGTCGCCGTCGCGCGCGTCGTCGTCCATTGTCGAATGTCCGCCGAGCGATCGAAAAAGGCTCCCACGGCGTTGATCGACTAACGCTCCGGTTCGATCGTCGTTTCGTGACCGTCGGCGTGGCCGAGCGACACCTCGTGGCCGGTGTGACGCGCGTGCGTCTCCGCCCACCGCCGCGCCGGACGTTCGGTGAGGAACTCGTCGCCGTCGGGACACGCCGCGCAAGCCACACACCACGGCTGCACGTCGTCCGGAAAGTGACCCGCGTGACGCTTGTGATCGAGCGCGAACCGCTCGACGGCTCGGTTACCGACGCGGAGCGTATCGAGTTCGTAATCGAGCGCCCACTCCTCGTCACACTGGCTGCAGGCCACCGCCGGGGTGTCGTCGATATCGTCCGGCGCAAGCCCGCCGCCGTCGAACTGGTCTGACACACTCGTCCGTTGGGCGGGATCGTATATAGTCGCACGGACCAGCCCGCGTCGCCCGCGCGCACCCAATACTGTCGATCGGATGTTGTATAATCGTATTCCACATTAATGTCACATATATAGTGAATATTATGTTCTTGGACCACGATTGAAGTGATATGGAGACACGGAAGGTACAGCGGTTAGGCCCGTCGACGCTCGCGATGACGCTGCCCGCCGAGTGGGCGAGCGCGCAGGGCGTCGAGAAGGGGGACGAGGTCTCCCTGCGGATCGGGAGCAAGGGTACGCTGACGGTGATGCCCGAATCCGTCGAAAAAGAGGAGAGCGAAGCGGTCATCCACGCGCAGAACCTCGATGCGGACTCCGTCGAGCGCGCAATCGTCGCCCAGTACGTCCTCGGTCGGCGGATCATCCACGTCGAGGTCGAAGACGAGGGGACGCTCGACTCCTCGCAGATCAACGCCGTCTACAACGCCGAAACGCAGCTGATGGGGCTCGGCGTGATCGAGGAGACGCCCGAGCGGATCGCGATCCGCTGTTCGGTCGATCCGGAGGACTTCACGCTCGATAACCTCCTCGAACGGCTGGAGTCGACCGGCTCGACGATGCGGAACGAGGCGATCAAGGCGCTCGCTCACGGCAACCCGGATCTGGCTCAGCGGGCGCTGAACCGCGAACGACAGGCGAACAAGATTTTCGTTCTCCTCTTGCGGTTGATTTTCACCTCGTATCAGAACCCCAACCTGGCGCGGGCGGTCGGCCTGGATTCGGGCTTTCCGCTCATCGGCTACCGGTCGATCGCGAAGAACCTCGAGTTGACCGCCGACAACGCCGAGGACATCGCCGAGATCGTCCTCGAAACCGAGGGGCACACCCTCAACGTCGATTCGGGGACGATGCGGCGTATCCGGGAGTTCACCGATCAGGTCAACGAGATCACCGAACTGGGCGTACAGGCCGCGGTCAACCGCGATTACGACATGGCGATCGACACGAGAAACACCTTCGCGGAGGTCCGCAATCGCGAAGTCGAGATCCTCAACGATCTCGAGGAGATGCCGAACGAGGACCTCCTCCGGGTTCGCGAGGTGCTCGTGAGCCTCGGACAGACGGCCCAGTTCGCGATCAGAAACGCCGAGATCGCGACGAATCTCGCGCTCAACGAGGATAGCGACCACGTCACGATCAAGTGACGCTCTAGGCCTCGTCGTCCGCGTCTCGGTCCCGGAGGCTCGGGTGCATCGTCGGCCGGTCGGGGTGCGGCGTCTCGAACGCCTCGGTCATGACCGCCATCGATTCCCGCTCGCGCCGTCGTCGCTCCGCCTCGCCGATTTCTTCACACCCCGGCGGCACGTCGCGTCCGCGATCGGTGAAGTATCCCTCCGGGGCGACCCAATCGTGATAGAAGGGGACGTCGGAGTCGTGAATCAGCGTCAGCGCCACGTCCGCGCCGTGGCCCGCACAGACAACGGTCTGGTGTGCCGCCCCGGCTATCCGACCGGCGGCGTACAGCCCGTCGAGACCGGTCCGCCCGTCGTCGTCGATGTCGACGTACGTCTTCGACCCGCGGTTGACCAGGCCGACCGAGCCGAACTCCTCGAGATACGTCGAATCGGCCCACGAGGCCGCGATGACGGAGCCGGCGTCGAGCCCACGATGTTCGCCGCCGTCGAGTTCGGCACGGACGCGGAAGCCGTTTTCCGCCGACTCGATCGTCGTGACGATCCCCGCCTCGAGGCGTGCGCCGTTCCGCTCGGCCTGCCGTTCGAGCAGATCGGCGAACAGCCGTGGATTGACGCCCGCGGGAAAGCCAGGGACGTTCTCGAGGTGGGCGTTTCGCCGGAGAATCGACTCACCGTGGGTGAGGACGACGGTGTCGAACCCGGTGCGGGCGGTGTACGTCGCGGCCGTCAGCCCTGCGACGCCGCCGCCGACGATGACGACTCGGGGGCGGTCCATGTTCTCCCCGCCGTTCGGTGGGACGTGACTCATGCCGACGGCTTCGGGCACGACCCGTACAAACATCGCGGTTCCCGGACGACGGGCGCGTCGCGCGCGCGTCGATGACCGGCGCGAAACGTGGCGCGTTCAGGCGGTTGTGCCATCCGAGCGTCGTCGATCCCGGACGTACAACACGACCGTACTGCAGAACGCGAGTGCCGCCACGCCGGTGGTGATCGCGAACGCGACCCGGTAGCCGAACTCGGTGTAGACGACGCTCCCCGCGACAACGTCGTCGGTCCGGTATCGATCGACCGCGTACCCCATGAGCGTCGGGAGGATCGTCGCGCCGAAAAAGCCCGCCCCGTTGACGATCGCGGTCGCCACGCCGCTGGCCTCGGCAGGATATCGCTCCTTGATCGTCGGCAACGCGAGCACCGTCACGCCGAGACAGCTTCCGATCAGGAAATACTGGACGGCGATGGCGGCCAACGGCGGCGACCCGAACACGGGGATGATCGCCAACACGACCACGAAGATACCGAACCCGACGACCATCGGGAGCCTGCGTCGGCCGATTCGGTCGGAGATCCACCCGACGCTCGGGCCACCGACGAGTATCCCGATCGAGCCGAGCAGGGTGAAATACGACGCCGTCGTGACGTCGAGGTCGTACACTGCGACCAGATACGGGACGCCCCACAGGCCGATCACGGTCAGAATCGTTCCCATTCCCGAGAAGAACGCGAGCGACAGCAGCCACTGCTCGATATCGCCGATCAGTTCCTGAATGTAGGTGCCGGTTTCGGAGAGGGTCACGGACGCTTGTTCGGGGACGTTCTCGATCGGGTCCAGTCCGGCCGCTGCGGGCGATTGTCGAGCGAGTGAGAAGACCGCCACAGCCGAGGCGAAGCCGACGACCGCGAGACCGAAGATCGTCCGCTGCCACCCGAACCATTCGACTGCAATCGCCAGCGGCGTCGTTGCGAAGATGGCCCCGACCCCGGCCATCCCCGACGTCAATCCGGACATCGTCGCGAACTCGTCGACGCGAAACCAGTTCGCACAGAATCGCAGCGTCGAGATGAAGATCACGCCGCTGCCGAAGCCGATGAGCGCGCGAGAGAGGACCGCCGCGAGATAGCCGCCGCTGGCCGCGAACCCGATCGCACCGAAGCTGAGCACGAACGCACCGATCGACCCGACGTACCGCGGACCGTACCGGTCGGCCAACACGCCAGTAGGGATCTGGATGAATGCGTAAATGACGAAAAACGAGGCGTGGAGCGTGCCGAGTTCGGCTGCCGTGATCCCGAAATTGGCGGTGAGTTGCTCTGAGAGCACCGCCGTCGATAACCGATGCAGATTGACCAACAGAAAGACGAGCGCCAGCGACCCCCACGCCAACCAGCGCCGCTTCTTCGGGTCCCTAAGGACGTTCACGGTCACCGTTCTCCGTTCCATTTGGTAAGCATTATGATGTGACTACTCCGACCGGATTTTTATCCTCCCCCGTCGATCCTTCCGCCGATGGTACGCTATTTCGAAGACTACGAGGTCGGCCGCGTGTACGAACCCGACGGACGCTACGAGGTGACCACGTCCGAGGTCAAAGAGTTCGCCGAAAAGTACGATCCACAGCCGTTTCACCTCGACGAGGAGGCGGCGAAGGAGTCGATCTTCGGGTCGCTCGCGGCGTCGGGGTGGCACACGGCGTCGATGTGTATGCGGGTGTTCGCGGACGGGTTTCTCGACGAGGAGTCGTCGATGGGCGCGAGAGGCATCGACGAACTGCGGTGGCGCAAACCCGTCTATCCGGGCGATACGCTCCGGGTCGAGGTCGAAATTCTGGACAAGCGAACCTCCGAGAGCCGTCCGGAGATGGGACACATCCGGACGAAACTCAGGGGATACAATCAGGACGACGACTGCGTCGTCGAGTGGATCGCCCTCGGAATGCACCGTCGCCGGGATACGAACGATTCGTGAGGGCGGCGGTTCGACCCGCGCCGCTGAATAATTATATTTGGCTCTGTTGAAATCCTATTCTTCAGACATTTTCACACATGAAACATCCGGTCGCTGAAGGGTGTGAATCTATCCGTTCAAAAATAGACCACGGCGAACCAGCAAGAATACGATTGCTACCAGCGGTATTGCGATATAGACTACCGGGACTAACCCAAAAGTAAAACTGTCAAATGTCGCTCGAATTAGCGTAAATACCGCAACTACGAGCGTCCCATACCAACCGATACGCCTCTGCTGATATATTCGAACGGGCTTGTTGAAACCCTCAGCAACTGGTAGGAAGCGCGTGCTGCATATAGAGATTGTAGTCAGCACAACAAGGCGGTGATTTTCCCCAAATTAGGCTTCACTAACTTTAAGGATTTGGAATATATATTCAAAAATATGGGTAAATCGGAGAAGAATGTTTCAAAACGAGATCTATTATGGATTGGTACTGGGATGATTCCACTCGTAGCTGGCTGTTCCGGTTTTAGTGGATCCCCTGGGACAACAGGATCAAATGAAAATTCAGATCCTACATCAGTAGTTCGGGATTATTTAAAAGCGGTTGAGAATGGCGAGTTTGAGGAAGCAATGCAATTTGTTCATCCTGAAGGAGAGTTTGAGCAGAGAGCAGAACAACAGGTTGATGCCGGTAACCAAGCTGAATTCCAGGAAATCACAGTTGAGACATTAGAACAAGATGAAGAGAGCGCGCTTGTAATGTCGGAGATCGTAACTCGTGACGGGGGCGCTAGACAGAGAATGTATCTCGAACTGGTTCTTGATAATAAAGAGTGGTTAATCCATCGTGAGGTACAGCCACAAGACATTGATTCAGAACATCTGCCTGAGGAAGATCTCACAATTGAGCAGCGTGTTCAGGATGTAACGCCAGGAGATTCATTTGAGGTCTATGTCGGCCCTACAGACGATGCTACCGAGTTATTTTTCGAGGCGACAGATGTTTCTGAAGTTTGGGGTCTCGGAGAGGAGAGTGATTATGCGTATGTTCGGGTAGATTTTTCAAGCGAGCAAGGTAAAGAGATGGAAGACATAATCACTAATATAAATTCATCTAACATAATTATCGTTCAATACTTAGATGGCGAAGAAATCGTGTCCACTTCTCTCTCTCGCAATCTTATTACGTTAATAAGAGATGGACTTTGGGCCGAAGATTCGGAACTGAGTTTAACGTATGATGATCTTGAAACAGCAGAACGGGTGGCAGCTACAATTTTGGATCTTACAGACGATGTTTAAAGATCCACATTACAGATAATCACTCTGGGAGATACGAATCGCTCATCGACGATGAGTAACCGAGCATAGAGCCAGGTCAAGGATACGGTGTGGTCGTTCACCGGGGTATGCAATCAAGTTTTAAGCAACTATGTGTAGTCGATTGATGTGAAAATAATGTCCTGCCCACTGTAGATTCCAGTTACTTCTGAAAGCTGACTGATGATGTTCTACCCAAGAACAAAACCAATCAGAATGGTCTTATTGACAACTGAATGATTCGGCCCCGTCTCAGCAATTCATTTTGAAAGACTTGCGCTGTACATTCAGCACGCTCGGTGCAACACATCACTAATTGAGGGTTTCAACAGAGCCATTCGAACTGCTAAGAAAATGAATATAGCCCCTGCGACAACCCATTGTAAGCCGGCAAGTATCTGATAGCTGCTTCCCGCTTCAATGGCCGGCCCTGAGAATGGAACCAGAAAGGCTAACCAAAACGAAATGACTGCGAACACCACTAATCCAGCTACAAAGCTGAGAATATCTACTGGTGGATGATTCCTGTCCTCATTTTTAAAAAGATCAGCAATGTTCCAGCTCATCTGGGCGAGGGTAGCAGTACAATCTTAGCGAACCCACTTAATTACCTGTATTGACCGTTCAGAGTGATCGGTCAATGTTGTGACTGAGACAAGCAATAGTGAGTTCACGGAACTGCTTCCACCATCGTCGGGAGCGAACAAACGCACCGTACTTCCGCTTGAGCGTTGAGTTGACCGCCTCGGATTGACTCCGCTGGCCGTAGAGATCAGCGTCTAAGCGCGCGTTCCATGCCTTGTGGAGCGATGTAAACTCACGATGCTTTATCAGTGGCCGAACCTCGTGTTGCCGGGCAAGTTGCCTGATCTTCTGGTCGTCGTAGCCCTTGTCACCGAGTAGAATGCCAATATCTTTCGGGTTGCGCTTGATCAACGACGGCGCAATCTGGCTATCGTGTTTTCGTGTTGTCGTCACGTGGAGATCGAGGATTGCGTTCACTTTCGTATCGACCAGCAACGTCACTTTGAGCTGCTGAATCGTGAGTTCGGCTCGTTTCGTGTAGTGTTTTGAGGCGTGACTGCGGTCGAATCCTGACGCATCAACTCCAACGACACCGTTTGTTGGAAGTAGCGTCGCTGAGAGAGTCAATATGGCACGCCAGACAGCCATATCAAGCCGGTTGAACGCCTTACAGAGCGTTGATGGCGTAGGAAGTTCAGCTAATCCGAGGGCGTGACGAATGCGTGGCATCTCGATCAGTTCGTCAAGCAGGCCACGATAGGTCGTGTTCTTCCGAACTTTGAGACACAGCAAAACAACGTGCTGGGGAAGTGTATAGCGATGTTTGGAGAACTTTGAGGAGTATCGAGAAACCGCTCGGCGTGCCAAATGGAGCGCCTTCTCAGTAAACCGGAGAATCTGCGACTTCGGGAGGGGCTTCATCTCGTGGAATTACAGGACGAACATGTAACTCTCTGAGGGTTTCAACAGAGCCTTATATTTAATTAGCACCCTTCGGAACGGTCTGATATGGTTCAGCCGACGAACCTGACCCGGCACGACGGGCTGTTGGCCGCGATTTCGGCGTCGCTCGCGGGCGGGGCAGCGGCGGGATGGCTGTCGACGATCCCCACGCTCGCTGGCGTCGGTGCCGGCGGTTTCGTCGCGACACTTTTCGTCTTAACCTCGCTGTTCGTCGTCCCCCCGACATGACGTCTACCGCGGTCGAACGCCCGTTCCCGCCTCGACCGCGCCGAGGTCGAACCGACCAGCCGTGACGGGGACGCCCGTGTAGGGGTCGTCCTCGAGCAGCAGCGACCCGTCGAGGTCCGCGTAATCGAACAGCGGCAACAGCTGCGCCGCCCCGGCGATGGCGGCGTTCGTCTCGATCATGCAGCCACACATCACCTCCAACCCGTGCGCGCGGGCCGCGTGAATCAGCTCGATCGCGGGCGTCACCCCGCCCGTCTTCATCATTTTGAGGTTCACGATGTCGCATCGGTCGGCGATCCGCGGAACGTCGGCGGCGGTGAGACAGGACTCGTCGGCCGCGATCGGCAGCGGGGAGCGCTCGTAAACGTGTCGAAGCCCCTCGGGATCTTCGGCGGCGACCGGCTGTTCGACGAACTCGACGCCGAACGTCTCGAGCGTCCGGCAGTTGCGGACGGCCTCCTTCGGTCGCCACGCTTCGTTCGCGTCGACCCGTATCGTCGCCGCTGGTGCCGCGGCGCGGATCGCCTCGACGATCTCGAGATCGCGATCGGTGCCGAGTTTCACCTTCAGTATCGGATAGCCGGCGTCGACCGCCTCCCGTGCGCGCTCGGCCATCGCAGCCGTCTCGTCCAGCCCGATCGTGAACGACGTCGCCGGACAGTTGTCGGCGTCCGGCGACAGGCCAAGCAACCGGTACGCCGGTTGCTCGAGACGCTTGCCGGCGAGGTCCCACAGCGCGATATCGACGGCGGCCTTTGCGGCGGGATTGTCTCTCGCGACCGACTGCATCCGATCGGCGACCTCGCGTCTGGCGTGCGGATCGCCGACCGCGTCGACGGCAGCGAGCAACTCGGGCAACAGGGCTTCGACAGTCGCCGCCGTCTCCCCGTAGTGCGTTGACGGGGCTGCCGCCCCGTAGCCCGTCTTTCCGTCGACTTCGAGCGTCACGACGACGTTCTCGGTCGTCGCTGTCGTCCCCCGCGAGATCCTGAACGGGACCTCGAGCGCCAACTCGACGCGTTCGAACGTGACGTTCATCGGTCGGGGACCAGTTGCTCGACGATCGCTCCCGCCCCGTCGCGGACGGGATCGACAGCCGGGGCGCCGATCGATCCTCCGTACTCCGCGATCGCGTCCGCGGCCTCGTCTGCGTCGAGTCCGTAGGTGTTCAACGAGCCACCGAGTAGTTCCGTCGGGGCGACCGGTTCGGCGAGCGCGACGTACAGATCGGCCAGTTTCGACGGATCGGTGACCGGATACGACTCGTAGCCGTGGATGACCTCTCGATCGGCCTCGTGACACAGCACGAGGTGATCGGGCTGTGCGCCGTGGAGAATACCGCAGGTGACTGTCGAGTAGGCGGGGTGGACGATCGATCCCTGTCCCTCGACGAACAGGTAGTCGTGCTCGTCGGCGCGCTCGCGGATGAGCCGCTCGACCGCCCCGTTGGTGAAGTCGCTTATCGTCCGGTCGATCGGAATGCCGCTGCCTTCGATCATGATTCCCGTCTGCCCCGTGGGGACGAACCCCGCGTTGAGTCCGGCCGCTCGGGCTGCTTCGACCAACTCCAGCGTCGCCGTCATCTTGCCCGTCGAACAGTCGGTGCCGACGGTCAAGATCACCTCCACGTCGAGGTCGCGGACGATCCCTTCGGCGACGGTGAGGTCCTCGGGTGGGTTCCGAACGTCGCGCAACTCGACGCCGTGGTCGGCGGCGAGCGCGGCGAACTCTTCGTCTTCGGCGAGGAAGTAGTGCAGCCCCGAGACCACGTCCGCGCCGCGTTCGATTGCGGCTCGGACGTCCGAGCGCCACGATTCGTCGAACCCGCCTCCGATGGGGGCGATGCCGATCAGGAGGGCGTCGAAGTCGGGGGCGTCGGCGATCGACTCGACGATCGGTACGTCGTCGGCACCGACGTCCGGGAGGTGATCACCGACGGTCGTCCCCGCCGTCGCGCGGTCGAGCACGGCGACGACTTTCTGGTCGCCGTAGCGGAGGACGCCGACCGCGGTCTTCGCGCGATCGGGGAACTGCTCGTGGGCAAGGATTGCGACTCGCATACGCACCCAACGACGCTCCCGAATAATAAGGTCATCAATGACTGCAAGTAACGGGCCAGCCGATCTGCGCGGAGATACCCACGGCGCGGCCGCTCGCAAAGCGTTTCACAGCCCGTACAGTCGGACCGACCAGAAGTCGGCGAAGGCGTCCTCGAGGGCGGCCTTCGGCTTCCCGCTCGCGTCCACCGCTGCAGTCGCGTCGGCGTCGAACTCGTCGATCAGTCGCCGGTCGCCGACGACGTACCGTCGGTCGGCGCCGACCGAATCGAGCGTCTCGACGCAGTCCTCGACGTGGGCGGCGATCTGCTCGTCGCGGAGGCGCTCGAAGCGCCCCTGTGAGAACCCGCCCTTCGAGTGATCGCTTTTCACCCGGCTCTCGAACCCCTCGTAGGCGACTCGCTCGGCTCCCTCGTAAACGCCGACTGCGAAGATGTCCGAGCGCACCACCGCCAGCGCGAACCGGCCCGTCGGCCGGACCCACGAGCGCTCGATTCGGGGGGATTCGGCCCACTCGGCGAACGGTTCGGGGGCGACCGGGGGTCGGAGCGCGACGGCGACGAGTCCGGCGTCGTCCGCGCAGACGAGACACGGCGAGGCGCGAGCGACGAGCGGCGTCCGATCCCCGAGCAGGTCGCGCAGTTCTGGCGGCGGCTCAGCGTCAACGTAGGCTGTGAGGACGCCTTCCGGACCGCCATCAAGGGAGGCGAGTCGATCGAGAACCGCGTCGGCGCGCCCGCCGCGGAGCGTCTCCTCGTATCTGAATCCGACGCCCGAGTCGTCATCGGGTCGCTCGGCGGCCTCGAGCCGCCCTTCGAGGTCCGCGATGCGGTCTTCGAGGCGGTTCGCTCGCTCCTCTGCCTCCTGTTTTTCCGTGACTGCGTCCGCTCGACGTTCGCTTTCGGCCTCGAGGCGGGCTTCGAGTCGGTCGCGACGCTCTTCGAGGGCTTCGATCTGCGCCTTCAGTTCCGTCCGGCCGAGGAGATCGTCGAGCATCGACGGATCGACGCCCGCGTCCGATTAAAATCCCGCGGGACCGTCGGGGCCGAGCTCGAGCAGCTGTCGGGCCCGGTCGGCCTTCGCGAGGAGTACCTCGCGGAGCATCGGCGGGTTGTCGGTTCCGGTCGCCGACAGCGCGTCCGCTGGGAGCGCGACGGTCCGTCCGGGGACGTTATCGGCCCCGTGGACTGCAACGTGTGTCGATCCGATCTTCATGACGAGCGGGTCGCGGGCCGACTCGTACAACTGCTCTGTAACCAGTTCGTGATGCTCGCGGTGAATCACGGCGCGGTCGCCGTCGTGGGGTTCGACGTAGAGTCGGCCTAGGTAATACCCGCTGGAGAACTGTTCGAACATGCCGTCGATGTATTGTTACATGTTAGCACATATAAGTATTGTCTGGGTGTCGTGGGTCGTTATCGGGAGCGTTCTGGCCACCGCGGTGTCGCGACGGTATCGATAATATGAACTTTCGACGCCGTATAAACGATATTATCGCCTCTCGGTCGATGGACTCAGATCGCTAAACGGTTCGAACGGAGCGGGGTTTTTATTCGATGACGCGTCTACATCGGTGCAATGAGTCGGGGTTTCGTCAGTCGTTGTGTGCTCGTCGTCCTCGTCGGACTGGCGAGCGTCTTTGCGCTCGCCGCTGTCGCCGGTCCCGCCGCCGCGGCGCCCGCCACCGGGAACGCCTCGCTCGGGGCGGACATCTCCTCGTTCATGCAGGCCAGCAGCGTCGAAACGGCCGACGACGTGGAGGACGGACAGTTTCAGGCGGCGCTGAATCGGACCGAGGATTCCGAGGAGCGCCACGCGCTCATCGAGTCGCGCCAGGCGCGACTCGAAGCGCGGAGCGAACGGCTTCGCTCGCAACGCGAGACGCTGGGCGAAACGCCCGACGTTCGAAACCGATCGATCGCGACGCGGATATCGGTGGGTGCGACCGAGCTCGAACGCTCGGTGAACGCGACCGAACGCCGGGCCAACGAGGCGGGCGTCGCCACCGAGCGGCTCTCGGCGCTCCGCGAAACTGCCCGAGCGATTCCCGGCCCGGCCGTCGCCGAGTTGGCTCGCGGAGTCGGCCCTCCGCCGAACGCGGGCCCGCCGGACGGCTCACCAGCGCGGGACGACGACCAGCCGCGTCCCGACGCCCTCGGTCCGCCGAACGGGACCAGTGCGCCGACGGACGCGCGCGATGCCGAACGCGTCGGGCCGCCCGGTGGGAACGGAGCCGACAGTGGATCCCCGAGTAGCGGATCGGCGGGCGGCGGTGCAGGCCCCCCGGACGGTGCGGCCGATGATACACCGGGTGCGGGACCGTCGAGTGATGATCCGACCGCCCCCGACGCTGACCCCGACGACGAGCGAGACAGCGATCCGGGGTCCGACGGGGACTCCGGCGCGCCACTCGAGCGCGGGAACGGTGACCCGCCGACCGACGGTTCGTCGTCGGACTCGGCCGCTGAATCGGCCGGGTCGAACGGCCGTCCCACGAGCCCTGGTGACGGGGCGGGCGCACCGCCGGACAGTCGAGATACGTGAATCGAGTCTCCCTTGACACGACGGTGACCCGAACGTTGATACTGGATAAACGTCAACCGGAAGGTATGCCCGATATACTCGCGGAGAACCTCTCGGACAAGGAAGTCATGGGATCGGATGGGTCCAGCCTCGGCACGCTGTACAACATCACGATGGATCTGAAGACAGGGACGCTCCAGCACCTCATCTTGGACCCCGGCCAGCAGACGGGTGAACTCGAGTTCAAGCGCGACGAAGCGGGGAACTACCGAATCCCGGTCGGCCGCGTGCAGGCGGTCAAAGACACGATTATCATCGACCGCTGAGTTCGTATGCACGTTCTCGATTCGTCGGCGTTCATCGACGAGTACACCACTGACGAGCCGGTCGCAACGATTCCGATGGTCCGTGAGGAACTCCAAGACGAGGCGGGGTATCGGTTCGACGCCCGCGAGGGTTCGGGAATGCGGATCCACATCCCCGATCCCGAAACCGTCGAACGGATCGAACGCGCCGCCCGCGAGACGGGCGACGCGGAGACGCTCTCGCGGACGGATATCCGCCTGCTCGCGACGGCGTTCGAACTCGACGCCGTCCTCGTTACGGACGACTACGCGATGCAGAACGTCGCCGAGAAGCTCGATATCGCCGTCGACGTGATCGCCCAGGGGGGGATCGACGAGCGCCGCGACTGGAAGTTCCAGTGTCAGGGCTGCGGTCGCGTCTTCGACGACAACCGGGATCGCTGTGAGATCTGCGGCAGCGAACTCACGCGCAAACGGCCCTGATTAACGGGTCGGATCGCTGTCGAGTTCCTCCAGACCGACCTCGACGAGCTGCCCGACGACCTCCTCTTCGGTGAGGCCGTACGTCGTCGCGATCCCCTCGATCCGGTTGGCCAACTGGCCGTCACATTCGAGGCAGTATCGGGGCATGTGCCCCCATATGTCACCCGTTCGCATAAATATGTGTCAGACGTATGACGCACGCTCGTCGCCGGACGGACAGACTTAATCGATCGCCGACCGAACCGGCGTCAATGAGTATCACCCCCGATCGGGGCCCGCCCTCCCGTCGCGTCGTCGCGATGACGATGCTCGGTGGGGTTGGCCTGCTCGCCGGGCTATTGCTCGGTTTCGTGACGTTCACCCTCCTCGGCACGCCGCTGTCGCTGTCGGTGGAGTCACCCTCGGGACAGTTGCTGTTCACCCTTGGGACGTACCTCGGGATGGGCGGCGTCGCGGGGCTGTATCTGTTCCGCCACGACCTCACGCTATCGTACGTCAGGCTGCGTCGTCCGTCCATTCGCGACCTCGCGGCGATCGCTGTCACAACCGTCGCCCTCATAGCGCTCGCCGTCGCGATCCCCAACCTCATCTCGCGGCTCGGACTCCCGTTCACCGAACACAGCATCACGGAGAGCATAGAGATGAACCCCGCCATCGCGCTCGTCTTCCTCCCACTTTCGATCCTCGTCGTCGGCCCCGCCGAGGAGTTCCTCTACCGCGGAATCATCCAGACCCGACTCGGAGAGGCCTTCGACGCCGGCGCTGCGGTCGCGCTCGCGTCGCTCATCTTCGCTGTCGTTCACTTCTTCGCGTATCTCGATCCGGCAAACGTCCCAGGCACGGTCGTGACGATCCTCCTTCTCCTGCTCCCGCTCGGGGCGATTCTCGGTGCCGTCTACGAGTACACGGACAACCTCGCCGTCCCGGTGCTCGCCCACGGCGTCTACAACGCGATCACCTACGCCGCCGTCTACGCCGAGGTCGTCGGGCTGTACTGACCCCGCGCGATCGGTGCTACTCGACGCGCCGGACGGTCTTGTCGTCGACCGCCTCGGCCTCCTCGAACGTACCACCGCCCAACAGCCCTCGTGCCGCGCGTTTGCCCCACTCGACTGCGGGTTGTGTGAACGTCTCCACGCCGGATAGCTCGCCCACGAGGATGCAGGCGGCCTCCAACTCGTAGAGCAGTCGCCCGACGCTTTCGCCGTCCAGTCGGTCGATTTCGAGGCGGACGTTCGCCTGCCCGGCGGCGGCCAGCGACGCTTCGGTCGCCTCGAACTCCGCGTCGAGCAGCTCGCCGAGGGTCGCCCCGCCGAGATACGACAGCGATTCGACCCCTGTCTCGGGGATCGGAACGTCGACGCGCTCGTGCGGGCGGAGCAGCGTGACGAGTTTGTCCGTCCGCCCCGCCCGGTACAGCTGGAGCTGGGAGTGTTGATCCGTCGCCCCGAGCGCGCGGACGGGTGTCTGTCCGAGGCCGTCCTTACCGAGACTCTCGGCCCACAGCTGGGCGAACCACTCGGCGAGCGGTTCGAGCGCCTCGGCGTAGGGGACGAAGGCGTTCGTCGTCGCTCCCCGTCCTTCGAGCGCGTACGCCACCGCACCGTAGGCGTACGCCGGACACTCGAACAACGACGGCTCGAGCGACGCTCGCCCCGCCGCGCCGCCGTCGAGCACCGATTCGATGTCGCAGCCGAACGCCGCGGCGGGGACCAACCCGACCGGCGACAGCACCGAAAACCGCCCGGGGACGCCGTCCGGGACGGGACAGGTGGGGAGATCGTGTTCGTCGGCCAACTCTCGGAGTGGCCCCGATTCGCCGGTCGTGACGACCGTCCGATCGGCCCACTCGACGCCGGCCCGGGCCATCGCCTCCCGCACGACGAGGAAGTTCGCGAGCGTTTCGGCGGTCGTTCCGGACTTCGACACGACGTTGACGAGCGTCGATTCGAGGGGAAGCTCGTCGAGGAGCCCTCGCGTCCGAGCCGGGTCGACGTTATCGAGCGTGTAGTGACCGTCGACGCCGAGCGCCGCCGTGATCGTCTCCGCGCCGAGTGCGGAACCGCCGATGCCGACGGTCAACACCGCGTCGGGATCGAAGTCGTCGACAGCGGCCTCGATCGCCTCGGGGTCGGTGTCGTCTGGCAACGCGAGGCTCGCGTAGCCGAACTCGCGATCCTCGATGCCCGTCTCGATGCGGTCGTGAATCGCCGCTACGCGCTCGTCGAGCCGTTCGAGCGACGCCCCGGAGACGCCGAGCGTCGCCTCGGAGGCGAGCGCGTTGCCGAAATCTACGTTCATACGTGCCACGCGTGGCGGGTGACAAAGGCGTTGACGATCGGATCCGGTTCGGATCGATCCCCGAAACCCCGAAAAGGGACGGGCACGTTCTCCCCAACATGGAGCAGGAGGGACGGTTCGTCGTGACGCACGCCGACGCCGACTCGGCGGTGCTGAAAGACGTCGATCGCGGGCAGGTCCACACGCTCGAGGGCAATCCCGGCGTCGACCGATCGGAGGTCATCGAGGGCGCGCTCGAACCGGAACCGCCGATGGAGGTGACGTATCGGCTCGCCGAGATCGAGACGCGACGACGGCTTTCGGTCGAGGAGAGCCCCGAGCCGCCGACCGAACAGGAACGCGAGATCGCCGCCGAACAGGCCGTCGGGGAGGTCACCAGACGCGAGCGAGCCGGGATCGGCGAGCTACACGTGCTGACCGTACCTGAAGAGACAACCGAGGCGACCGTCGAGGACGTGCTCGACGACGAGGCGACGCTCGTCCGCGCTGCGCGCCTCGAGGTGAACCGCGTCGAGATCCGGAGCGAACCGGGCGTCGTGAGCGTCAGGTATCTCCCCTGAAATGAAACGGTATTACTCCGTTCCGAGCGTCGAGAACGCTCCGGAGGGGATGTTCGACTCCGGCCACCTCTGGCTGCTCGAAAAGGTCGACGGCGCGCTCTTCCGGTTTCAGCTCCGCGAATCGGGGCTGCTTCGATTCGGGGACCGAACCCGCGTCTACGACGATCCCGACGCGGTTCCGCCTCCGTACGAACACGCGGTCGACCACGTCCAACGCCGGCTCGGTCGCGAGGCGCTCCGAAACGCCGTCGACGACGTCGAGTCAGTCGTCTTTTTCGGCGTGTCGACCCACCGACGGACGATCGAGTACGACTGGGATCGGCTGCCGTCGTTTCTCGGGTTCGACGTGTACTCGACCGAGACGGAGGCGTTCCGACCGCCGGGAGCCACGCAGGGGATCTTCGAACGGCTCGGCCTCGAGCCGGTCAACGCGTTCGAGCGGGAGTTGCACACGCGGGACTTCGATCCCGAATCGTATTCGGTCCCGGATTCGGCGTGGTACGACGGGCCGGCCGCGGGCGTCGTCGTCCGCAACAAACGCGGCGGCCGGGCGATGCTCCGTCATCCCGCCGTTCCCGCGACCGGCGGCGAGCCGACGCCGATCCCGGACGGCGTCTCCGAATCGGAACTGGCCGAGCGGTACGCCACCGACTCTCGTCTCCGAGGAGTCGCGTCGAGGCTCGAATCCCGCGGCGAGGCGGTGACGTTCGAGACGCTGTACGATCTGGCGACGACCGAGATCGTCCGCGAGAAGCACCGACGGCTGCTTCACGGCGCGTCCTCCGTCGACATGTCGGCGTTCCGGTCGGCGGTGGCCGCCCGGGTCCGGTCGTTTCTGGACGAGACGCAGAGATAGCGCCGCCAAGACACGAGTAGAAACCGTTTTGTGTCCGACCCGACGAGATACTGACGGGAACCGCACGACTGCAAATCCGACTCGCCGGTCGATTGGCCGGCTTGGGATTGCGGTAGTGCTGGCGCGGCTGTCGCGACGCCCCCGTCGCGGCGACCTCGCCGTTGCGAGCGGTCCGTGCAGTTCCAATTCATACAGACAATGGCACGAATGCATTCACGCCGTCGAGGGTCGTCCGGTTCGGACCGCCCCACGGCAGACGAACAACCGGAGTGGAGCGACGTAGACGAAGAGTCGATCGAGGAGCGAGTCGTCGAGCTGGCCGAGGAGGGGCACGACCCCAGCCAGATCGGCCTGAAGCTCCGAGACGAGGGCGTTCAGGGCGTCCCGGTCCCCGACGTGAAGCTCGCGACCGGCAAGAAGGTCACCGAGATCCTCGAGGACAACGACGCGACCGGCGACCTGCCGGAGGATCTCCGGAACCTGATGGAGCGCGCGGTCGGCCTGCGCGACCACATGGAGCGAAACCCCGGCGACGCTCAGAACAAGCGGGCGCTCCAGAACACGGAGTCGAAGATCCGCCGCCTCGTCGACTACTACCGCGGCGACAAGCTCGCCGAGTCGTTCACTTACGAGTACGACGAAGCCAAAGAGCTGCTGGAGTAATCCGATGTCGGCAGCCGGTCACCCGGAGGAAAACCGCCCCCGCGCCGCCGCGGCGCTCACCGACGCCGAATTCGTTCGGCTCGTCGGAACCGCCGACGGCGACGCGCTAGCGGCGGCCGGGCTCATCGCCCGCGGACTCGACGCCGTCGAGGTACCCTATCAGGTGAGCCTCGCAGCCATCCCTGACCCCCCGGCAACCGATGCCGACTGCACCGTCGCCGTCGGACACCCGACCGGTGACGTCGTCGTCGACGGAGACTCCCTCGCCCTCGAAGCTGCCGAGGTCGTCGCGGAGTTCGCCCCAGATTCGATCGATCCCGAACTCGCGCTGGCCGGCGCGGTCTGTGCCGGCGTCGAGCCCTCGGGTCGACTCCTCGAGCGGGCGGACCTCGATCGCCGTCCCGGCGTGGCAATCCCGACCGACGACCCGGTCGAGGGACTCGCCGGAACGACGCTCCTTCACGCGTCGTTTTCGGGCGACTGGCGGGCCGTCGAAGGGGCCCTCGACGCGCTCGACGACCCCGACGACCGCACGCTCGCCTCCTTCGCCGCGCTGTCGGCGATCGAGGACGCGCCCCCGCGGGCGGCCGAGGCCGTCGAGCGGATGCTTCGCCCGTACGTCACGGATCGATTCGAGACGCTCGGCGGCTTTGCCGACGTCCTCGACGCGCTCGCCCGGACACAGCCGGGAACCGGCGTCGCGCTGGCGCTCGGCCGCGAAGTCGAGACCGCGGCGATCGACGCCTGGCGCGCTCACGGTCAACGGGCGCACGCGGCGCTTCGGGAAGCCGACACGGGCCGATACGACGGCGTCTACGTCGTCCGAACCGACGACGGTTCCCCGGGACTGCTCGGCACCGTCGCCCGGCTGGGCTTCGCGTACCGCTCGCCGGAATCGATCGCGCTCGCCGTGACCGACGGCGCGGCCGCGGCCGTCGGCGAATCCGCGGTCGAGGCCCCGATCCGGGCGGCTGCCACGGGGCTCGGCGGTCGGACGACCGCGCGAGACGCCCACGGAACGGCGACCTTCGACGGAACGATCGCGGACTTCACCGCGGCGTTCAGGGGGGCGCTATGACCGACGACAGCCGCCGCGCGACGATTCGGACAGTCCACGAGCACCCCGACGTGATCGCCGCGGCGATCGCCCCCGACAACACCGACGAGATGTCGACGCGCGTCGAGTCCGACGGCTCCGATGGCGGGGCCGTCGTCACGACGATCCGGCGCGAGACGACCGGTGGGCTTCGGACGACGGTCGACGATTACGTTTCGAACCTCACAGTTGCACAGCGAATAACCGACACGACAATTCAATCATGAGCGAACGTTCAGTATCCAAGCGAAAACAGGAGAAACGATGGTACACCGTGATGGCCCCCGAGATGTTCGACCGGGCCGAACTCGGCGAAACACCCGCGGACGAACCGGAGATGGTGTACGACCGCACCATTCAGACCACCCTCGGCGAGCTGAAAAACGACCCGAGCGAGAACAACACGAAGCTCACGTTCCAGATTTCGGACGTCGGCAGCGACGCCGCCTACACCGATTTCGTCCAACACGAGCTCACCCGCGACTACCTGCGCAGCCTCACCCGCCGCGGTACCTCGAAGGTCGACGCCTTCGTCACCGTCCTGACGACGGACGACTACCGCGTGCAGGTCCAGCCCGTCGCCTACACGACGAAGAGCGCGGACCACAGCCAAGAGCGCGCCATCCGGAAGACGATGGTCGATCTGGTCGAGGAGGCCGCCGCCGAGCGAACCTTCGAGGGGCTCGTCGAAAGCATCGTCGAGGGACGGCTCTCCTCTGCGATCTACGGCGAGGCGAAGACGATCTACCCGCTTCGACGCGTCGAGATCCAAAAGACGCGCGTCGAGGCTAAACCCGAAGAGGTCGCCGCCGAGGAAGAGACGAGCGTCGACGTCGAGGACGACGGCGAGTAACCGCGTTTTCGAGCCGACGAGTTCTTTCGATCCACCACGGACAGCGGACGCGCTGGCGTGTTCGACGGTACCCGGATAATCAGTATAATATACGGCCGTCCCGACCGTCGGCGTATGCTCATCACGCTCGAGGGGATCGACGGGGGTGGCAAGACGACGGTTCGAGAGGCGCTCGAAGCGACGCTCGACGGTGAGAACGCCGTCTTCACCCGCGAGCCGACCGACTCGTGGTACGGCGACGCCGCCTATCGGTCGATCGACGACGACGACGCCGACTCGGTCGCGGAGCTGTTCTTATACACCGCGGATCACGCGGACCACCTCTCCCGCGTGGTTCGACCGGCGCTCGATGACGGGAACATCGTCGTTTCCGATCGATACTCCGACTCCAGATACGCGTATCAGGGCGCGACGCTCGCCGGCACGATCGATGAGCCGATGAAATATATAAAGGCGATCCACGATCCGTTCACCCGGCCGCCGGACGCGACGCTGTATCTCGACGTGCCGCCGGAGGTCGGTGCCGAACGCGCCGGCGCGACGAACAAGTTCGAGACCGCGACGTATTTAAAGACGGTTCGGGCGAACTACGAGCGGCTTATAAACGACGAGCCGGATCGGTTCCACCGGATCGACGCGACGCGGTCCGAGGACGAGGTCGTCGAAACGGCGCGCGAGATCGTCACGGACCTTCTCGCGTAGCTCGCTCGGTGTGACTCCACCCGAACATATATACTTCGAAACGGCGGACATTGAATGAAAATGTCTACCGAAGTTGCTCCAGACGTTCACCAACAGCGACTCGCTCACTCAAAAGTCGTTTACCTGACCGAGGCGAACCTGCTGGTCGACACCGGTCCCGAGTCGGAGTGGGACGGCCTCACGGAGTTCGTCGCCGAACGGGGCGACGTCGATCGGCTGTTCGTCTCCCACAATCACGGCGATCACGTTGGCAACGTCGAGCGGGTGATCGAGACGTACGATCCCGAGGTGCTCGTCCCCGAGAACGAACCGCTCGACGACGTGGACTTCGGCGGTGCCACCGTGACCGAGGTCGCCGACGGCGACGAGATCGCCGACGGCGTCACCGTCGTGGAGGTTCCGGGCCACACCCAGGGGATCTGCGGGCTCCATCTCCCCGAAAAAGCGCTGTTACTCTGTACCGATATCTTGGACGGGTCGGACCGTCGCGGGCTCCCGGCCGGATTCCTGCTGCCGCCGCCCGCGATGTACACGTGGGATAGCGGGCAGGCGGAGACGAACCTCGAAACGCTGCTGTCGCTGTCGTTCGACACCGCGGTCGTCACGCACGGCTCGAACGTCGACGAGGAGCCCCGCGGGAAGCTCGAAGCATACCTGGACTTTCCGAACCACTACCGGAAAGACCTCCTCGCGGAACTCTCCTGAACGGCGACGGCGAGCGTTCCGCCCGTGTCGCTACGACTTTGACCCCCTGGTCCGTTCACCCGGTATGCACCGCGTTATCGGCGAACGCGACCCGAGCGAGATGGACGGCGAGTTGGCTCGGTCGCTCCTCCGATCGATGGTCCGCGCTCGCGTCTTCGACGAGCGGGCCGTCTCGCTCCAGCGACGCGGATGGATGAGCGGCTATCCGCCCTTCGAGGGCGCGGAGGCCTCACAGGTCGGCGCGGCGACGGCGATGGCCGACGACGACGTGCTCGTTCCGACGTATCGGTCCAACGCGATGCAGTTGACCCGCGGCGTCCCGATGGCGGACGTCCTCCAGTTCCGGCGCGGTTTCCCGGAGTACGGCTCCGGACACGACATCCCGGTCTTCCCGCAGTCGATAACGATCGCCACGGGCATCCCGCAGGCGGTCGGGATCGGGATGGGCGCGGCGTATCGCGACACCGACGAGGCCGTGCTCTGTTACTTCGGGGATGGCGCGACGAGCGAGGGCGACTTCCACGAGGGGTCAAACTTCGCCGGGGTCTTCGACGCACCGGTCGTCTTCTTCTGTGAGAACAACGGCTGGGCGATCTCGACGCCTCAAACCCGACAGACCGCGAGCGAGACGATCGCGGGGAAGGCCGACGCCTACGGGATCGGCCGAAAGCGCGTCGACGGCAACGATCCGATCGCGGTGTACGAGACCGTTCGGGAGGCGCTCTCGGCCGCTCGCGCCGGCCTGCCGGTGCTCGTCGAGAGTCTCACGCACAGGCGTGGTCCGCATACGACGAGCGACGACCCGAGCCGGTATCGCGACCGCGCGTCGTTCCCGGAGTGGCGGACGGCGGACCCGATCGAGCGGTTTCGGGAGTACCTCCGGGGCGGCGACGTTACCGATGCCGACCTCGTCGAATCCGTCCGATCAGAGGCCGAGGCCGAACTCGACGCGGCGATTCGCGAGGCGGAGCGAGCGACGCGGGACCCGGACGATCTGTTCGAGTGGACCTACGCCGAGTCGACGCCGGTGCTCGATCGGGAGCGCGAGGCGGTTCAGGAGCGGTTGGACCGCCATGGCGATCCGTACGCCGACGAAAACGAGTAGTTCGATCGACCAGCGCTACTCGAGGCAGATGTACGTCTTCGTGTCCTCGACGTCTTCGAAGCCCCGAATTCGAGTCGCCACGGAGTGGATAATGTCGTACACCTCCTCGGCCTCGGCCTCGACGATCACGTCGAAGTTTCCGGCGACGACGTTCGCGATAGTGACGTGATCGAGTTCGCCGAGTCGGTCGGCGAGCGCTTCGGCGTGTCCTGTCCCGGCTTTCACCATAATGAACGCGCGCAGCATGAATGTGAATACTTGCCACACATGAAAAGTCTTTGCCGGGTCGTCGTTCATCCCCCGTCGTCGGTGGATGCGGCAGCCGATCGGAGTTCGACGACCGCCCCATCCACCGCCCTCTCTTCGCTCACGAGCAACTCTACAGGCGGAGCAGGCCGAGTGCCTCGGGGCTTGACCCCGGGGCGGTTCATCGAGACGTTGTACGCTGTGGGGTAAACCGTTGCGAATTGGGTTATATACAAATGATCGAATCTCGCCGCAATTGTGTGGTTTACCATTGCTCGCGTCCTTGCGACCGCTTCGACCCACGCGTGTGTGTGAATGAGTAACATTCTTGGGTGCAGTCGCCATAGACTCTGACATGAGATTCGTTATCGTGGGTGCCGGGCGAGTTGGAATGCGAACCGCGCGCGTCCTTCGCGAAGAGAGTCACGAGGTCGTCATCGTCGACCCCGACGTGACGAAGGTCGAGCGACTCGCCGACGCGGGGTTCGAGGTGATAGCAGGCGACGGGAGCGACGAGACGACGCTGCTCGACCTCGAACTCGACGATATCGACGGGGTCGCGGCGCTGTCGGGCGATCTGACGGTCAACTTCATCGCCTGTATGGTCGGCAAACGACACGAGTGTCGAACCGTCCTCCGGGTCGACAACGACGACCACGAGTACATGATCGGAAAGTACGCGGGCGACGTCGACGAGGTGATCTACCCCGAGCGACTCGGCGCGATCGCCGCGAAGAACGCCCTCGTCGGCGGGAGCGTCAAGGCGGTCGCCGACATCGCTCACAACCTCCAACTGGTCGAACTCACCATCACGCCCGGTTCGCCGATGCGCGGTTACTCGCTGTCCGAGCTCGAACTTCCCGCCGACTCCCGCGTGCTCGCCTTCGGCAAGGACGGCGATCAGCTCCAACTGCCCGACGCGGACGCCTCCTTGGAGGTCGGCGATAGAGTCGTCGCGATCGCCGACTTTGGCGTTCTGCGCGAGGTCGAGCAGATCATCGTTGGCGAGTCGGGGCGCGCGCTCGCGCAGGGAGGAGCCTGAGATGGTCGTCGCTTACGTCATGGTCAAAGCCCACACGGGCGAGGCGGGGCGACTCCGAGACGAGATCGCGGCGATCGACGGCGTCGTCTCGGCGCACATCGTCGCCGGCGACATCGATATCATCACCAAGGTGGACGTGGAGTCACCGGCCGACGTCAAGGACATCGCGGCCGACGCGATTCAGGCGCTCGACGGCGTCGAGGATACGCACACCTACATCGCGATGGGATGATTCAGTCGCGCTGCCGGGACTACACGCGATCGGTTCGCTCACGGATCGCCGTAATCCGCAGTTATAATATTTTAGCTACCGAATAACAAGGTGGTCGGAATCGGTTCGACCAACTGGGGGATACATTATGAACGGAATACAAGACGGTGTTGCGATCGTATCGGGTGCGAGTTCGGGGATCGGACGGGCGACGGCAAAGCGGTTCGCGACGGAGGGCGCACAGGTCGTCGTCGCGGACATCGACGCCGAGGGCGGCGAGGAGACGGTCTCGCAGATCGAATCCGACGGCGGAGACGCCGCCTTCGTCGAAGCCGATGTGACCGACGAGGCCGATGTCGAGACGGTCGTCGAGACGGCAGTGGAGACGTACGGTGGGCTGGACTTCGCGTTCAACAACGCCGGCATCGAGGGGGCGACGGCATCGACGGACGAACAACCGATGGACAACTGGAATCGCGTGATCGACATCAACCTCGAGGGTGTCTTCTTAGGACTGCGCGAGCAGATCCCCACGATGCTCGAACACGGCGGCGGGGCGATCGTCAGCACCGCGTCGGTCGCCGGGCTGTTAGGCTTTCCGAACCTCAGCCCGTACGTAGCGAGCAAACACGGCGTCATCGGGTTGACGAAGACGGCCGCCGTCGAGTTCAGCGGCGAGGGGATTCGGGTGAACGCCGTCTGTCCGGGTGTGATCAACACGCCAATGGTCGCGCGAACCAAGGAGGAGGATCCCGAGACGATGGAGGCGACGATGGCGGCGACGCCGATCGGTCGGCTCGGAGAACCCGAGGAGATCGCCTCGGCGGTCGTGTGGCTCTGCTCGGACGACGCCTCGTTCGTGACCGGCGAGTCGCTCGTCGTCGACGGCGGCTTTTCAGTCCAGTGAGCTAGTCGTCGCCGGCGACGGACTGTTGCTCTCTTGGCCCGCCGGGATGTCCCTCGTGTGTCACCGCACGACGGAGGAGTTCCTGCGAGATCGCCGGCACGTCGGCGTCGGTGACCGGTCCGAGTTCCTCGATTTCGTCGAGGCCCCTCGGGAACGCTCGGAGGTCGTAGTGGTTACCGATGCCGCAGCGGGCGCCCTCGCCCATCGCGGTCGGGATCTGGTTGTGTCCAGGCGTGATGTCGCCGACGGCGTAGACGCCGTCGACGTTCGTGCGGCCATGGTCGTCGACGGCGATCGTCCCGTCGTCATTCAACTCGACGCCGAGCGATTCGGCGAGATCGGTGTTGTAGTTCGACCCGTACATCGGGAAGCCGCCGCGGTACTCGCGGACGCTCCCGTCCTCGAACTCGAACGCCGAGAGCCAGCCGTCGTCGTCCTTCCGTATGCCGACGATGTCATCGTGGACCACGTCGATCGGGTGGTTCTCGAGCATCTCGGCGGTCTCGTCGGACCACTCGATCTCGTCGCCCCGTGTGAGGATGTCGACGTCGGGGGTGAAGTTTAGCATGATCATCGCGACGTGCGCTGCGGCGTCGCCGGTCCCCATCACGAAGACCGACTCGTCGACGAACATGTACGCATCGCAGTGCAGACAGTAGTGCAGACCCTTTCCAGTCCGAGGAAGTGGAGGGTCCGGACGCACGTCAGAGAAGCCGGTCGCGAGAACGATGTGGTCGGTCGTCACCTCGACGTTTCCGGCGGTGACGCGATACCCCTCTCCGTCGGTTCCGATCGGTTCGATCTCGCTGACGTAGTCCTGAAAGTAGTCTGCGCCGTACGATTGTACCTGCTCGATCGCCGCCGCGAGGAACTCGTTACCCGACGTTTCCTCGGTCACGCCGATGACGTTGTGGGTGTCGAGCATCATCGCCGCCCGTCCGCCGCCGCGGTTTATTACCGCGGTGTCGTGCCCGAGTCGGGTGGTGTACAGCGCCGCGGTCAACCCGGCAGGCCCGCCGCCGACGACCGTCACCTGATAGTGGTCTGTCATCGACACTATCTACCGCGCCAATCGGCTTAATTCCCCGGCCGGTGTGTTTCGGCAGCGAACGACCGTCTCGCGCGCCGAGTTAACCGTGGTACCTCGTCACACCCTGAAGGACAGGTGATATAAGTGATGAACTCCTATATTTGGCCGTACCACTCGCGCCAGGGGGGACATCCCCCGCTGTGGGACAGGGATACCATGACCAGTCGCGTATACAGACTTCATTCGACACTGGAACTGAAACTCGACGACGTTCACGAATTCTTCGACGGCTACGAGTTGCCCGTCGAGATCGAAGACGTCGAGGTGACCCGGCGGAACAACACGCTCATTGTCAGCGCCGTCGCCGCCGAGGACAACATTTCGAAGTACACGCCGACAGCACAGCTGAAGGCGAGCATCACGGAGAACAGACTCTACGAGACCGAAGACGGGTGGCAGGAGACGCCTCCCGAACCCGATATGGGCGCGTCAGTCGGCGACGGCGACGGGCCACAGTGGGGAAGCTTCAGCGACAGCGGCCAGGTGCAGGAGGAGCCGGAGATCAACTCGAAACTCGTCGAGTACGCCTGTTTTAAGGGTGATCGCGAGACGGTGCTGCAGAACACGGCTCTGCAGTATCCGATGTTCGAGGTCCTGTGCGATCTCGCCAAGTTCGCCGAGAAGGGAACGCTCACCGCGATCGCCGCCGTTGACGGCGATCTCGTCGCGGTCCGGATCGTCGACGGCGAGGAGCGGTCGGCGAGCGTCGAGGTCGTCGACGACCCCCGCGAGCGCGAATCGAAAAACACCGTCAACTGGCGCGACAACAAATTCATAAGCGGCTGATCTTCGACCGTCTCTGTGTCCTCACCGTACGTTAGCGGCTGCCACGAACGCCTCCCCTGACGCTCGCCAATCTGTAAACCGGTACTATAATTGTGGTTGACGATAGTCCCGAACCATGGTAAACGCAACATCGTCCACGGTCGATCTCGTCGGAGACGAAACCGCGCTCAACGTCGCACGTGCGGCGCTTTTGGCCGCGCTCTTGGGCGCCTTCGCGTACGTATCGTTCCCGTATCCGCTCTCACCGGCTCCGGTCACCCTGCAGGTGCTCGGCGTCTTCCTCGCCGGACTCTTTCTTGGTCCGCTGTGGGGCGGTGCGTCGATGGTGCTGTATCTCCTCGCCGGGGCACTCGGCGCACCCATCTTCTCGGGCGGCGGGGCCGGACTGGGCGTGTTGCTCGGGCCGACCGGCGGCTACCTCTTTTCGTACCCCCTTGCGGCGATCGCCGTTGGCGCGATCGCCCACGGTGGGATCGAACTCCGCCCGCTCGCCGATCGATCGGTTCCCCGACTCGTCGCCGGGATGGCGGCCGCAACCGTCGTGATCTACGGTGTCGGCGTCCCATTCATGTGGTGGAACCTCGACATGACGCTACGGACCGCCGTGATCACGGGCGCGGTGGTGTTCGTCCCCGCCGAGGCGGCCAAGATGGCGGCGGCGATCGGCATCGTTCGAAGCGACGCGATCCATGCGGAATGATCGAGGTCGAAGCCCTCAGCAGCAGACGCGGCGAGACGATCACCCTCGATGACGTCTCGATTCGGATCGACGATGGGGAAGCGGTCGCCATCGTCGGGGCGAACGGATCCGGCAAGACGACGCTCGTCCGTCATTTGAACGGGCTTCTCACCCCCGACTCCGGGTCGGTCACGGTGAACGGAGCGTCGGTTCTCGACGATCCCGTCGCCGCGCGTACCTCCGTCGGGATGGTGTTTCAGAATCCACGGGACTGCTTCGTCGCCGCGACCGTCGGTGCGGACGTTGCGTTCGGCCCGGAAAACCTCGGCCTTTCGCACGAGGAGATCGAACGGCGGGTTCGGACCGCGCTGTCGGCAGTCGATATGACCGATCACCGCGACGCTCGTATCGACCGACTCTCCGGTGGCCAACAGGCCCGCGTCGCCATCGCCGGGGCGCTCGCCATGGAGCCCGACCATCTCGTCCTCGACGAACCGTTCACCGGCCTCGACCATCCCTCACGTACCTCGGTTCTCCGACATCTCGAATCGCTCTCGAGGGGCGGAACGAGCCTGATCGTCGTCACCCACGATCTACGCGGTCTGAACCATCTCCTCGATCGGATCGTCATTCTCGTGGATGGCCGGGTCGAACTGGAAGTCGACGCCACCGACGACGATCGCCTGGCGGGATTCGGCATCAAACCGTGTTGAGCTACGAACCGGGCGATTCGTTCGCTCACCGACTCGACCCGCGTTCGAAACTCGCCGTACAGGGTGGGTTCGCGGCGGCGGCGTTCGCTTATACGACGCCGCCCGGGCTCGCCGGCTTGACGCTCATCGCGGCCGTCGTCTTGCTCGTCGCGCGGACCTCTCCCGGACGAGCGCTGTGGGAGTTCCGGTTCGTCTTCCCGTTCTTGCTTGCCGCCCCGCTCCTCGAGGGGCTCTCGTGGACCGACTGGTTCGTGGTCGCGGACGCGCTCGATCCCGCACTCGCGGGCTATCGGGTGCTACTGGTCTTGCTTGTGGCCGCCGCGTACGTCCGAACGACACCGGTTCGCGACTCGCGCGCGGCGGTCCAGTGGATCATCCCCGGTCGAACGGGCCGATTTCTCGGGATGGGTGTCGCGTTCGTGTTCCGATTTCTCCCCGTCCTACAGGCGGATCTCAGCCGGATTCGAGATGCACAGCGGGCGCGACTGGGCACCGAACGCTCGGTTCCCGCCCGGATGAGTACCGTGGTCGTCGCCGGATTCAACCGCGCGTTCGAACGGGCGGATCGACTCTCAATCGCACTCCGTGCGCGGTGTCTCTCGTGGAATCCGACGCTCCCGGCGCTCAGATTTTCGCGGTACGATGCGGGCGCGACCGTGATCGCAATCGTCCTCTTTGCGGTGAGCCTCCGCTCTGCCATCTGATTGACCGTTCCCGCCAAATCAACTCCGCGAAGGTGTGCCCCTATGTAACAAAACTTAAGCGCGTCCGCTCCTGCGTTTTCTCGTATGCTTCCGGCGATTCCGACTCAGGCGGCGGACGAGGTCACCCGTAAGACCTTCTGGCTCATCTCTAGCTACGAGAAGGTTCTCTTTTACTTCCTCGCGACGGTCGCGGTGTTCGTCTTCGCTCACGGCACGTACCGACGCTTCGGGCGGTACGCGGAGGGCTCCGAGGACTGGTTCGACCGCCTCGACGACCTGCCCGGCCGTATCGCCTCGGCGGCGAAGATTGTCGCCTCGAATGAAAAGCAATTCAACCGAGATCTGGTCGGCGGGCTGATGCACGCGTTCATCCTGTGGGGCTTTCTGACCCTCCTCATCGCGACCACGATCCTCTTCGTCGACGAGTGGTATCGCGTGTTCACGATCGCGCTCGGGGACCGACAATCCTTCTGGGTCGGCGATTTCTATCTCTCCTATCAGCTCGTGACGGACGCCCTCGGGCTCCTCTTCGTCGTCGGGCTCGGCATCGCGATCTGGCGGCGCTACGTCGTCCGAACTGAGCGGCTCTGGGGCAAACACACGAACTGGGAGGACGCCTTCCTCGTGTGGTCGCTCTTCGCGCTCGGCGTCGGCGGCTTCCTGCTCGAAGGGCTCCGCATCGTCGGCGCGGGCGAGCCGATCCCGACCGTCGAACCGGTGAGCTTCGTCGGCACCGCGACGGCGCTCGGCCTCGCCGCATTCGGGATGGACGCCTCGGCAGCGGCGACGGTGTATCCAGTCGCGTGGTGGTCGCACGCGCTGTTGGCGTTCCTGTTCATCGCCGCGATCCCCTACGCCAAGCCGTTCCACATGCTCTCGTCGTTCGCCAACGTCGTCACCCGAGACGAGAAGGCCGGCGCGCGCCTCCCCGGCATCCCCTCCGATCTCGACGCGACGAACGCCGAATCGATCGACGACTTCTCCTGGAAGGAACTGCTCGACCAGGACGCCTGCACGAAGTGTGGCCGGTGTTCGTCCGTCTGCCCCGCGAAGGCGTCGGGTCGTCCACTCGACCCGCGCGACGTGATCCTCGACCTCAAATCCTACCGCGAGTCGCTCGAACGCGAGGGCGGCGAGGAAAAAGAGATCGTCGCCGCCGACGGCGGCGTCATCGACGCCGCGACCATGGAGTCCTGTATGGCCTGCATGGCCTGCATGGACGCCTGCCCGGTCGAGATCGAACATCTTCAGAGCTTCACGCGGTTGAACCGCCAGCTCACGGATCAAGGTGACATCCAACCGAGCATGCAGGACGTCTTCCAGAACGTGATGATGAAGGGCAACACGTTTGGCGACTCCCCCAGCGCGCGAGCTAATTGGACCGACGACCTCGAGTTCGAGGTCACCGACGCCAGAGAGACCGAGGTCGAGTACCTCTGGTACGTCGGCGATTACCCGAGCTACGACGACCGCAACAAGAAGGTCGCCCGCTCGCTCGCAAAGATCTTCGAACACGCCGATGTCGAGGTCGGTATCCTCTACGAGGAGGAGGTCTACGACGGTAACGATATCCGCCGGGTCGGCGAGGAGTTCCTCTACCTCGAACAGGCCGGAACGCTCGTGGACTCCTTCGAGGCGTGCGAGTACCAAAAGATCGTCTGTACGGACCCGCACTCGTACAACACGTTCAAAAACGAGTACCCGGAGATCGACTTCGAGGAGTTCGCCGACGATCCCATGATGGAATTCGAGATGGAGGGCTTTTGGAACGAAGACGGCGATGTCGAGGTGTACCACTGGACGCAGGCCGTCGAGGAACTGGTCGACACCGGCGCCGTCGCGCTCGATGGGACGGAACTCGACTACACGGTCACCTACCACGATCCGTGCCACCTAGGGCGGTACAACGACGAGTACGAGGCCCCCCGCGAACTGGTCACGGCGACCGGCTGTGACCTCCACGAGATGCCCCGAAACCGCGCCAACAGTTTCTGCTGTGGCGGCGGCGGCGGCGGACTATGGATGGAGCTCGACGAGGAGGAGAAGCCGAGCGAGGAGCGCCTCCGCGAGGCGCTCGAGGACACCGACGCGGGTGGCGCGGTCGAGAAGTTCGTCGTCGCCTGCCCGATGTGTATGACGATGTACGAGGACGGGCGAAAGACCGGTGACTTCGAGGACGACATCGAGATCGTCGACATCGCTGAACTCATCGTCGAGGCGCTCGAAACGAGCGGCGCGACGATATCCGCGTCGACCGATGCCGACGCGAGTTCCGATGCCGCGCCGGCAGACGACTGAACGACACCGATATCACCTACGTGGCCGGGTCGTCGCGCCACGCCGTCTCGCCGGTTGCGCCGCTGGCTTTGTACGTTCCTCTCGCCGTCGCGATCGTTCGTCCCCGATCGTCGGTGATCGTGACTTCGACCGCAGCGACGCTGTTACCGTTTCTGACGATTTCGGCCTCCGCGCGGAGTGTGCCGCCGGTCGCCGGAGCCAGATAGTCGATCCGCATGTCGACCGTCGGCGTGACGGTTTCGTTTGCGGCGACGACGGCGGCGCCGGCGATGGTGTCCGCCAGGCTGTACGTGACGCCGCCGTGGGCGATCATCCGGTCGGGGTTCGAGGAGTGTTCGATACCGAGGTCGAGCTCGCCGATCGCGTAGCCGTCGCCGATCTCGACCAGCTCGATGCCGAGTCTGTCGTTGAACGGCATGCGATCAAACATCTCGGAGACGTCCATAGGTCGATTCACTTTCGCACCGATAAAAGGACGCTCGGTTCACGCCTCAATCTCGTTCGCTCGACCGTACTACGACGAGGCGCGACGTCGGTCGATGCACGCGTTCGGACGTAACTGACAACACACCCCGCCCCGATGACGGTATATGTTCGACGAGATCATGCGGAAGTTCGAGGACAGTCCGAGTCAGCAGGCTGTCATCCGGCTGCTGCTCGAACGGGGTTTTTCCGTCAACGACGAGGGACGTGTCGTCTCCGGCGGCATCGAGATCCCAAACACCGGGATCGCCCGCGAGATCGACGTCGATCGGCGGGTCGTCGACGCGACGACGGACGCCATTCTCACCGACGAGGAACTCAAACACATCTTTCAGAACATTTCGGCGATCCCCTCGCTTCGGGATCTCGCTCCCGTGTTGGATCTGACGGTGCTGACGGTCGACGTGCTCGACGCCGACGAACCGGGCATCGTCGCGACGGTGACGGGGCTGCTCGCCGACCACGGCATCTCGATCCGACAGACGATTAGCGAGGATCCCGAGTTTACCGACGAACCGGTGCTCTACATCATCATGGACGCAGATCTGGACGGCGACATCATCAACGAACTTCGCGATCTGCCGTTCGTTCGGCGGCTCTCGATCGAGTGAACGATCGCGGTTCGATCGGCCTTCAGGTCCGGTTCGGGTCCGACCCGCCGTCCGTCGTCTCCGATTCCCGCGGGGCGTGTCCCTCGACGGCTTCGGCGATGTCCGTCTCCTTCGGCGTGTCGACGTGCCACCTGTCGACCGACTGCTCGTAGTCGGCGAGCTTGTTCGACACCCGTATCTTGAGATCGTCGTCGTTGACGTTGATCTCGAAGGCGTAATCGCCCGACTCGGCGTTCGCCCGATCGAGGTTCGCGCTGACCAGTTCGTTGTCGAAGTAGTACGGTGACATCTGCGTCATCACCTTCTCGTAGACTTCGCCCTCGACCTTCCGGATGGCCTTTCGGGTCGCCGAATCGGCCGCCCGCGCGACGTAGTTTATCGACTTTCGCCACTCGCTGACGGCCTCGCTCGGGTTCTCGAGTCGATCGTACGACTCCGAGAGCTTCTCACCGGCGGTTTTGAGGTCCTCGTCGGGCGCTTTCCCGGCCTTTTCGCCCTCTCCCTCACTGATGCTCGCCTTCTCTGCGGTCTTTTGGCTGACGTCTTCACCCAGGCGCTCGTCCGCTTTCGGTCGCCACTCGTCCCACTCGTCGAGAAGCTCGGCGTCGACCGGCCGGTCGTCGCCTCGCAGGTCCTTCAGCGCCCGCGTGATGCGCTCACCGTGTTCGACGATCTCTCCCCAACTCCCCCGAACTTTGAATCCAGAGACGCTCTCCTCGACGTCCATCTGGCTACGGATACGTGTCGAACGACTTTATACCATCGACCTGACCGTCACCGCCCCTCGCTTCAACGGATGGGGTTTAAGCTTGCGGCGACCCGCTGTATCGATATGCCCATCGAGGACCGTGGTGACGCACACGTCATCACACACGCGCTCGCGAAACACACGCTCTCGAAGCTCCGATCGAGCGACACCGATCAGGTGGCGTTCCGAAACGGTCTCATCGAACTCGGCCGCCTCTGCGGGTTCGAGATCATCGACGGGATGATGGACACCGAGTACGTCTCCATCACGACGCCGCTGGCGGAGACGACCGGTGAGGTGGTAAAGGGGCTCGACGATGTCGTCATCGTCAACGTGCTTCGGGCGGCGACACCCTTCGTCGAAGGGCTCGTCGGCGCCTTTCCCCGCGCCAGACAGGGCGTCATCTCCGCCGGCCGCGACGAGCAGGCCGGCATGGACGAGGGGGGCGAGTTTCCAATCACGATCGATTACGTCAAACTCCCGGATATCGACGAGGACGACACCGTGATCATCGCCGACCCGATGCTTGCGACGGGCAGTACGATCGTCGCCGTTCTCGAGGAGGTCTTCGAGGTGGGCGATCCCGAACGACTCGTAGTGCTGTCCGCCGTCAGCGCACCGCCGGGACTCGTTCGCGTCGGCGATGCGTTCCCCAGCGCCGACATCCTCACGGTCAGCATCGACGAGCGACTCGACGAGGACGGCTACATCGTGCCGGGCGTCGGCGACGCCGGCGACCGGGCCTTCGGTACGTGATCGCCCCATACAACCCCATCTCTTCCGCTGGACGGCGCTGCAGTAGTGCGATTCGGTTCCTGACGAAACGTCAGACGAACGGCTGACGGCGGGCGATCACAGCTCGACCCGGTCGCTCGTCGCGCTTCGCAATCGGTCGATCACGGCCTCGGCGTCCGCCGTCGGCACCGACACGTCAAAGACGACCCGTTCGCCGTACTCCGCGTCGAACTCGACGCCCTCGCTTTCGAGGATACCCCGTATCGTCCCCGAGTCGTCGTACTCGACGACGGCCTCGAACCGCTCTCGTGGGCGCTTTTCGACGATCTCCGCGGCATCGAGTACGTCTTTCGTCGCCGTCGAGTACGCTTTGACGAGGCCGCCGACACCCAACTTCGTTCCCCCGAAGTATCTCGTGACGACCACGCAGACGTTTTCGATCCTCCGGCCCTGCAACACCGACAACATCGGCTTTCCGGCGCTCCCCGACGGCTCGCCGTCGTCGGAAGCGTACTCCCTGAACGGGTCGGATCGAACTCGGTAGGCCGGGACGTTGTGCGTCGCATCGACGTACTCCGTGCGCACGTCCTCGAGGAACAACTCCGCGGCCTCGACCGTCTCGACCGGCGCGGCGTGGCCGATAAACTCCGAACCCTGTACGGTAAAGCGTGCAGTCGAGGCGGTGTCGATCGTCAGGTACGCGTCCGGTTCCGACACGATGTCCTCTCGTCCGGATCGAATTTACCGCTTTCGTCTGTCGGGAGAGGGTGGTCCTTGCGGCGTCCGACGGGTGTTTATACGTTCGGATGGTGTACCCGCTACCGATGGAAGCAGCGACCGTCGCGACGTTTTTCGCGGCCGGGGGAGCGAGTCTGTTCATGGCGTGGGCGATCGGCGCCGGGTCCTCGGGGTCGACGCCCTTTGCGCCCGCTGTCGGCGCGAACGCGATCTCTGTGATGCGTGCGGGATTCTTTGTCGGCATCCTCGGGTTGCTCGGGGCGACGCTGCAAGGAGCGAACGTCACCGAGGCGGTCGGCCGGGACCTCGTCGTCGGAACGACGCTGTCGCCGATCGCCGCGATCGTCGCTCTCTCGATCGCGGCTGGGTTGGTCGCCGTCGGCGTCTTCACCGGCTATCCGATCGCGACTGCCTTTACCGTCACCGGGGCCGTCGTCGGCGCGGGGCTGGCGATGGGCGGCGCGCCGGCGTGGCCGAAGTACTCCGAGATCGTGGCGGTCTGGACGCTGACGCCGTTCGTCGGGGGCGGGATCGCTTACGGGACGACGAAGCTGCTCCGACACGAATCGGTCCCCGAAACCGTCGCGACGCCCGCGCTCGCGGGACTCGTCGGGGCGATCCTCGCGAACGTGGAGTTCGTCCTGCTCGGGCCGTCCGACACCACCCAGAGCGTCGCTGGAACGATAGCAGCCAGCGCTCCCGGTCGAATCGCCGTGACCGTGGTCCTTGCCGCCGTCGTCGTTGCGCTCATGGCCGTCGACATGCGTACCGACGTGGCCGCTGGACAGCGACACTTCCTGTTGGCGCTCGGCGGGTTGGTCGCCTTCTCCGCCGGGGGGAGCCAGGTCGGGTTGGCGCTCGGGCCGCTGTTGCCGCTGTTCGATACGGTTGACATCGCGGTCCCGCTCATCGCACTGCTGTTCGGCGGCGGGCTCGGCTTGCTCGCCGGTTCGTGGACGGCGGCTCCACGGATGATCAAGGCGATCGCACAGGATTACTCCTCGCTCGGCCCGCGCCGCTCGATCGCCGCGCTCATCCCCTCCTTCGCGATCGCACAGACTGCCATCCTGCTCGGCGTGCCGATCTCTTTCAACGAAATCATCGTCTCCGCGGTCATCGGTGCCGGTGCTGCCGCCGGCTCCGGGGGTATCAGTCGGGGGAAGGTCGGGTACACCGTTCTCGCGTGGGTCGGCTCGCTGCTCGGCGCGGGCGTTCTCAGCTTCGGCCTGTACACCGCCTTGAGCGCCGTCTTGTTGGTGTAAGTTCCCGCAGGGGCGGATTCTCAGATCTTCGACATTCTCCGTCTCGTTCCTCGGACGGCCGGACTCACGGCGCGATTCAACCCCACGCCGGGCACGCCGGCTATCGTCCCGAGAACGATCGCAGCGGCGATCCCGATCAGGGCGGCGTAGCCGAACACCTCCAGTTGTGAGGGGCGTGTCCCGACGTACACGATCCCGATCACCGATACCGCCCCGAACGGCGCTCCGAACGTGATCGCGTACGAATACGTCACCCTGCGTCCAAGTGCTGGCGGGAGGGCAGCCACCAGCACCAATACCGCACTCATGCTCCACAGTCCGAACGTCGAGAGGGAATCTAAGACCAGGCCGCTCGCGTCGACCAGCTCTGCGTAGCGGGCGAACCCAACGCCGAGGGCGATGCTCCTCGTCACCGCTGGAAGTCGCCGAGACGGCGAATGGGGGACCAACTCGGACCATTCGGAGACATGCCACCGCAGTGTCGACGCTCAGGCAAATGCCTTTTCATGGGACGCCAGACCGAGCGGCTTCGAAGCGCTATCTTGCGGTTTCGTTCGGCTCCGCTTCCTCCTCGTCGCGCTCCCGTCGCTCGTACGCCTCGGTTCGCGTTATGCGGGCCTTCATGATCCGGGTGTTCTCGACGTGTTCGATGCCGATCTCGACCCCGTCGTACTCGATGCGTTCGCCCTCCTCGACCAGTCGGCCCGCGCGGTTGAAAATGAAGCCCGCGATCGTCTCGAACTCCTCGCCCTCCGGGATGTCGATATCGAGCGCTTCGTTGACCTCGTCGATGTTGAGTTCGCCCTTGACGATCGCCTCGTTGTCGCCGACGAACTCGATCGGCTCCTCCTCGCCGGCCTGGAGGATCTCTCCGACGATCTCCTCGGTGACGTCTTCCATCGTGACGAGTCCCTCCGTCGTGCCGAACTCGTCGATGACGACGACCATGTGCATCCGCTGTTCACGCATCTCCGCGAGCAGTTCGTCGACGTTCTTCGACTCGGGGACGTGCAGCGTCTCCTCGATCAGATCCTCGAGTGCGACGCCGTCGTGCTCGCCGTAGACGTAATCGCGGACGAGATCAGAGATGTGGACGACGCCGAGGATGTTATCGAGGCTCCCGTCGTACACCGGGACTCGCGTGTGGCCGGACTGGACGCACTGTTGGATCGCCTCATCGACGGTGGCGTCCTTCGAGACGGCGTCCATGTCGAGTCGCGGGGTCATCACCTCCTTGGTGATAGTGTTGGTGAACCGGAAGATGCGCTGGAGCATCTCGCGTTCGTCCTCCTCGAGGACGCCCTCTCTCTCGCCGGTCTCGATGATATCACGGATCTCCTCTCGCGTGACGTAGGTCGATTCGATCTCCGCCCGCCCGCCTGTGACCCGGTTGACCTGCCGCGTCAGATAGTCGAAGGTGACGATGAGCGGCAACAGGAGGTACTCCGAGATCTTTAGCGACCTCGAGACGCGGAGCGCCCACGATTCGGTGTTCTCGACCGCGTAGGACTTCGGCGCGCTCTCGCCGAAGAGCAACACCAACGCCGTGATGCCGAACGTCGCGGAGAGGACGGCGACCGACTGGGAAAAATAGTACGAGAGTAGCCCCGTCGCGATCGAAGACATCGCGATGTTGACGATGTTGTTCCCGACGAGGATGGTGACGAGCAATCGGTGAGGGTCGTCCTTGAGATCCTCCAGGATGTCCGCCCCCGGAACGTTGTCGCTCACCAGCGCGTCGACCCGGTGGGGCGGCAGCGAGAACATGGCGATCTCCGAGGAGGAAAAAAACGCCGAGAGCGCCAACAGCAGCAGAATCACCGTCCCACCGATGATCACGACGGCGGTGTCGCTCACCGGGAGTTCACCAGCGTTCGGGGCGGCCTGTATCACGACTGTGGCGACATTCCACGCGAGAGAGCCCATCTGGACGTACGCCCTTGATGCGGGGTGAGATTAAGGTTTGTCATGATACCTCGTCGTGGCTGTTCGCGTCCGTCGCCAAACGGCGATACACTTAGACGACGCGACGCCCTATCGCCCTCCATGAGCGATCCCGACATAACGGTGTATCGGCTGCAGGCGTGTCCGTTCTGCGAACGCGTCACCCGCGTGCTGAACGACCTCGATATCCCCTACCGGTCGCGGTTCGTCGAGGCCCGCCACTCGCGGCGTGACGTCGTCAAGCGACTCACCGGCGCGCGGACAGTACCGGCGCTCGTCGACGAGCGAACCGGCGTGACGATGAGCGAGAGCGCGAACATCGTCGAGTATCTCGAAACGACGTACGACGAGGGAATCGCCGCCTCGGCGGAGTCCACCGCGAGCGCGGCTGACGGGGGGACGGTCGAATGAAACTGTCGTTCGACGTCGTCGAGCTCGCCCCGGCAGATCACCCCGAAATCGGTGAGAAAGCGCCCGACTTCACGCGTCCGCTCGTCAACGACGAGTTCTGGGAGGACGTTTCGCTCTCGGAGCTCACGGACGACGGACCGGTCGTCCTCGTCTTTCACCCGATGGACGGCGACTTCCCGGCGACGTACATCTGGCAGGAGATCCGCGACCGGGGGTGGGACGAGTACGACGCCGAGGTCGTCGGCCTCTCGATCTCGACGCCGTACGAACACGCTCGGTTTCTCGAAGAGTGGGACGTCGAGCCGTTCCGGCTGTTCTCTGACCCCGGCAACGGCGTCGCCGAGCGATACGGGATCGCTCACGAACTCGACGGGATGGCCGGCATCGAGGAGCCCCGACCCGCGGTCTTCGTCATCGACGAGGATCGGACGATCGAAACCGGCTGGGTCGCGACCGAGTGGCCCGAGTTCCCGCCGTACGACGAGATCGAAGCGGCGATCGAGGATCTGTGAGCGCCCTGGATCTCACCGACGCCGTCGCAGCGATCCGACGCGGCGACCTCGTCGTCTATCCGACCGAGACGGTGTACGGTCTCGGGGCGAACGCGCTCGATTCCGAGGCCGTCGAACGGGTCTTCGAGGCCAAGGGCCGATCGCGGGATAAGCCGATCTCGATGGCGTTGCCGGAGCTGTCGGCGGCCGCCGACTACACCCGGATGACCGACCGGGAGCGTCGGTTCTGCGAGCGGTTCCTCCCGGGGCCGGTGACGGTGTTGGTCGAGCGGAGGAAACGGATTCCGGACGTGCTCGTTGCCGGTCACGACCGCGTCGGCCTTCGCGTCCCGGACCACGAGATTGCCCGCGAACTGGCCCGTCGAACCGGTCCGATCACCGCCACCAGCGCGAACCGATCCGGCGAACCGAACGCGCGCCGGGTCGACGAGATCGCACCCGAACTGCTCGAGCGCGTCACCGTCGTCGACGGCGGCGAGACGGCGGGCGGCGAAAGCACCGTCGTCGATGTCTCCGCGGGACGGATCGTCCGGCGCGGCTCGCTCGCCGAGGAGATCGACGCGTGGCTGGCCGAGCACTCCGACGCCGATTCATAACGACAGCCGCGAGCGAAGCGACCGCGTCTTCGTTCCGCATTCGTCGAGATACGCACAGCTTCGGCACCGCGAGTCGTTCCGCAGCCGCGGCGGCGGCCCGTCGATCGAGTCGGCGGTCCGGAGCGCTTTCCGATAGACGGCCTTCCGTCGGGTCGTCATCCCGACTCGCCGAACGACGCCGTGTGCGGGGTATTCGACGTACGCCGCCTCGACCATCTCGCCGCGCTCCCACGAGAGCGCCTTCGCGGCCGCGGTCGCCCACACGGCGTGGGGTTCCCAGACGCCGCGTTCGGGCGGCTCGCCCGGCGAGACGATGACCGGAACGGCGGGCTCGGCGAGCAGTTTGTGTGCGATCCCGTTCGCGTCCTTCCCCCGCAAAAACACTCGCGTCTCGGGCGGATCGACGAGGTCGGCCCACCGATCGAGACGCGCTTTCGAACGTCCAAGGTTCGACCGGTAGTCCGTCGGCGTGACGGCGATCGGCTCGGCGTGCAGATCACTCGTCGGGTCGAGCAGTTCGCCGTAGCGGAACGCGAGGTTTCGGATCGAGGCAACGCGATCGGGGACGTCGAACTCGTCGCGAAGGCGTCGGTAGTAGAGCTTGCGCGGACAGTACGCCGCCGTCGCGAGATCGGTGAACGCTTCCATGGGCGGTCTGGTCCGGTGTCGGTATATAAACCGTCGGATGCCGGACGGACCGTTACTCCCCGTCGGACCGCTCGAGGTACCGCAGGACGCCGCGGACGTTCATCTCGATCTCCTCGCCGGCGTTTCGTTCGCCCCACACCGCGGTGGTTTCGGATCGCTCGGTCAGCCGTTCGGCGATCTCGGCGACATCGAGTCTGGCCCGCATCTCGTCGATCGTTTCGACCCACAGCTCCGTCATGTCGATGTACTCCTCGATCCGTCCGTCGGCGGGGGCCGGCCCGAAGTGCCCGTAACAGATCGTGCTCGGATTCAGGTCGTCGATCAGGCGCGCGTCGGCGATGACACCCTCCAGATCGAATCCGGGTGGCGGCGACGTCTCGGCGATCGCGTCGAGCGCCGGAACGTAGATGCCGGCCGCGTCGGCCGCGAACACCGTCTCGGCATCGGCGTCGTGGAAGATCGCCTGGTGGAACGCATGGCCCGGTGCATGATAGACGTCGAGCGTCGCCGCCCCGAGGTCGATCGTATCGCCCTCTTCGAGCGGGTGGACGCGGTCGGCGGGGACCGGTTCGGATTCGGCGTAGAATCGGATCCGATCGCCGACGGCTTCTTTAGTTCCCTCCCAAAGGCGTGTCGGGTCGACGATGAAATCCACGCCAGTTTCGTGCACGTAGACATCGGCGTCGGTCTCCGCGGCGATGAATCCGGCACCGCCGGCGTGGTCGAGGTGGACGTGCGTCGGAATGATGTACTCCAACTCCTCGCGCCCGATCCCGATCTCGTCGAGCGCGCCGAAGATGTGCTCGCGGTCAGCCCCGATTCCGGTATCCAGTATCGCGGGGCGATCGGTATCGTATATGTACACCGTGCCGTACTCGGCCCGATCGTACATTCCCGTGTCCACGTAGTAGCAGTCCGGGACCGACTCCACAGCGTGTACGTCACCGACTCCCATACCGACGGTTCTGCCGTCCGCTACTAAAACTCCCCGTTCCGGCCGTCCGTTCGATCGATACGACTTTGCCACGCCGTGGCGAACCGACGCCAAATGCTATCGAGGCAGTTCGTTCGGGAACATCCGGACGAGGTCCGACGCGCGCTCGAGACGAAGAGCGTCGACGTCGACCTCGATCGGATCCTCGAGATCGACGACGAATGGCGCGGCCTCAAGGCGACGGGTGACGACCTGCGACGCCGGCGAAACGAGGTCTCACGGGAGATCGGCGAGCTCAAACGCGACGGGAAAGAAGAGGCAGCCGAGGCGGCGATCGAACGCTCCAGCGAGTTGAAAGCGGAACTCGACGAGCTCGAAGCCCGCGCCGACGAGCTGGAATCGGAACTCGAAGCTACGCTGGTCGAACTTCCGAATGTCCCCCATCCGGACGCCCCGGTCGGCGACGACGAAGCCGACAACGTCGAAGTGGATCGGTGGGGATTCGACGATTTGCGGGAGCTTCCCGACCCCGTCGTCCCGCACTACGATCTCGGCGAGGAGCTTGAGATACTCGACTTCGATCGCGGCGCGAAGGTCTCCGGCGGCGGCTTCTACTTCGCCAAGGGTGAGGGCGCGCGACTGGAGCGCGCGCTCGTCCAGTTCATGCTCGACCTCCACCGCGAGGAGCACGGATACACCGACATCTTTCCGCCGATTCCGGTCAACTCCGCGTCGATGCGTGGGACCGGCCAGTTCCCGAAGTTCGTCGAGGACGCCTACCGGCTCGGCGGGGACAACGACGAGCCGTACGACGACGACGATCTGTGGCTGCTCCCGACGGCGGAAGTCCCCGTCACGAACATGTACCGCGACGAGATCCTCCTCGACGACGATCTCCCGCTCAAACACCAGGCGTACACGCCGAACTTCCGGCGTGAGGCCGGCGAACACGGCACCGAAACGCGCGGAATCGTCCGGGTCCACCAGTTCAACAAAGTAGAGATGGTGAACTTCGTTCGACCCGACGAAAGCTACGAGCGACTCGACGGATTGCTCGCCGAGGCGACCGTCGTCCTCGAACGCCTCGGGCTCCCATACCGCGTCCTCGAGATGTGCACCGGTGATATGGGGTTCACGCAGGCGAAAAAGTACGACGTCGAGGTCTGGGCCCCCGGCGACGACATGGACGACGGTCCCGCGGTCGGCGGTCGGTGGCTCGAAGTCTCCTCCGTCTCGAACTTCGAAGACTTTCAGGCGCGCCGGGCCGGTATCCAGTACCGCCCCGAACAACACGAGTCCGCGGAGTACATCCACACACTCAACGGCTCGGGACTCGCCGTGCCGCGCGTCGTCGTCGCGATCCTCGAATACTACCAGAACCCGGACGGCACGGTCGAGATCCCCGAAGCGTTGCGACCGCACATGGGTGGTGCCGAGCGAATCGACGGACAGTCGCCGGTCGGCGAATCCGCGCTAGGTCGGGGTGAGTGAGCGGCGATCGCCTCTAAGGGGCTTCTAGTCGGGACCGAGATCGGTGTACGTTCGGACGCTTTTGATCCCCGATTCGACCTGCTCGAAGGTGTCGACGAATCGGAACCACTCCCCGCCGTCGGCGTCGAGCAACCGCCCCTCGATCGCTAGCCTCCCGGTGTCGGCTTCGAGGTAAACGGACTCGATCTCGTGTGTGGTCTCCCGATCGGGCCGATCGATCTTCATGAACGAGACGAACTCCTCGCGCCCCTCGATGGTCATATCGGGCCGCCGGTGGACGAAGCCACCGGCCAGAAGCCGGGTCAGCGTCCCGTACTCGTCCTCGTCGATCGCCCGGTAGTATGCTCGAACGCGTTCGGCACCGTCCATATCCGAACCGGTGCCGCGCCACGGAGATATATCCCGCGGCCCGCCGGGCGAGCGACTTTTGTTCGCCCGACGGCAACCCCAATCGTGGAGTTACACGTGCGCTATGAGGGCGACGACGATCCAGAGAAGTGCTCGGCGCGAAAGCTCGCCCGCTTCGATCTGGCGACGCTGCACCGCTCCGCCCGGTCGACGCCGTCCGGGATCGTTCTCGACCCGTACGCAGATCGAGCGCTTTCGCCGGACGACGAGCGAGACGCCGACAGCGATCGCGCCGGTAGCCACGGCCGACTCGTCGCCCTCGATTGCTCGTGGGAAACCGCCGAGGCCGAGGCGTTCAAACTCGACGGCCCCCACCGTTCCCTCCCGTTTCTCGTCGCCGCGAACCCGGTCAACTACGGGACACCGTTCCAGCTCAACACCGTCGAGGCGTTCGCCGGAGCGCTCTGTATCCTCGGTCACCGCGACCGCGCCGAGGAGATTCTCGGGAAGTTCCGGTGGGGACACACGTTCCTCGAACTGAACGACGAGCCGCTTCGACGGTATGCGGACTGCTCGGACTCGACGGAGGTCGTCGAGATCCAATCGGAGTACCTCGACGACTGATCGTCAGCACGGATCGTCGCCGACTGTTTATATGCCATGAGGCGGCCACTTCGCCGCGTGACGTGAGCGTCGTCCGTGGCGACCACGGCGGGTGTCCGGCACACCGCCACGGGACCGAGTGAGCGGGTGCCGGCTGTCAGCCCAACCGTACCGGTTCGTCCGTCGGCTCGATTCGAACCGTGAGCTCGTCGTTCACGGAGAACTCGTGACCCGCGCGAAACACCAGTTTCGCCCCAAACGGGCGTTGCGCTGCGAAAAGCGAGAGGCCAGTCGCGCGCCGATCGTTGGCGTATACCGCCACATCTGCCCACGTAACGTTCCGTCTGTCGGCCGTTCCAATCGGCGTCCCGAGGAGCAACCGCTCTCCGGCAGCTCGTTGCAGCACTCCACCGCCGCTGTAGTGGGCGAGTCCGCCATCGATCGGAACGCCGTCGTCGTCGGCGAGCGCGCCGAACCCCGAGTCGGCGTGGATCGGCGCATCGAGCTGGACGTGCGTTTTTCCCGTTTCGACGACGGTTCCTGTTCCGTCCCACCCGAGGCCGGTTACTGACACGTCCGGTTCGATTCGCAGCGAGCCGCTCGCTCGGTAGTGGTTCTGCTCCGGACGCCGGAATCCGAGATGGATGTGGTTGTCGACCCAGCGACCGAAGAAGCCCGAGCGGATCAACGTTCCGAGCCGATCGCCGACCTCCACCCGGTCGCCGGCCTCGACGGCCGGCTCGACGTGGAGCATCCGGGCGACGTACGTCCCACAGTCGAGGAGGATCAGGTGGTCCTCGGAAACGGCGTACGGTTGCGCCGGACAGCCGACGGTTCGAACGGCCCGAACGGTGCCGGCGACCGGCGAGATCGCCACGTCGTCTCCCGGATACAGATCGATGGCGCAGCCGGCGTCGTGCGCCGGATACGGCGAGTTGTAGAGCGAAAAGCGCTCGTATTGGCGGATCGCGTCCGCCGAAACCACGACCATGCGCGCCGTTCGTCCCGTACCGTTTTAGCCTCGTCGCCACGTACGGCTCGTATGTGTCTGGTTCGTGGATCGATAGGCGAGGTCGCTCGGGACCGAGCGGTGACCGACGCGCTCGCTGGCCTCGCTTCGGAAACCGGTGAATCCGTCATCCGCACGTGGACGCCGCCGCGACAGGTCGCCTTCGGCCGTCGCGACACGACCGCCGACGGATACACTCACGCGCGACAGATCGCCGTCAAACGCGGGTACGACCCGGTCGAGCGGGCCGTCGGCGGAAGTGCGGTCGCGTACACTGGCTGCACGGTCGCGTTCGCCCACGCGATCCCGCTCGACGGGGGGCGCGGTGGTATCGACAGCCGGTATCGGGAGGCCACCGACTCTCTACTCGACGCACTCGATGACCTCGGCGCGACGGTCTCGCACGGCGAGCCCGATCGATCGTTCTGTCCGGGAGAGCATTCGGTGCAGGGCGGGGGCAAAATCGCCGGTATCGCCCAGCGGATTCGAAAACGGAGCGCGCTCGTCGGCGGCTGTGTCATCGTCCGCGCATCCGATACAAGCGCGATCGCCGACGTGCTCGATCCCATCTACGCGGCGCTGGACCTCCCGTTCGATCCGAACTCCGTCGGGTCGGTTTCGACTGCCGGCGGCCCGGACGATCCCGAAGCGGTTACCCGTGCCATCGAGGCGGCGTTCGCGCCAACGCCTGATCCACCCGTGATCGCGGCGACCGAACTGACCGACTACGACGGTCCGTGAGGCTTACGACCTTCGACCGAGGAGACGTAGCAATGCTCTTTCGCGACGCGACGCTGGCCGACGGACGAGTGCGCGACGTCCGCATCGAAGGGGAGTCGATCGCGGCGGTCGGGACTGACCTCGATGCCACTGATGAATCGATAGACGCCGACGGAAAGCTCCTGTTACCCGGGATGATCGACGCGCACGTTCACTTCCGCGAACCGGGCTTCTCGCACAAGGAAACGTGGACCACCGGATCGAAGAGCGCCGCCGCGGGCGGTGTCACGACGGTCTTCGATCAGCCGAACACCGACCCGCCGACGATCGACGCCGAGAGCTACAACCGAAAGGCCGAACTCGCGGCCGCGTCGCTCGTCGAGTACGCGATCAACGGCGGCGTGACTGACGAGTGGAATCCGGATGAACTCCTCGCGAAACCGCTCGGTGCGCTTGGAGAGGTGTTCCTCGCAGATTCGACCGGCGAGATGGGGATCGAAACGGATCTGTTCGAGGACGCGATCAAACGCGCTCGCGATGCGGGAATCCCGGTCACCGTTCACGCCGAGGACGCGACGCTGTTCGACGAGTCGGTCAGAGATCGCACCGACGCCGACGCCTGGAGCGCCTATCGCACTGCCGAAGCCGAGATGCGAGCGATCGAACACGCTTGCGGCGTCGCCGAGCGCCTCGGTTCGACCGTCCACATTGCCCACACATCGACCCCCGAAGGCGTCGATATCGCCGCGGATGCGGGGATGACCTGCGAAGTCTCGCCACACCATCTGTTCTTGTCGCGCGACGATCTCGACGAACTCGGGACCTTCGGACGTATGAATCCCCCGCTCCGGAGCGAGGATCGGCGCGTCGGGATGTTCCGGCGGCTCGTCGAGGGCGACATCGACATCGTCGCGACGGATCACGCACCTCACACGCTCGAAGAGAAGGACGCGAGCATCTGGGACACCCCGAGCGGCGTTCCGGGCGTCGAGACCGCGCTCCCGTTGTTGTTGGAGCAAGCTCGCCGAGGGACTATCAGCTACGAACGTGTTCGCAACGTGACCGCTACGAACGTCGCGGATATCTTCGGTCTCGAATCGAAGGGTCGCATCGAGGAGGGGTTCGATGCGGATCTCGTGTTGGTCGATCCGGACGCCAGTACCGACATTCGAGGAACACAGCTCCACTCGAAGTGTGACTGGACACCGTTCGAGGGCCGACGCGGCGTCTTCCCTGAACTGACGACGGTTCGCGGGATGGTCGTCTTCTGCGGTGGATCGTTCGCCGATCATTCGGGGCGAAACGTCCGGGTCTGGGGTTAATCGTCCGCTTCGGTCGATTTCGCATCCATCTCGTGGCCGCAGTTCGGACAGCACAACTCGTCGTGCCGCAGCGCGGCCGAGGATTCTCTGACCTCGCGCATCACGCTCGAAATCCGCTCTTCGGCGTCCAGCTCCTCGTCGACGGTCAGCTCGACGCCCTCGACCTCGAGGAGGAACTTCGCGACCTCCGTGATCTCGTACATCAACTCGTCGAGTTCCTCCGCGGTGTAGAAATCACACATCGCGCCGTATAGGAACGTCGCACCGGCCTTCCGGACTTTCCCGTCGAACGACGATCGCGCTTGGTTCACGGCTTGTGGGCTGTACGTGTCGGTCATGAACGGGACGAGCTCCGGGAGGTTCTGCCCGATCTTGGTCATCTCGACGCCGGTTTCGGTTCTGAAATCCGCACACAGACGCGCCATTGCCCACTCGCGGGCGGTGATGTACGTTCGATCGCGGAGGAACTCGTTGGCTCGCTCGTACGTCGCCCCGTCGATCTTCGAAAATCGGGCGTACTCGCGGACGTCCGCCGGGACGTCTTCGGCGGCCGGCTCGTCGGTCGGTCGGTCGCCGTCGTTTACACCGGTCTCGGTTCGGTCCCCATCGACCCTCGCCTGCGCGTCCTCGGCCATACCGAACGTAGCGAGCCGCCGCCGAAAAAGCGTATCGGCGATGTCTGACGGCTGACGGACGAACGGGTCCGTCCGCAGGCGGGAGGCTTTTGCTTTCGGGGAGTAAGGGCCAGATATGAAAACGCTGTTAGGGATCGGCGGGAGCGAGGATTCGCTCCGCGCTCTCGAACAGGCCGTCGAGCGGGCCAAAGAGGCCGGCGACGAGCTGACGATCGCGATCGTCGAAAACCCCGATGCATCGCTCTCGAAAGCGGAGCTCCGAAAGCGCGTCGGCGAGGTTCTCGACGCGGTCGAACTCGAGGCGGAGATACGGACGTTGTCCGGCCACCCGGGAAGCCAACTGCTCGAACTCGCCGAGCGCGGCTCGTACGATCGGATCGTGCTGGGCGGCGGGGAAACGAGCCCGCTTGGCAAGGTTCAGCTCGGGTCGATCTCGGAGTTCGTCCTGTTGAACGCCAGAACGACGGTGACGCTCATCCGATGACTCGCGAATACCCTGATGACGTGGCGGGACCGTACGACGACCCACCGCGTTCGTTCGAGGACCGGACCGGCCGACACATCGAGGTCCGTCGCTACGACGGTGGGGTCGACACGCTCCTCGAAATGTATCGTCGGTTCGATCCGGAGGACCGCGCACAGGGGATTCCCCCCACCAGCGAGAGTCAGATCCGAAGCTGGCTCGACAAACTCCTCGTCGATGATTGCATCAACGTCGTCGGCTGGCACGAAGAGCTGCCGATCGGACACGCGCTCTTGGTTCCGGACGGACAGGGTGCGTTCGAGCTCGCGATCTTCGTGCTCGGCGAGTACCAGAACGCGGGAATCGGCACTGAACTGATACAGGGCCTCCTCGGTGCCGGGCGTGCGGACGGCGTCGAGTACGTCTGGTTGACGGTCGAACGCTGGAACAAACCCGCGATCGCGTTGTACCGGAAGGTCGGGTTCGTCCCGACAGACGACGGCAGCTTTGAGCTCGAGATGGCGACGAAACTGCTCGAAGACGACTGACCGTTCGACACCTTTCGAGTTGCTCCCGTTCGCGTCAGTTGGATGTTCCGAGACCGAAACAAACCGCATATCGATCTATCGATTCGCGGTCCGTTCGGCGACCGTGCGGTTTACACCGAGAGCACCGGCTGAGAGGCGTACGCGAGCACGTACTCGGCCGCCTTCTCGATCACGGCCTCCATGTCGCCCGTAACCGGTTCTCGGGGGACGACGATGAAATCCGCGTCCAGCATCTCGGCGACGTCGAGGATGACGCTCCCGGGATGTTGGCTCAGTCTGGAGACCGAAAACCCGCATGCAGAGGAATGGTCGACGGGAACGGTTCCAGCCGCGGCCCGAATGCCTGCCATCACTTGTTCTCCTCGGTCCGCGACGGCCTCGGCCTCGACGCTCCCATCGTTCATCACGCCCGCCGCGTTCTCTCCGAGGAGATACAGAGCGTGAACGCACGCGCCGTAGCGTTCCGCGATCGCGATGGCGTATTCGACGGCGTCCATCGCCGCCCGGGTGCCGTCGACCGGGACGAGTACCGTATCGATCTCCATATCCGGGCTTCGAGAGACACCGACATAAAAGGCACCCGATGTCGGTTATGTGTTCATCGTCGCGGTTCGACGGCCGCCAGCTGTCCGAATCGTACCGGGCGACACGCGTATCCGGCGGAGAGTGTATGGGTTTATGATCCCCGCGAATCCACCCAAACGCATGTTCGAGACGGTGGTTGTAGCGACGGACGGCTCCGAGAGCGTGTCTCGGGCCGTCGATTGTACGCTCGATCTCGCTCGCCGGTTCGACGCCACGGTACACGCGCTCTACGTCGTCAACGAGGGCCGCGTCCAGCCGCTTCCCGAACGGGTACAGAAAGACGTTCGCAGCGCGCTGGACGAGCGGGGCGCGGAAGCGCTTGATCGGATCGCCGACGCGAACCGAGCGCTCGACGACCCCGTCGAGCTGGAGACGGCCGTTCGAGTCGGCCGTCCAGGAAAAGAGATCGTGGGGTACGTCGACGACGTTGACGCCGATGGGATCGCGATGGGGACGCGAGGCCGAAGCGGCGAGCACTCGTTTGTCCTCGGAAGCGTCGCCGAACACGTCGTCCGAACCTGCCCGATGCCGGTGTTGACCGTCCGCCAGTTGGAGTAGTGACGACCGCCGGCGTTGAACGGGAGGCTTATGACTCCACCACCCAGTCGTTGCGTATGGATGATCGACTCATCGACGACGGGACGATCCCGCTGTATCGTCGGTCGCTGCTCCCGGGTGAGGGATTTTTCATTCCGGACTCGTTCAATGAGACCGTTGCGGAGCGAGAGGCAAAGGAAGCGCTCTCGGGGGTCGAGCGGGTCGTCGTCGCGGATCCCGACGCCGATGGGCTGGGCTGCGTGGCCCTGATACGGGTCGCTTTCGGGACCGCCGGACTCCTCGCTACGAGTCCCCACGAGATCGACGACGCGTTCGAATACGTCGCTGAGTACGGCGAACCAAACGTCGAACTGTTCGTCTGTGACCTCTGTCCGGACTCCGAACGCGACATCGAGGCGCTGCCGGCCGTCGCCGAGTTGGCCGACAGCATCCGGTGGTTCGATCACCACCAGTGGGACGACGCGCTCGCCGCCGCCGTCTCCGAACACGCCGAACTGATCGTCGGCGATTCGGACGCCGTCTGTACGACTGACGTGACGCTCGAGGCGCTGCAACACGACTTCGACGAGCGCTACGTCGATCTCGCCGCCGTCACCCGCGACCACGACCTGTGGCTTCGCGAGGACCCGCGTAGCGACGACCTCGCCGACTACGCCTACTGGACCGATCCCGAGGAGTACATCGGGACGGTCGTCGAACACGGCGCGGATCTGCCCGAATCGGTCACGTCGTTTATCGACGAACAGCGGATCGAGAAGGAGGCGCTCATCGAGAAGGCGATCGACCGCGCGGAGTACCGAGAAGTCGGTGACTGGACGGTCGGCGTTACCTACGGCCGGTGCTCACAGAACGAGGTCGCGGAGGCGATGCGACAGGAGGGTGCGGACGCGTCGGTGATCGTAAAACCTGCGGGTTCGGCGTCGATTCGCGGCACCGACCGATTCGAGCGTTGCCACGAGGTCGCCCGGCAGGTCAACGGCGGTGGCCATCCGAAAGCCGCCGGCTGTAAACCCGACATCTACGATGATATGCTCGATTACGCCCATCACTGGACGACCCACGGTGCGATCACGAAACGGACGATTCTCGACGCCTTCTCGACGCTCGATTCGGCAGAATCGACCGAGTGAGGGCCCGCCACGGTCGGATTGGACCGTCAGGCTTTACCCGTATCTCCCGGTACCCGGTGTATGGATCAGCTTCAGCGATCGTTGCTCGAGTCGCCGATCGTCGAGAAGGACGACTACCACTACTTCGTCCATCCGATCAGCGACGGCGTGCCGATGCTCAAACCGAGCCTGCTCCGCGAGATCGTCATCAAGATCATTCGGAAGGCTCAGCTCGAAAACGTCGACAAGATCGTCACGCCGGCCGCGATGGGGATCCATATCTCCACCGCCGTCTCGCTCATGACCGATATCCCGCTCGTCGTCATCCGAAAGCGCGAGTACGGACTCGAAGGCGAAACGCCGCTGTTCCAGCGCACGGGCTACTCGGAGAATCAGATGTACATCAACGACGTCGACGAGGGCGACAACGTTCTGGTCCTCGACGACGTGCTCTCGACCGGCGGGACCCTCTCGGCGATCTGTACAGCGCTTGAGGACATCGGTGCGAACATCGTCGACATCGTCGCCGTGATCAAGAAGGTCGACGGCGCGAACGAACTCGACGAGTCACCCTACAGCGCCAAGACGCTGATCAACGTCACCGTCGAGGACGGCGAGGTCGTGATCATCGATCAGACCGGCGACAACTGAGGGTTTCGCTTTCTGCTTCGGTATCGTTATCGGACGATTAGCTCACAGTTTGTGGTGTTAACATGGCGTGCGATCCATCGTACGAAACCCGGTTCAACGACTAACAGATATTGTCTGCCGAGAGAATAGCGGGAGGACGATTTGAACGTCCGGTCTCCGGGTTATGAGCCCGGCGGAATCTCCTGGCTATCCCATCCCGCTACTACCTCGTAGTTGGGTCCGCCAATTAAGGGTTGTGATTGACCCGCCGTCTGGGGAATCTTGCCGTGACAGTTACACCCGCTATCGTCGGTGGATCCGCCACGTGATGAGACTTTCCGTGACGTAGTTGACGAACATTCCCAACCCAATCCCTGCCCCGCTGGCGACGAGAAGCCACAGATCGATTCCGAACGCCGATACGTCGACGTGGAGTCGCCGGTAGACGAGCGAAAAGACCACGAGCTGTACGGTGATGCCGCCGATTCGAACCACGTTCGATGTCGCTAACCGCCGTAGCGTCGGCACGAGACCTGCCCGCCCGGCGTCCGAAAACGTCCAGCGCTCGTTGAGTACGAACATGACCGCGATCGCCGTCTCGATCCCGGCGAACTTCGCCAGCTCCGGGAGGACGCCGATCGTCGTCAGCGTGAGCAAAACGGCGTTGTCGCAGACCGCTCCCACCGCACCGACACTCGCGAATCGGCCGAATCGAAACGGCGCGTACAGCGTCTCACCGAGCTCTCTGACGTCCATCATCGGTTCCGGTCGATGAGCGCGATCGGCTCGCTCCCGCGATGGACCGCGTGGTGGAACGAACTGTTCTGCAGCCGCTTCGCGCGATACCGAGTCACTGCGAGCGATTTCGCCATCGAGATCGTCGTCTTGACCGGCGACACCGTCGATCCGGGTTGGTCCTCCCAGACGATCGGTATCTCCCGGATGTCCAACCCGAGCGCGCCGGCGACCGCGAGCGCCTCGAGATCCCACGCGAACCCGGGTTCGTAGATGTGCGGTCGAATCCGCTCCCAACTCTCGCCATCGAGCGCTTTGGCCCCGCACTGATAGTCGTAGAGACTTGGCTCCAGCGCCCGTCGAGCGAGCCATGCGAACCCGTCTCCGAGTAGCCGGCGGACGTACGTCCGGTGGCCGACGATGGTCGATTCGGGATGCCGCCTCGACCCGACCGCGATGTCGGCCGACTCCAGCGCGTCGATCACGCGTGCGAGTTCGGCCGCCGACGTGCTCCCGTCGGCGTCGGTGAACGCCAACCGATCGGTCGAGAGCGCCTCGAACCCGGCCGTTATCGCGGCACCCTTTCCCCGCCGATAGGGAACGGCGCTCACCTCGGCCGTCGAACCGTCGAGTGCCGAAAGTCGCCGCACACACGCCTCGCTCGGGTCGTCGATCTCGACGCGGATCGTCTCGGGTGTCAGCTCGGCTTGGAGATCGTGGAGATATCGCTCCAACTGTTCGATGTCCGGCTGAAACGCCGGGACGACGATCCCGAGCGAACTCATACCGTAGCCTGATACGGCCGTGCGCAAAAGCGATTCGACTTCCCGTGATACGACTCCACAAACAATATACCGTTACACACCGCCGATACGCCTGATGGAGTACGGTCTCGTCGTCCTCTGGCTCGCCACGTATCTCGTTCTCGGTGCCCTCGCGCTGCCGCTCTCCGCCACTATCTTTCGGCAGTTCCGCGGTGCCGGATCGGCGTTTGCCATCCCGGTCGCCCTCGTCACGATCGCCGTCCTCGGGTATCTCGTCGGGCACCTCGCGTTCGGAGTCCCTGCCTTGATCGCCGGCGTGGCAGTACTCGGCGGATCGAGCCTCCGGTTCGGCGACCCGGATCGAACCGAATGGCGGTCCTACGCCGAAGTGGCCGTCGTCTTCACGCTGGCCTTCTCGCTCATGATTTCGATCCGTGCCGCCTCCCCGGCCATCGCGCCGCTACCGATCGCCGCGGGCGAGAAGTTCCTCGATTACGGGCTGCTCCGGACGATACTCCGGAGCGCCGCGTTACCGCCGGAGGACATGTGGTTCGCGGGCGAATCGGTCCAGTACTACTACGGTGGACAGCTGCTGACCGCGCTCTTGACGATCCTCACGGGAACCGCGCCGCGGTTCGCGTACAACCTCGCGCTCTCCGGTTTCTACGCCGCACTCGTCACCGCCGCCTACGGGCTCACCGGTGCGATCGCGGCCGATCACGGCGCGCCGCGGCGCCTCGCTGCGGTGATCGGCGCGTTCTTCGTCGGCCTCGCCGGGAATCTCTACACCGCTGTGCAGGTCGCCGCGTGGCTGCTCCCATCGAGTGTCGTCACCGCCCTCGGCGTCGCCCCCGATTCGGAGCTGCTCGCGTGGACGCCGTCGTCGTTCTTCTACTGGGATTCGAGTCGGATCATCGACGGGACGATCAACGAGTTCCCGCTCTTCGCATGGCTCAACGGCGACCTCCACGCACACATGCTCACGACGCCGTTCACGCTGCTGATCGCCGCGCTCTGTTACAGCTACTGGCAAACGCCAGAAACCGACACCGGGAGACGCCGCGCGCTGTTGCTCCTCACGGCCCCGGTCGCGGGCTTTCTGGCGATCGCGAACACGTGGGATTTCCCCGTCGCTGGCGGACTGGTATTCCTGACGGTCGCGTTCGCGCCCGCCGACCCTGCGACGCTGCTTCCGACGCGGCTCGCAACGCGATTTTCCACACGATCCGGCGTTCACGAAGAGCTTCGGCGCGACGGACTGTCCCTCCTCGGTGCGGTATTCGTACTCGTCGTTGGCGGGCTCAGCGTGGCTCCGTTCTGGTTGTCGAGTGCGAGTACCCGAAGCATCGGATTCCTACCGCCGCGCAGCGATCTGGGTCCGCTGTTGATCGTCCACGGCGGCTTTCTGTTGCTTTTCGTCCCCTATCTCACGGGTCGGATCGTCGACGAGTTCGAGGATCGAAGCTCGTCCTGGGCGGTCGCGACTGCCGCCGCTGTCGCCGTCGGTGCGATCGCCGCGTGGACCGCGGGATTCGCCGCGCTCGCACTCTTCGGTCCGATCCTGCTCGCCGCGTGGCTCTGTCTTCGAAATCGGACCGATCTCGGATTCGAGACGGTCTTGCTGCTCGGCGGACTCGGACTCGCGCTCGTCGTCGAGTTCGTCTACGTCGTCGAACCGCAGCAACGGGGTACTGGCCTCGAACGCCTCAACACCGTGTTCAAGGTGTACTCACAGCTGTGGGTTCTCTGGTCCCCCGCAGCGGGCGTCATTGCGGCTCGGCTGGCCGCCGATCGACTCCCCGGTTCGGCGAGTGCGGTCCGCTCGATCGATGCGACTCGGTGGCGATCGATCGGAACCGTGATCGTCGCCATCGCGGTCGTTTTTACCGGGCTGTACGCCGGCCTGGCGATCCCGGCACAGGTAGGCGACGACCCGATCGGGAGCGACGGAGCGACCCTCGACGGCGAGGCGTACCTCGACGCGAGATACGCCGGGGAAGCGGCGGCGATCGCGTGGATCGACGACCGCGACGGTCAGCCCACGATCGTCACGGCCGCCCCCGGCGGGTACCAGTGGGTCCCTGAGGACGGTGAGGGGGCGTCCGCACCGGCGAGTCTCACCGGCGTCCCGACGGTGCTCGGGTGGTTCCACGAGGCGCAGTACCGTGGGAGCGAGCCGTACGAGGATCGACTCGCCGACGTGCGAACGATCTACGAAGGGAACGTAGAGCGCCAGTCGGCGCTCCTCGATCGGTACGACGTCGAGTACATCTACGTCGGTCCCGCCGAACGGGCTTCCTACGAGTTATCCGTCGAGGACCACCCGCGGCTCACGCCGGCTTTCGAAGACGGCGACGTCATCGTGTACGCGTACGAGGCGACCTGACCTGACGGTCGGATCCGTGATCTCGAACAGGCGGTGTCGTCGTCGACGATCCGTCCACCGCGCTCCCGCTCGCGGATCGCCGGTGATCGGTCAGCGCATACGGTGCGTGGTCCCGTATTCGGTTATAAAATCTCGCCCGGTCGAGCGGTGTCGGCGACGTCCTCCGCAACTTCGAGCAGCGTCTCCCACGTGTTCACCCCCGCCCGCAGCGCGACGAGATCGTCGGCTTCGATCTCGACGACAATCGTCGCTCCGCGTCGGGACACCGCGGCCGTCGCCCGATCCCCGCCGATCTCGCCGAGTTCCCGCTCGACGGCTTCGCTGACGATCGCTGCGGTTTCCGAGGAACGATACGCGAAACGAAGGTCGGCAGTGTGCACGCTACTCGACGTCGACTTCTTTGATATCGCGGCTCCGCTCTTTCAGCAGCACGCGGTGGCCGCAGTACGGACAGCGGACACCGCCGTACTCGTCGAGTTCGACATCTCGCTTACAGCGGGAGCACTTGTAACTCATCGATGGTTATTCGTCTTCGTCGCCGATTGCGGCTCGAATGGACCGCGTGACGGTCTTTCCGGCCGGCGTCTCTGGCCGATAGGCACCGCCGGTGAACGTCTCGCCGGTCTCTTCGTTCACCCAGATGCCGGTGCCGACGCGCTTGACGCTGTCGCCGTCGACCGTCGCGTTCTGCATATCCGACTCGATCTCCGCGACGCGGCGGCGTGCGACCCGTCCGTAACGTGCACCGAACCGACCGGAGCTGCCTGTCTTGCCCTTCTTGGCCATAGTATCGTACTATCGCCGTAGCGAACTGATAAACCCCACGTTTCGTCCCGGCCGATCGGGAACTCACCCCTGCAGTTCGGCGTCGGCGAGTGCCTCGTTGAGGTCCGCTCCGACGTGCTCGCCCAGCTCGCGGTTGCCTGCCGTCGTGACGATCCGGTTCTCCTGGACGCTCGACCCGTCTCGAATCAGCAGTCGGACGTTGCCGTGCTGATCGGCTCGTGTGGCCTTCGCTCGTACGCCCGTCCGTGATCCCGAACCGCCCGCGTCGATCGGTCCCGGGATGATCTTTTTGACGTGTGGATGCTCGGCGACCGTTTGCAGCGTTCGGCGGCCGGCACGTCCGCCGATGACCGTGCTGTGGCTGCCGCCGAGTTTCTCTTCGACCGTGGCCTCGACGACTTCCAGCGCGGGTTGGCCGCGCTTTCGTCTGACTGCCTCGATCGGATCGTCGTCCTCGACTCGATAGAACGGATACCGAAGCTCGGCTCGAACGGCGCTGATCACGTCTCTGTCCCCAGTCGCATACACCTCTTCCGGCCGTTTTCGGCGCGCTTCGTCGGCGATCCGCCCAGCGAAATTCCTGCGTTCGGTCGGTGCCCATCGCTCGTCCGTTTCGCGCGTCGTCGTCACTGTTCGTTGGGCGACGATCTCGTCGTCGAAGAGCGCGGTTACCGTCGCTCGCTCCGCGTCACACTCGACGACGACGGTGTCGGCGTTTGCGCTGCGACAGACCAAGCAGTAATCGCCTGGCCGGTCGAGCGACGACGCACAGCACCGACAGTCCATACCCGATGGGAAGCGATCGGCTCGGATAAGCGAGGCGGTTTTTCGAAGGTCAGGCGAGGTCGTCGGGATCGACCTTCAGAAACTCGCGGGCGAGCACGGTCGCGTAGCTCCCCTTCGGCAGCGAGAACCGGAGCGTGAGCGGGTCCGCCTCGATGTCGAGATCTGTCGACACTCGAATCGCCCGACGAGTTCCCGTCGAGCCGAACTCCCCCGGTCGATCGAAGTTCGATCGATCGAGCCCCAAGTCGTCGAGGACGTGCCGAGCGATCGCCGCCGGCTCCCCCTCCCCGAACTCCGTGTCGGTCCCGACGAGTGGGGCGGTGACGAAGGCCCGCCCCCGCTCGCAGTGTCGGCTGATCGTCCCGACTTGGCCCCCTTCGACCACCTGTGTTCGGCCCGGGTCCGGCAGCCCGTCCTCGTCGGCGAAACAGACGACGTCGCCCTCGACTGGCCGTCCGAACGGAAGTCCTCGACGGAGTCGCTCGGAGAGTATTCGGTTGAATGCGTAGGATTGGGCGGCGTTCGTGAACATCCGCTGGAGGTTCGTCGGCAGACGTTCGAGGGCGGCGCGGTAGTCCGCGTCGGTGTCCGCACCCTCGGCGAGCCGTCCGGCGATCGCTCGTTCGAACCGAAGCCCGCCCGGAAGCAGTTCGTCCGCGCGTTTCCACTCGAGATCGGCTCCGAGTCGCTCTCTTGCCGTTCGCGTCCGCTCGAGCTCCCGATCGCTCGCCTCACAGACGTAGCGAACGGCTGCCGATTCCCACTCGCCTCGGACGATGTCGAGCCCGACGCGGTGGGTGATCGCCCGCTTCGAGCCGAATCGCTGTTGGCCGAAGTAGTTCGGAACGGCGATGTCTTCGTTCGATTCCTCGCCGTCGCCCGCAAACTGACGGAGTTCCTCGGCTATCGTGTCGGCGTTTTCGGGCTGGATCGCGTCTCGGACAACCAGTTCGAACTCGTTGCCGATGAGATCGCCGAACAACACCGGCCGCCCCGCCCGTCCGAGCACGTCGACGTCCGCACCGTCCACCGTTGGGAGATCGTTCGACTCGTACCTCACGGAAAACAGCTGGGTTGTGACCGCGTGTTTGTCCTTCGTCCCCGCCCACGAGACGCGCTCGCGACTGATCGCGAGCTTGTTCGAGAGCCCGGCGGCGAAATCGTTCGTGTCCCACCCTCGAAGCGTCGCCCGGAAGACGAGGTGCGGGTACGAACCGATAGCCGCGTCGAGTCCCCGGAGGTCCGCGCCGAACGCCTCTCGCTCTCGAACTCGGAAATCGGTCGGTCGGTCACGGAGGTGACCGCCGACGCCGTCGGTGTCGGTGACGTAGTACTCGATCCCGACGGCCGCTTCAATCGGGTGCGCATCGCGCATACTCGCGTGTACGCGCCGCCGAACATGCCTCTTTGTATTCGGTTCGGTGGCGGAACTCCCCGATCGACTGTGGTTGAGTTCCCGGCTCGGCACGACTGTCCGATATACGAAAGGTCTTTGATCTCCTCCCTGAACCCTGGGTACATGCATCTGTTCACTCCGTTCGAGTGTCGGGACGTAACCGCCAGAAACCGCGTGATGGTGTCGCCGATGTGTCAGTATTCTTGTGAGGACGAAGACGGCCTCGCGACTGATTGGCACCTAGTTCACCTCGGCAGTCGGGCAACCGGTGGCGCCGGCATCGTGATGACCGAGGCGACCGCGGTCGAACCGCGCGGGCGGATCTCTCCGCAGGATCTCGGTATCTGGAGCGACGAACACGCCGAGGCGCTGCGACCGATAACGGAGTACATCGAATCTCAGGGCGCGACCTCTGCGATCCAACTCGCTCACGCCGGCCGAAAGGCATCGGCGTTCAGACCGTCCGACGGCGGCGGCCCGGTCCACGGCGACTCGGGGTGGACGCCTGTGGGTCCGACCGACGAGCCGTGGCCGTACGACGAACCGCTCGAAACCGAAGGGCTCGACGCTGAGGGAATCGAAGACATCGAACAGAACTTCGTCGACGCCGCTATCCGAGCTGTCGACGTCGGCTTCGATATCATCGAACTGCACGCGGCCCACGGCTATCTACTCCACGAGTTCCTCTCGCCGGTGACGAACACCCGCGAGGACGAATACGGCGGCAGTTTCGAGAATCGGACCCGACTCGTTAAAGAGATCGTCGCCGACGTTCGCGACGTGATCCCGGAGGGAATGCCGCTCTTCGTCCGCGTTTCCGCGACCGACTGGTTCCCCGACCGCGAGTCGTGGACCGTCGAGGATTCGACCGAACTCGCCGGCGAACTGCAGTCGCTCGGCGTCGATCTCGTCGACGTGAGCGCCGGTGCGATCCATCCGGACCAACAGGTTCCGTCGACGGGCCCACATTATCAGGTTCCCTACGCCGAGCAGGTCGCCGAAAGCGGCATACCGGTCGGCACTGTCGGTGCCATCACGACCCCCGAGGGCGCGGACGAGATCATCCGCAACGGTCGCGCCGATCTCGCGATCCTCGGCCGCGAACATCTCCGCGATCCCTACTTCGCGGTCCACGCCGCACAGGAACTCGGGCGCGACGGCCCCGTTCCGAGACAGTACCACCGCGCGTTCTGAACCTCGACGGTGCGATTTTCGTTCAATAGAGGCGCAGATCGCCGGTCACCTTGTCGACGATGTTTTCGGGACCCGGACCGACCGCGAGCGTCGTCACGGTCCCTGGTTCGAGCTGCGTGTGACCGGCGTCGGTCACGAGCGCGTACGGGAGCCGCTCCTGACGCGCCCTGTCTGCGAGTTCCCGAAGCTGCTTTTGACCAGCTCCCTTCAGAACGATCTTCTTTTGACCGCCAGATGTCCACTTCCGTTGGGCGTCCGAGTCGGCGTTTTCGTACGCTTTCAACGAGGCGTGTGCGACCTGCGCCGCGAGCTTTCCCGTCCCCATCCCGATGTCCGTCCGCGCGACGATTGCCTGTTTCATACGTGTCGTCTCGGGACACCCGTTCGTGAACGTTCCGACGCTACGTCGGTCGCCGTCGCTCGCGCCGGTCGACGTCCATCACGTCGGAGAGATCCTCGAGCGCCGCGCTCGCCACAGCCTCCGGTTCGATCGGTGCGGCATCCCACGCGGGAAGTCTGGCATCGCTCCCCGGCGAATCGATCACGTCGGCGTATGCATCGATCTGTGCCAATTCGTCCCGTTGGTCGTACTCGAATTCGTTGAATACGGCATCGAGCGCGTAGCTCTCAACGATCCGTTCGGCCGCGACGCGATATCGACGTTCGAGCGTTTCGTACGTCGGCTCGACGCCGTTCTCATCGAGTGCTTGGAAAAGCGTCTGCCCGACCTGTCGAGCCATATCCGTGAGTCCACTCGGTCCCGAGACCGCGCGGTGATCGTGTTCGTGGACGCCGAGATCGACCTGTGCCGACCCATCCGCGCCTACCAGTCGAAACGCCTCGCCGAGCGTCCCGACCTCTAATCCCCAGCCGCGTTGGATACGGAGTCGGCGTGCCAACCGACCGGTCGTGGCGAACTCCCCGGCGAGCGCGTACCGAAACGCGCCGAGGTACTCGAGTACCGGCGCGTCGCGTTCGGCCCGTATCGCTTCGATCAACGGCCGATAGAACAGCCTGAAGAGCCGACCGTACAGCCGATCGTTCTCGATGCGAGCGTAGTACCCCTTCGAGAACGCCTTCCCGTGTGCGAGCGGGAAGAGAAGTTTTGGGACGTGACGCGCGTCGTAGCTTTTCGCATCGGCGTCGTGGACGACGACGTACTCGCTGTCGCTCGCGACGCCGAGCGCAAGCCACACGTCGCGGCCCTTCCCGCGCGTTCCGTTGAGATCGGCGTTCGAAAGCAGTTCCGAGAGTCGCGGCCCGTCACACCACAGTATCGACAACGGAAGATCGACCCCGTCGAGCCACTCGACGACCGCTTCGACTCGATCCGCAGACGCGCGTAGCGGAACGACAACGCGCTCCGGGGAGACGACTTCGAGCGCCGAGAGAACGCGTTCGGCAGCCAATCCGGCGTGTTCTCGCTCTGTCATCGGGACGACAACAGTCGCGCTGTCCGTCGGGGCGGCTGGGCTGGCGTCGCCGAAGTCGTGGAGCGTCGCGATACCCTCTTGGACGTATTCCATCGCCTATCGATACGGCCCGAGCGGCGAAAAAGGCCGGGCTTGCGGCATCGCGTGCCGTCTGCGATATCGCGGGTCGATCCGACTCATCCATCGCTGCGATACGCGTCGATCGCCGCCCGGTAGCCCTCCCGATAGGTCGGGTACGCGAACCGATAGCCCAGCCCGCGAACCCGCTCGTTCGAGCATCGTTTGCTCGTCAGGATTCGCCGCCGGGCGGCGTCCGTGAGTCCTTCGTCGTCGAGTCGATCCGCTTTCGTCCGCTTTGGCGGACGCTCGACGCCGCACTCGTCGGCCAGCCAGTCGGCGAACGTCCACTTGTCGACCGGCTCGTCGTCGACGGCCAACAACAGCTTCTCGTCGGTCGACTCCAGCAGGAACCGAACGATACCGGCGGCGTCGTCGCGGTGAATCATGTTCAGGTATCCCTCCGTTACCGGCCCGTTCAGGTATCGATCCAACCGGTACCGACCCGGGCCGTAGAGTCCGGCGAACCGCGCGACTGCACCATCGATGTCGTACTCCTGCGCCAGCTCCCGGGCGATCCGTTCGGCCTCGGCGAGCACTCGCGTCTTGTCTGTCGTCGGCGAGAGCGGCGTCTCCTCGTCAACCCAGTCGCCGCCGTGATCGCCGTACACGCCCGTACTCGAGGTGTACACCAACCGATCTGGGACTGAGTCTCGTTCGCCGAACGTCTCGATGACTGTCCGGAGCCCATCGACGTAGACGCGCTCGGCGGCGGCCGCCCCGCGACCACCCGATGACGCCGAAAAGACGAGCGCGTCCACGTCCGGGATCGCACCGAGTGATCCCGGATCGGTCACGTCGGCTTCGATCGCGTCCGCGCCCGTCTCCTCGACGGCGGCGAGGCCGTCCCCGGACCGTCGAACGCCGATCACGTCGTGTTCGCGACCGAGCTGTCGAGCGAGTTCGAGTCCGACGTATCCGCAGCCGAGAATCCCCACCCGCATCGTCACCGCGCCCCGTCAATGTACTGATACAGCAGCGCGAACTCCCGCAGCGTCATCGGGAACCGCCCCTCGATCTTCGACTGTATCTCGCGGGCTTCGAGCTCACCGTCGAGGCCGGACTCGACGGCTTCGACGTCCAGAACCGCCGTCGTCATCCCCATGAGCAACTCGTCCCTCGCGATCGTCGCGATCGTCTCCGCGTCGATCGTCTCGTCAACGAGCGCCAGGATCGATGCCGCCTCTTCGAGCGTCAACTCTGGTCGGCCGCCGTCGAGCAGTTCGCGCAGTCGCGCTGTATCGACATCGGATCGATCCGCGGCCGTCTCGACGCCATGGTCGGTGATCGCGTCGACCATCGCCTCGAGATACAGTTCGTAGAGTTCCGTCGGCGTTCGATCGCCCGGCGAGTCAACCTCGTGGAGCATACGCCCCGTTCGGCCCCCCGGTTGAAGTAGCGTTCGGGCCGTCGGTTACACTCCCGAATCCCACCCCGGCGAGTATTTGTACGGTTCCCCGTCCGTGTCACCGACGCCACGTGGTCCCGGTGGAACGACGACGACGACCGCGGTCTGGGTCCGAAACGACACTTGCTCAGACGTTCCGAGTCGCCGCTCGTCGCCGTCGTGCGTGACCCATGCGGTTCGTCCGTCCCTCAGATACGTCGTCGCGCCCGTTCCGTCGCCGCGGTTCGTCCAGACGGCGAACCGCTCGTACTGCCCGTCGACGGTCACGTACCAGACGTTCGCGGTCGCGTACCAGTATCCCGGGACCGGCGCGAGGGGAAGGCCGGCCGGAATCGCTCCCAGCCGTTTCCCGAGCTTTTTCTTTCGCTTCCGCTCCGCTTCGTTCTCGATGCCGTCCGCGAGCAGGTTCTTGAGCTCGGTGTTTACCTCCGCTTGAACCCGCTGCTGTGCTTCGGTCGTCGTCGGTTCCGACGGTCGCGCCGCGGCTTCGGTGAGTTCCGTATCTAGCCGTGTCCGTAATCGGAGTTCGAGACGCTCGGTCGTGGCCGGGCCGTCGATCTTGGCGGCGGCCCGTTCGATCGTCGTCCCGTTTGTGAGCATGAGCGCCTCGTCGGCGGTCGACGCGTCAGTTCGGAGCGCCGCTCTCGCGTCGCGTTCCGACACGCCGGTGTCGACCAGTTCGTCGATCAGTTCACCTCGGACGTACGCCGTCGAATCCTCGACGTCCCCCTCGAGTTCCTCGTATCGCCCGCCCCCAGCCTCGGCCGCCGCCAGCGTCCGCGCCGCCGTCGACAACGAGACGCGCCCGGTCCCCAAGAACGGGATCCGACTGACGATACCGTCAGCGACCTGTCCGTGCGGCGAACTGAAGACGTTGATCGATCGCGTCGAGAGCGGATAGATCGTTCCGGCGCCCGGTTCGTCGATCCGATCCTGCGTCACTTCGCTCGTCGTGAGATACGAGGGAGCGGTGTCGACCGCCATCGACAGGTGTCCGGCCGGATCACTCACCCGATCGGCCGACGGGTTCGACGCGGCCCTGTGCGCGTCCAGCGCCCCGCCGAGCCGATCGGAGCCGATGTGCTTCCCGACCGCATCGCCGATTCCGTCGCTGGCCGCATCGAACGTGTCCGTTCGGGTTTTGAGCTCCGAATCGAGCGAGTCGAGGTATTCGAGTCGCACCGCGAGACGCGTCCGCTCGCGCGCCGTCCGGTCGGCGTCGATCAGCAGCTCGTCCCGTTGGCTCCCGATCTTTCGGTGTAACCGCTCCGCCGGGTTTGCCCGCCCCGTACCGACCGCGGGTGCCGGAAGCGTTACCCGGACGGCTCGTGTTCGATCTCTGACCGTCCCCAGATCCGACTCGATCGCCGCTCGCTCCATCGACGGCGACGCGGTCGCCCTCGCCGTCGATCGAACGGTTCGTCCTCCGGCGGCTCGTCTGGCGATGCCGTCGAGCCCACCGTTTCCGATCGCGTCCTCCGCGGCGCGATCGGTCGCGTCCCGGAGGTGCCCGTCCAGTCGACCGTCCGGGACGCCCTCGATGGGTGCCGTCCGCGCGTGGACTGCCACCTCCACACGGTAGATCCGCTCTTCGGTTTCCCTCGTCGTCATCGTGTCGTACCCCCGTTGCCACCGCCGCGTGACCGTCCGCGTTCTCGTTACCTCGAACGTGCCGCCGTCCACAGTCTCCCACCCCGTCTCGCTCGGGCCCCGGCTGCTGATCCGGTGGGTACTGGTTCGTGTGTCTGTTCTCACCCCGGTGTGCGTCCAGTTGCCGCCCGGCGAGCCGCCGCCCCACTGGTTCCGACTTCGGAGGTCCGAGGATGCCTCGACCCGCGCTTCGACCGTGTGGACCCGCTCGACAGCGTCGTCGAGGCGGTCGCGACCGCGCACTCCGATCGTGTCGACGAACGCGCGATCCGCCGAGGCGTTGACGCCGACGGTGATCGTCGGATCATCGGGCTCCTCGCGCCAGGTCCCGACCGATCGCTCCGGCGGCGGATTCACTCGAATCTCGTCGGTCGTCTTCAACACCGCATCCTGCCACTCCGGCTCACTGCCCAGCCCCGCGATGAGATCGGTGGTCGCCACGCGACCTGCGGCGGCCGAGACGCCGTTCTCCCCACCCGGATCAGCCTCGCCGAACGTCGAGCGCTGCTCGGCGAGCAGCGCGTCGTTCGTCGACAGCTCGATGTGTCGCGTCCCGAGGACCGTCGAGATATCTGCGCCGCCGTACTGGGCATATCCGCGGATCCAGGCGATCGCGTAGAGCCGAGTGGTCATCCGCTGGCCGAGTCCGGGCTTCGTGACCGGCGCGTTCGCCCGTCGCTCGAATCGCTCCGTTCGATCGTGGAGCGCGAGCACCGGATTCGCGACGACGAATTCGGGCGATCGTTCGACGCTCGCCACCGTCCGGCCGTTCCGGATCGCCCTCAACCGAACGCCCTCGATCTCGACGCGCATCGCCGCGTCGTCCTCGCCCGCCCGCTCAACCTCAACGCGCTCGATCGCCTGTCGATACCCCGCGGTCGTCGGGTCGACTGCTGGTAGCGACGCGGTCGCCGTCACCGATCCCCGAGTCGTTTCGGTCCCGTCGATCCGCTCGACTGCGCGCAGATAGAGTCGCAGTCTGAGCGCGTCCCGAAACGGCTCGTCGTCGCCTATCGCGCGCCCCGCCGGCGTATCGGCGGGATCGGTGACGGGCGCGATCGCCGCCTCCCGGGCAGCCTCGTCGGCCGCCCCTCGGAGCTCCGTCACCGCGGCGGCGGTCGCTCCCTGCATCGCGTCGTCGATGTGTGGCGACGCTTCGGGCGGCCGTGTCACGGTGGTCACGGCGATCGTCGTGCTCGTGAGCACGAGTAACACGCCGACGAGCGCGAACGGAACGCGGCCGCGATCGTTCACGGCTCCCACCGTCGGACCACGATCTCCACTCGCCCGACCCGCTCGACTGGTACCGATCCGACTGTCCCGTACTCCGCCCGCAGGTCGGCCTCGACCCGATAGGCGAGCCTGGTTGCGAGCCGCTCGTTCGCCTCGCTCGACGACGCCTCGTCGGTCGCCCACTCGACGCTCGTCCCCACCGCTCGGGCGGTGCGATGGTACCGGTCTTTCGTCACCGGCGCGGTTCTGGGATCGACGAGCCGGAGTCTGGTCCGTTCGGGTGGAAAGAGCCGCTCGACGTACGCCGCTGCGATCGCCGCTGCGACCGATTCGACCGATCCCGTCGACGTCGGCGACCGCATCCCGCTGTCGACCGTCACGCTCGTCGCGGCCGTGTCGGCCGTCGGTGGCGGTGCCGGTCCGATCTCGATCTCGCTTTCGAGCGAGGAGTCGGCGTACGGCTCCCACCGTGCAGTGACGTGAACCCGATTTCCAGTTCGTTCCTCGACCGTGCGGCGGACGGACGCCGGATACGGTGATTCGGTGAGGCGTTCCCCGTCAATCCTCACGTTCAAAACGACCGCCTGCGCGAGATGCTCGGCGAGCGTCGCGTGTGCCGTCTCACCTTCGCCGCTCGGTATGGCTGCGGTTTCGGTCGTGATCGCGTGTGCGGCCGGATCGCTGTCGACGGTCATCGTGTCCCCCTCGCTCGGGATCGCGCTCGTGAGCGTTCCGACAGCGACGCCGACCAACAGCAGACACAGCGCCACGTCCAACACCGTGCTCACCGCTCGGGCCACACGCACACCTCCAGAGCCCCCGGCCGAACCGTGCCGGGAGCGGTCCGAACGCTGACCGTCCGCGTCACGCAGTCCGCGATTTCGGCGCGTGGCGGCCCCTCGTGCCACGCTCTCGATTCAGCTCGGAGCGTCCCGTTGAGCGCGTGTCCGTTCGGTCGTGCGGCATCGGCGGCCGCCCCCAGCGGCGGGTGAACGACGCCGAACGGCGACGCCTCGGCGACGAGTGCGTCGGCTGCGATCGGTGCCACGTCCGCATCGCTGGTGAGAAACGGGAGCGTGGAATCGAGTACGCCGACGTACAGCGAGAGCCCGATCCCGAGCGCGAGGACCGCGACGAGCGCGGCGAGCGGCTCCGTTTGGCCCTTACCCGACGAGGACGGCATCGATCCCCTCCCACTGAACGCGGCGCACGGTCAATCGCTCGGAACCCCGCCATTCCGGCTCTGCACGTCGCGCGTGCCATATCGCTCGCTCGAACCGCGACGGCGAGACGAACATCCTGCTGGGCGGCTCTCCGAGGAGAACCATATGGAGCCTCGATCCCTCGATTGTGGGTACGACGGGGCCGTATCCGAACGCTGCATGGTCGGTGCCGCCCGCACCGCGAGCCGAGATCGAGTCGGTCCCGATCCGAACGCTCTCGGCGTTGGGAAGCGGATGGCTCCCAGTGGCTGCGTACGCGCTCGCGGCCACGCTGTCGACGGTCCGCGCCGCTCCGGCTGCGTCCGGCGGCGCTGCGGACGGGAGCGTCGTGACGACGCCGAACGCCGCGCTGCTGACGATCGCCAATCCGATCCACACGTACCACGCGTCCAACGGAACTCCGAACATGGGCAGTCTGGTCCCGTCATCGCTTATAAACCCCCGGAGACAGACGCCGTGACCGAAACTGCCAGCAGGTATGTGACGGTGGCGGTACAGAGCGCGATACCGATGCGGTGGCCGACCGCCGCCCGATCGAGTCCGCGCTGGAGTCCCGTCGACAGCCCCGTGAGTATCGCAGCCATGAGAAGCACGTAGACGCCGACCGCGATCCCGAGTCCGGCCGTCTCCGGGGCGCTTCCGCTCAGCGCCTCCGTCGTTCCGACGCTGTCGGCGAGCGCGACGGTCGCCCCGCCGACGAGCGGCCCGAAAAACGCCGCAGTGTTCGAAAGCGTCGACGTCACACGGCTGAGGTCCTGTCTCGCGTCGCGCTCGACCCGTCGGAGTTCGTCGAGGTGATCCGCCGTCTCGACGAGCGCCCGACCGGCCGGCGGTCCGGCACCCGCCGCCATCCCGAGCAAGCGCGCCGTGCTCTCCGCACGCCGACTCGGCACGCCGTCGAGCGCGCCGTGATCGCCGACGAACGCGGTTTCGACCCCGACTCGGAGCTGGCGTAGCCGTCGTGCCGCCGCCTCGAACGTCTCTCCGGCGATCCCGTCCAGTTCCCCCGCGGCATCGGCGACAGCCTGTTCGACGGCGATCCCGTCGGAGACGCGACGCCCAACGAGATAGAGCGCGTCGGAAAGCGTCGATTCGAGCTCGTCGGCCCGCGCTCTGATCGCGACGATCGGTCGAAACCGAACGAAGAGTCCGACGCCGGCCCCGAACCCAACCGCGGCGAGCGGTGGCGTCCACGCGGCCAACAGCATGTGTGACACGCCCGCCGCCCCCGCTCCGGCGACGAGGCCCGCTCCGCCGTAGATCGCGGGATGCGTCGCTGCCGTCGAATCGACCGCCATCGGCGGAAACGCGACGGGTCGATTCGCGAGCAACCAGCCGCTCGTACACACCAACCCGATCGGGAGGACGAGATCGTACACCGCGACGATTGCCGGGAGCGTGGCGTCGACGCCCGCTGCGCCCGCGGCCGGGAGCACGCTGACCAGCGCGAGCGGGAGGAGCACGCCGAACGCGTACACCGCCGTCGATGGGCCGCGAAGCGCGTCGGCTGCCTCTCGCGCTCGGTCCCGCGTCCCGTCGAGAATCGTGTCCATCGCTCGATCGAGGGTTCGATCCCGCTCGCCGGCGGGCGCGTTCGATGCGGCTTCGACGAGCGTCAACGAGCGATACAGCGCCGGGAACCGCGTTCGCCACGCCTCGGCGAACGCACCGAGGCCCGACCGCGGCGTCCCACGTGCCCGTCCGACACGGTCGGCCAGCCGGTTGCCCAGACGCCCGTCGGTTTCGGCAGCGAAGGCGGCGGCCTCCTCCGGCGTCGGCGTGATGCGCATCCGGAGTACCGCGCGGCTGACGACCGTCGGCGCGGTGCCGAGCGTCCGACTCCGACGGGCGTTGGCGATCGCGAGCACGCCGCCGCGAGCGAGTACCGCCGAACCGTAGCCGGCCCCGACGGCGACGACGAGCAACGACGGCTCGCCGATGGCGATCGCCGCCGCGGCGACGAGGCCCCCGACCACGATTCCCACACCGTCGGTCGCGGCGGTCAGCGTTTCCGGATCGCCGTTCAAAAACGGCTCGACCCGCCGGATCGACTCCGGGACCGACGACCGCGGTGAGAGCTCGGTCAGATGGCGGAGCGACCGTGCGGCGTCCGATCGCATGGAATCACACCTCCAGTTCGCGGGTCCGCTTGCGGATGTCGGTTCGAACGTCGGCCGCGGTTTCGGTCGGCGTCGAGAGCGCCGCGATCAGCCGGCTATCGCCCACGTCGATCGTCTCGGTTTTGGGGTCGTACAGAGGTTCGAACGCGACGCCGTCCGGCGTTCGACGAACTGATTCGATCGATCGAACCCGACGCTGGCGGCTGCCCGCCTCCTCGTACGCTTCGAGCGTGACGACGAGATCGGTGTCGGCGAACGCGGACTCGGCGACGCCGAGATCGGTGACGACGCGCTCTCTGACCGACTCCCCGCCGCCGCCGTGGATCGTCCCGAGGACGGTGCCGTCCGCCGCCCCGACGCGCATCGCCTCGTAGAGGACCTGCGCTTCCTCGCCGCGGACCTCGCCGACGACGAGCGCGCCGTCGCCGAGTCGGAGCGCAGTCCGGAGGGCGTCCGTCGCGGTGATCGACATCCCGTCGCCCTCGGTCACCCGAAGCGGCTGGACGTCGCGATCGTCGCCCTGGAGTTCGGAGACGGGGAGCTCCGGCGTGTCCTCGATCGCGACCGTTCGGACGTTGGACGGGATCTCCCACAGGAGCGCGCTGAGAAGGGTCGTCTTGCCGGCCCCGCGCGCCCCGGCGACGAGCGTCGCCGCCCCGCGGGCCGTCGCGACAGAGAGGAACGCCGCGACCTCGGCCGACAGGGTCCCGTTCTCGACGAGTTCGGCGATCCGAAACGCCTCCTCGTCGTGCGCGCGGAAGGTGAATCCGGTGCCGTCGCTGACGGGATCGGTGACGCCGGCGATCCGAATCCGTCGACCCCCCGCGTCCTCGGTCGCATCGAGCGTCGGACTCGCCTGTGAAAACGCGCGCCCGCTCGATCGCCGAAACCGCGACGCCAGCGCGGCGACGCCGGCGTCGGTCAATCGGACGTTCGTCAGCACCGTCCGTCCGTCACAGCGCACTCGGATGCGGTTGTCAGCCACGGGCGCGGTCGCGAACACGTCGGTCACGCCCGCATCCGCGAAGCAGTCGTCGAGGACGCCGAGCCCACGCGTGTGTTTTTCCAGCGCGTCCGCCAGGACGCCAACCGGCTGCCCCTCGGTGGCGATCGATCGAACGGCGCGCGAGGCGGCGCGCGCGCCCCCATCGATTTCGCCGCGGGCCAATCGCGCGTGGGCGGCGGCGAGGGTCGCCGTATCGGCCGGATCGAGCCGATGTTCGGCGGGGGTGAGGTGATACATCGTCCCCTCGTCGCTCTCGTACCACCGGACGATCGCTCCGGTTTCGAGCTCGTATCGGTCCCGGAGCGTGGCGTCGGCCGCGGGTCGCGTGGCGACTCGGGATTTGGCGACCGTCGGGCCGACGTGCGGTCGGAGCGCGGTCGGGTAGTCGCTCCCGAGAAACACCCCTAACCCGGTTTCGGCGACGAGGTTCGAGACGGCACCGTTGCGTCCGGCCGCCGCCTGCGCCGCGCCGAGCGGGTCCTCGCGAGCGCGATCGGCGAGCGCCTCGTCGTGAAAGCCAGCGGCATCGGCGAACCGACCGGCGGCGACGAGAAGCGCAGCGCTCCTCCCCTCGTAGGCTCGCTCGAAGCCGTCCGATCGCGTACAGATCGAGTCGACGTCTCGTCGTTCGAGCGCCTCGATCACGGTCCGACGGCAGGCCGACTCCGTCGTCAGTCGACCGCCGCCCGGACAGTCGTCGCCTTCGACGCTGAGGCGGTCGGCTTCGAACGTCGGCTCACAGCGACACTCGGATTCGGACGACAGCAGGCGGGTGAACATGGGGCATCTGGCCCCGTTTTCGCACTTAAACCCTCGCTCGGTCGAGCCGCGCACGTACCACCGCCTCGCCGTTGAGTCGAACCAGCGAGAGTCGCAGTCGCGTTCGATCGGCGACGATCGTTGGCGCGTCGATGCGGACCGGGACGGCCGTCTCGACGGTCGTGTTCGGGCCGCTCGCCGGGATCCACCGCAACTCGTCGTCGTCGATCCGGAATCGTCCGGGATCGGCGAACGTCGGCTCCGGCGGATCGAGGACGATCGTCGTCGCCGGCGGTGCATCGGATCGCTCGCCGGGATCGTTTTCAGCGGCGAGTCGTTCCGCCGTCGCGTTTATCCGTTCGAGTTCGTCGATCGCGAGCGCGGCCGCTCGATCCCGATCGGCGTGTTCGGCGCTCGGGAGGGCGATCCCGAACAGCGCGGCTCCCAACGCGACGGCGAGGACGACGCGGATCACAACCGCGCTTTGAGTCGGTCCAGCGGCGTCGAACGCCGCGCCCCGTCAGTACCTTCCGTCTCGGCGTCCGTTTCCGACGCCGGGCCGGACGCGGCGTCGACCGTCTCCGTGGGCGCAACGTTTCGCTCGATGGCCTCGGCCGTCCGCAACGCCCGATCCGCGCGCCGCTCGACGTCTTCGTTGACCGCTCTGACGGAGCCGACGTAGCCGCGGAGCGCCTGTACAGCTGCCTCCAACTCGTCTATCCGAACCTCTAACTCGTCGAGTCGGTCGGTTCGTTCGAGCGGTTCCTCGCCCGAAACGGCGCGCTCGACCGCCGCCAAGCGCCGCGCGACGGACTCCCTGTCGTGACCCCGGTCGTTCTGGGACATGCGGTCGGATGGTTCGCTTTCGGATATAAACGCTCGGCCCGCTCTCAGACGAGCGATGCGCCGTCGAAGTCACCGCGGTCGATCTTCACGTCGAGCAGTTCCAATATCGTCGGCGCGATATCGTACAGGTCGGCGTCTTCGATCTTCGCGGTATCGTCGTCGACGAACAGACAGGCGTTCCCGAAGCTGTGCATCCCGTTTCTCGGGCCGATATCGAAGACGTCGTCGCCGCCGCGGAAGCCGGCCTTGAGGTCGAACCCGTCGTTCGGAATGACGACGAGATCGGGGGCGATCTCGTCGTGTTCCCCGCGGAAGGCGTCCTCTTTCGTCACCACGCGATCCGCGACCGGACGGCCGTCGGGACCCTCGAACGCCTCCAGCTCGGCTTTCAACTCGGCGCGCACCGCCTCGTACTCGGCTTCGGGAACCGAGCCGCGCGGCTCGCGACCTTCGAGGTTGATGTAGAATCGCCCCGGGATGAGCGAGTACGCTCGCGTTTCGTCTGTGACATCGCTGAGACTCTCGTGATCCTCGTCCTCGAAGGAGAGCCAGCCGTTCTCCGCCAACCAGACGTTACATTTTACCTCGTGGTCGAGCGTGGTGAACCCGTGATCGGACGCGACGACCATCGTCGTATCCTCGTCGAGCATCTTTCGGAGTTCGCCGAGATACCGATCGAGCTTCGCGTAGAACTCGAGGAACTCCTCTTTGTACTCGCCGTCCTGCGCGTAGTGTTTAAATAAAAAATGGTTCACGCGATCCGTCGTCATGAAGACGCCGAAAAAGAGACTCCAGTCGTCCTGCTCGATGTAGTGTTTGAACGCCTCGAAGCGGGCATCGAGCGTCCGATGGGCGTCCTCGATGAACTTCGATTTGTCTTCTTGATGGCCGAGCTTGGCGTTCACGTCGATCTGGTAATCCAGCCGTTCGAGCGTCTCCCTGAGTTCGTTCGGGTACGCCGCCTTCTCGACGCCTGGCGAGAGAAAGCCGCTGACCATCCGCTGAACGTCCCGATCCGGCGGGAACGTGACGGGGACGTTCATCACCGTCGCCTCGCCACCGGCGGCGTCGACTCGCGACCACAGCCGCGTCGCACGCACGTCTTGTCCCATCGGAACGTACGTGTCGTAGCTATCTATCTCGCGGTCCTGAAAGCCGTACACGCCTGTTTCCCCCGGATTGACGCCCGTCGTCAGCGCCGGCCAACACGCGCTCGATTCCGGCGGAACGATCGAATCGATCGCGCCGCCGGCGGCGAAGTCGCTCAGGTTCTCGAACGTTTCCTCGTTGTCAGCGACCAGCGAGTACGGTACGCCGTCGATGCCGAAAAAGGCGACACGCGGTCCGCTCCCGCCACGAAGCCGGTCGAACAGTCCCATATGCCCGTCTGCGAGAGGAAGCTACAAGAAGTTTCGTTTCGACGGACAGTGGCGACATCGGTCGTCGAAATCGGCACCCGTTCGTCGAAGCCGATCGTCTGTCCGGGGCCGGCTCGCTCGCCGACGTGGGACTCCGCGTGAAACGACGTCTACGATGGACTCTCGCTTCCGGATGGATCAGCCGAAGTGTTCCTCGTAGAGGTCCTGTGCGTGTTCGATCGCGTCCATCGCCGCCTGTTTGTCCTCCCACCCTTGCGTCTCGACCTCTTTGCCCTCCTCGAGGTTCTTGTAGGTCTCGAAGAACTCCGCGATCTCGTCGAGCGTCTGCTGAGGGATATCGTCGATGTCGTCGACGTGATCGTACCGCGGGTCCTCGCTCGGCACCGCGATGACCTTGTCGTCCTGCTCGCCGTCGTCGTCCATCTTCATTAGCGCGACCGGACGCGCTTCGATTATACAGCCGGGGAACGTCTGATCTTCCACCAACACGAGCACGTCGAAGGGGTCCTCGTCGTCGTAGTACGATCGCGGGATGAACCCGTAATCCGAGGGGTAGTGGACGTTCGAGTGGAGCACGCGATCCAGGACGACGCCGGGGATGTCCTTGTCGTACTCGTACTTGTTTCGCTCGCCTTTGAGACACTCGACGACCGCGTAGATCTCTTCCGGCGCGTTCGGGCCCGTTTCGAGGTCCTCCCACAGGTTAGCTGCAGCCATACGCGACGGGTGCGGCTGAAAGCCGCAAAGAGCTTTCGACATCCGATCGTCGTTCCGGCGTCCCTCGCACACGACGACGTTACCGATCTTCCTTGGCCGCCGCGATCTCGACGATGCGCCGAAGCGACTCCTCCACGCGGCGGCGCTGCTCGTCCGACGGCCACGCGTTCCGCGGGAAGTATTCGGTTCGGAACTCCTCGCGCTCGCCGGTGGTCGCCGCCTCGATCGGCTTCGCGTAGTGGTTGCTCATGAAGTCCGCGAACGCGGTCGCCGTCGCGCCGTGGACCTCGCCGTGCCGATCCTCGACGCGCGAGGCGATCGCTCGATTGTGCGCGTCGATCGCGTCCCAGTCCGCGTCGGCTCCCGGTCCCGAGATCGATCGCTCGACGGCGCGAGTCGTGTCCGTGATCCGATCGAGCCGAACCGTCCCGTCCTCGACCCACTCGATCGGGTACAACACGAGCGTCTCGCCGGTGTCACTCTCGCGGACCCTGGCGGTGTAGCCGTGTGCGTCGAGCAGTTCCTCGCGCTCGTCGCGGTATGCGGTTCGCTCGTTCCCGTCGACCGCCTCGCGAGCGCGGCGCGTGAGCGTCTCCGCGCGGTCGATCGCCTCCTCGGGGAGGGGAAGCGCCCCCGAGTCGTCGTGGTCGTCCGTCGGTGCCGAATCGGGTGTGGGGGTCTCGTCAACCATCGAGCGCCTCGTTGGCTAGTTCGTCGGCGCGGCGGTTTATCTCTCGCGGAACGTGGTCGATAGACCACTCCTCGAACTGCCCGAGCAACTCGCGGACGCAGACCCGCTTCTCGCGGAGCGTCGGATCGTTCGTGTTCCACTCCCCACGGACCTGCTTGACGATGAGCTCCGAGTCGCCCTTTATAACGAGCTCGTCGAAGCCGTACTCGGCGGCGACCTCGAGCGCGCCGATCAGCGCCTCGTACTCCGCTTGGTTGTTCGTCGCGCGGCCGATCCGCTTCGACCCCTCGGCCGCGATCCCGTCGCCGGTCACGATCACCCACCCGATCGCGGCCGGTCCCGGGTTTCCGCGCGAGCCGCCGTCGAAGTAGACGTGCGCCCGGCCGCCGCCGCCCTCGATGAGCGCGACGAGCCGTGCGGGATCGGCTCCCTGAACGACGACCGACGCCTCGTAGGCGACCGCCGTTGCGCCCTCCCATTCAGCCCGCCACAGTTCGTGTTCGGTGTTCCCCGGACGGATCTCGACGCCTTCAGTCTCCAGTCGCTCGCGGGCGCGGTCCGGATCACACTCGATGACGGGCATGTCTCTGACTCCCCGACGGTCGGGGTTAGGGGTTCCGATCAGGCGTGTCGATCTCGGTCCTGAGGCCCGAATAGCATTTCACCGTCCGCCCCGAACGCTACCCATGCGCCTCGACGAGTACGTCGACGACCTCGACCGCGACGAGTCGGTCGAACTCCGCAAGCTCGCCGAGGAGAAATCGTACGCAGTCACCGAGTTCGTCGACGACGCGCGAACCCGATTCGACGAGACGCTCTCCGACGAGACGCTCGTCGGCTCGACCGCGCCGTCGGTGTTCGTGGGCCGGTCGAGCTACCCGCGCGTTTTCGCCGGCCTGCTCTCGCCGGTCGGCGACGAGGACGACGCCGCGGACTACGCGACGACCGGCGAGTGGTACCGACACGGCTACGGGATCGAGGACGTGTTTCGGCGCCGAACCGGGCTGTTGAACTCCACACGGCGGTCGAACGTCGACGTCTACGACGTCTGGGACGGCTTCGTCGGCACCCAACGGGAGGTCGCGATCGCGGATCGCCCCGTCGACATCGAGTTGGGGCTGGACGGCCGCCCCGGGTTCGACCTCGACGGCACGCTTGAGGACATCGCCGCCCCCCGTGGCCCCCGGATCAGCGCGGACAGCGCGCGGGTGACGGAGAACCCCTCCGTCCCCAGAGCGATCGAGAAGACGCTCTCGGACGACGACTGGCGCGCCGAGGGCGCGATGACGTATCTCTACCGCCGGGGGTTCGACGTGTATCAGATCAATAACGTCCTCTCGGTCGGCGCGCTCGGACAGGGCGAACACCGTCGGCTCGTCCCAACGCGGTGGTCGATCACCGCCGTCGACGACACAATCGGGCAGTACCTCCGCGGGACGATCCGGAACGCGTCTTCGATCGACCGGACGCTGGTCTGGCACGCCGACTACATGGGCAACGAGTACTGGGTCGTCGCCACGCCCGGCGAGTGGGAGTTCGAACTGATCGAACTGAAAGCGCCGGGCAGCATCTGGAACCCCGACCCGAACGGTCGGCTCTACATGGCGGCCGACAGCGAGGGCTACGAGGGCCGACGCGGCTACGTCGAGGAGACCTCCGGGGCGTACTACGCCGCCCGCCTCGGCGTTCTGGAGGCGCTCTCGGAGCGTGATCGGCAGGCCAAGGTGTTCGTCGTTCGCCACGCGACGAACGAGTACTGGGCACCAGTCGGCGTCTGGCAGATCCGAGAGTCGATTCGCGACGCGGTCGAGGGCGAACCGGTCGTCGCCGAGAGCTTCCACGGCGCCGTCAGCGAACTCGTTCCTCGCCTGCCCGTCTCGATGGCCGATCTCCGGCGAAAGTCGACGATGGTCGCGGGGATCCAAAGCGATCTCTCCGCGTTCGGCGCGGGGGTCGGTGATCCCTGAGATGACGGTCCTCCCGAGCGGTCCCGAACTGTTCGTCGTTCTCCTCTCGTTGCTCTTTCTCCTCCTCCCGGGTGCGTACCTGTACATGATGGTCCGCGAGCGTCGTCCGCTGACGCAACTCGGTCGCCGTTGGCGATAGCGCCCCCCGCGGGGGAAGGGACTTAACCCGTCGCATGAAACGAGAGATAACGAGCGATGCTTCTCATCCTCTGTGTCGACCTCGACGACGACCTCGGCCGAAAGACGGCGTTCGACACGCCCGTCATCGGCCGCGACGCCGTCGAGGAGGCCGCCGTCGAACTCGCCACCGCGGACCCCGAGGACTCGGACGTGAACGTCTGCTTTCAGGGCGTCCATCTCCACGACAGCATCGACGACGAGTCGGTCGAGGTGGCCCTCGTGACCGGGACGGCGAAGGCAGACGTCTCCGCCAACCGAAAGGTCGGCGAGGAGGTCGACACCGTGCTCGCGTCGCTGTCGACCGGCGAGGACGTCAAAGCAATCGTCGTCACCGACGGCGCACAGGACGAGAGCGTTCTCCCGGTCATCCGCTCTCGGGTGCCGATCGACGGCGTCCGGCGCGTCGTTGTCAGGCAGGCACAGGACCTCGAATCGATGTACTACACGTTCAAGCAGGTGCTCGCTGATCCAGAGACCCGGGGGACGATTCTCATTCCGCTCGGAATTCTGCTGTTGATCTATCCGATCTCGATCCTCGCGGAGGTGATCGGCCTCCCTGGGTCGTCCCTCGGCGTCATCTCCGCGCTCTTGGGGCTGTACGTCCTCTTCCGTGGGCTCGGACTGGAGGACACGATCGACGACACGCTCGAACGAATTCGCGTGGGGCTCTTTTCGGGGCGCGTCCAGCTCATCACGTACGTCGTCGCGGCCGCGCTCGTCATCGTCGGAGTCGTCGGCGGCGTCGAGGCGACCGAGGCGCTCACCGAGGTCGACGGCGAACCGACGCAGGCCGCCGCGGCGTTCGTCTACGGGGCCGTCCAGTGGGCCGCCGCGGCCGGGGTCGTCGCCGCGCTCGGTCGGATCACGGACGAGTACCTCGCCGGCGGGTTCGAGTGGCGCTACCTCAACGCACCCTTTTACGTCGTTTCGATCGCGATCGTTCTCCACGGGATGAGCGCCTTCTTCGCCGCGCTCCCGTTCGCGGAGCTGTCGTATCTCGCCCTGACGTTGACGACCGGGACGTTTCTCGGCCTGGCGAGTACGCTCGCCTTCGCGGTCGCCGAACAGCGCTATCCGAGGAATCGCGACAGGGAGCTCACCGGCTGACGTTAGACGATCGCCATTCCCGAGACGCCCGAGAGCCCGATCGACCGGTGCCGCCAACCGTCTCCCACGTCGGCGAGGAAGACGCCAGCCTCCGTGACGGCGTAGGTCCCATCGCCGCCGTACGCAACGTCGACGACCGCTCCGTCGACCGGCAGGTCGACTGCTGTCCACTCGCCGTCGTCCGACCGCTCGTACAGCGTCTCCCGCGTCGCCGCGTGCGCGCGCTCGCCGTCGCTCGAAACGCACCTAAACGCGCCGTCGAGCGCGCGTACCCAGCCGTTCGCGAGGGCGTACAACCCGTCGCCAGTCGCCGCGAGCGGCGTCCCGCTGCCCGACACGTCGCGTACGTCGTCGAGCCCGACGTGCGTTCCGTCCAGCCGATAGACGCCCGACACCGCGGCGACCATCCCATCGTCGATCGCTCGAACCCCGTCGATCTCCGCCACCGTCCCCCAGCCTCCGTCGTAGCGTGCGACTCGCTCCCCGCCCGACGCGACGAGCCCGTCGCGGTAGCCGACGGCCGTCGCGGCTCCGAAGTCGGTTCCGTAGAACCCATCGTCGGTGCCGATGAACACGTCCTCGGGCGTCCCGATCGCGAGATGACCGCCGTCGGCGGCGACCGCGGTCGTGTCGCCGCGACGGTCGAGCGAGAACTCTCCCACGATATCATCGGAGACGGCGACCCGGGCGAGCCCGATCGCCGAGGCGACGAACGCGGCCGTCGCCCCGTCGCCCCCGGCATACACCCGCTTTTCAGTGAGACTGATGTCCTCGTCGCTCATGTGTCTCCTTGGTCAGCCCACGCCGAAAGTATTTATATCCGATCCGCCTTCGAGAGGGCGCACTCGAACGTGCGTTCGCCCCACGCGAGCCCGTCCCGGCAGTCGGTGAACGCCGCGCCGACGAGCAGTCCGTCCTCGTAGCCGAACAGTCCGAGCGTGTCCGAATCGAACAGGACGATCGCGTAGGGTAGCTCCCCGGAAACGCTGTAGAGGTCGAGGTCGGCTTCGGCGGCCGCCGCTTCGAATCGCTCGTAGTTGGACTGCAGTCGGGCTATCGCGTCGGCTTCGGTGACGATCGTCGCGGTCTGCTCGCCCGCCTCGACGTTCGCGTGAACGTCGGCGAGGAACCGGGGCATCCCCGAGGGCGAGAGCACCCGGAGGTGACCGGCCCCATCGCCGAGTTCCGTCAGCCGATCCAACGGCCGCTCGGGCGCGTGTCGCCCCGGAACGGCGATCCGCCCGTGCTCGATCAGCGTCGGCGGGAGCTGTCGGTCGTCCGGAAGGGTCTCTATGAGCCGCCGGCCGGCGTCGAGACGACCGAGCCGCGCGATGTAGTCGTCGTGACGCTGCCAGGCGAGTCGACCGAACCCGGTCAGCGCGTACCGTTCGTCCTCCTCGGTGACAAGCCCGGTCTCCTGAAGACGCTGGAGCGCTTTGTAGATCGTCGAACGCGACACGTCCAGCTCGCTCCGAAGGTCGCGCTGGTCGCGTGGCGCGTCCGCCAACAGCTCCAACAGCGGCGCACGCTTGCGGAGGATCTCGGCGACGGCACCAACGTCGGTTTGGCGATCCTCGAGTTGGATCATTTCCTGGCGGTTTGTGCCGCCGGCATCCTGAACGTTTCGCTATTCGAGATCTATCCGAGGGGTCGAACGAGGCTCACCTCGATGAACGATGATGCGGCACGTAACGTGAAGTATGTTCCAGTGGTCTCTGCAGATGCGAACCGCTGACGGTTCTGCCCTCCACCCTCCACGGTGTTCCGCTCGCAGCGGATCGCTTGTCGGAACCCCTTTTGCGTTCGCCGCTAAGCGTCAGACATGGATGTATTCGGATCGAGCGGGGTCCGCGGCGTCGTCGGCGACGGGCTGACGGTTCCGTTTGTCGGGCAGGTCGCGGCCGCCGCCGGGCGGGTTCTCGACGCCGGGACGATCGCCGTCGCGCGTGACACGCGCGCGACTGGCCCCATGCTCGCGGACATCGCGGCCGGAAATTTGGCTTCGGTCGGCGTCTCCGTCGATCGACTCGGCGTCGTTCCCACGCCTGGCGCGCAGGCGTACGCCGAACGCGCCGGCGTGCCGGTCGTGATGATCACCGCCAGCCACAATCCCCCGGAGTACAACGGCGTCAAACTGATCGGGAGCGACGGGATCGAACTGTCCGAACGGACGCTGGAACGCATCGAGGACGAACTCTCCGGTCCGGACGCCGCCTCGGTCGGATTCGCCGAGGTGGGCGCGAGTCGGCGGGTCGAGAGTGCACCGGACGCGTACGTCCGCGAACTCCTCCAACGCCTCGACGCGGAGGGTCGACGCGATCGGATCGCCGAGGCAGACCTCACCGTCGCGCTTGATCCCGGCCACGGCGCCGGCTGTCTCACGAGCCCGCAGTTCTTCCGCAAGCTCGGCTGCCGGGTGGTGACGGTCAACGCCCAGCCCGACGGCCACTTCCCCGGTCGCGACCCCGAGCCGATCGCCGACAACCTCGCCGATCTCCGGCGGCTCACTCGTGTGACGGACGCAGATCTCGGTATCGCCCACGACGGCGATGCCGACCGCGCGATCTTCGTCGACGAGAACGGCACTCACATCGGCGGCGAGGCGTCTTTCGCCGCGCTTGCGGCCGCCGAACTCGACGCCGACGACACCGTCGTCTCGGCGGTCAACGTCTCACAGCGAATCGTCGATATCGCCGACGAAGCGGGGGCCGCCCTCGAACTGACGCCGATCGGGAGCACGTACCTCATCACGCGGATCCGCGAGCTGCGCAACGAGGGGATGACGGTCCCGATCGCGGGTGAGGGCAACGGCGGAATCCTCTTTCCCGAGTATCGGATCGCCCGCGACGGAGCGTACACCGCGGCGCAGTTTCTCGACCTCCTCGTCGATCGACCGGCCAGCGAGGTCGCCGCGGCGTACGACGGCTACGTCAACGTCCGTCGCAATCTCACGTTCGCCGACTCAGACGAGCGGGACGCGATGCTGGAAGCGGCCGAGACCCACGCCCGCGCGGCCGACGCCGAGCTGACGACCATCGACGGCTACCGCCTCGATTACGGCGACGCGTGGGTGCTCGTCCGGCCGAGCGGGACGGAACCGCTCATCCGGCTGTACGCCGAGGCGCGGGACGAAGCGAGAGCCAAGACGCTCCTCGAGGAGATGTACGAGGCGACGGTGCAGGACCGAGCGCGGACGTAGCGTGCTTCGAGCGGTTCAGTCCGAGCGTTCGTCGAGAGCGGATTCGAGCGTTTCGAGCGTCTCGCGAGCGCGTTCGACCTCGTCTTCGATCTCGCCGCGTTCGAGCCGCGCTCGCTGATCGTCGGTGAGTTCCGCGTCGGCGTGTGCGGCCCGACGTATCCGTTCGTACCCGTCCTCGCGCGTTAGCGCCCGTATCTCGCGAAGCGTCGCGGCCGCCTCGTCTCCGAGCCTGCCGACGATCCCGACCAGTTCGTCGATCCGGAACCGAAGCCGTTCGGCCGTCTCCGGCGGCCACTCGATCCGGAGTGGGTCGGCCGACAGTCGCTCGAGATACGTCCGGTTCGTCGCGACGCGTCGTTTCAACAGGTCGGCGTCGCCGACGTAGTGGGTGAGCTTCGATGGCGAGTACCCCGCGTACTCGAGCAGTTCGTCGACCGGATACGCACCCGCGTCCCGACTTCGAACGTACTCGAGGAGTTCGTCGGGTGGCGTCTCGTACTCGACGAACGGCGTGTGCGCGGCCCGATCGACGAATCCGAGGAGCGCCTCGGCGCTCGCGTCGCGCCGGAACCGCTCGAACGCCTCGTCGACGAGGTCGTTGTACGCCGCGATCGGCTGGCGGCACCGGTCGATCGGCGCGTCGAGGTCCGCGTCGCCCAGTTCTACCAGCCGTTCGAGCGTCGCGATTTGCTCACAAAGCGCGCGTCGTTGCTCCTCAGCGCGTCGTTTCGCCGCTCGGCGGTCTTCCTTCGCCGACTCCAAGTCCGCCCGGAGTTCCGCGCACCGTCTTGCCGGCGCGAGCGCCGCCCGTGCAGCGTCGAAGTTTCCCGCGTCGAGGGACTTCGAGACGCCGCCGGTCTTGACGTGCTCGTCGGCCTCGACGAACGCCTCCCGTTCGGGCACGTCGTCGGGGATCGATTCGAGCGTCTCCGCCAGATCGTTTCGGAACTTGACGTACCCCTCGAAGTCGTCCCAATCCGTCGCCCGCTCCTCCCAGCGATCGAGCACCGTCTCGACCGATCGGTACGCGTCGGCGACCGTCTCCAATTCGTCCGGGTCGAGCCCCGATTCAGACCGCTCCGACCGGAGCCGCTCGACGCGTTCTGCGGTGGCTCGGAGCTCGTTCGTGGCGGCCGTGGCCTCCGGTATCACATCGGGGTCGTCCATCGTCGGATCACTCGTACACGTCGTCCGGATCGAACACCCGATCGCCGACGACCTCGCCGTCGAGGGTCCGGTAGAAACAGCTCTCGTAGCCGGTGTGACACGCCCCGCCCTCCTGGTCGACGAGATAGAGGATCGCGTCGCCGTCGCAGTCGACGCGGATCTCCTCGATCCGCTGGACGTGGCCACTGGAGCCGCCCTTGTGCCAGAGTTCATCGCGGCTCCGCGAGTAGTAGTGCGCCTCGCCTGTCTCGCGGCTTCGTTCGATCGCCTCCCTCGTGACGTAGGCCAACATCAACACACCGCCGGTCTCGACGTCTTGGGCGATCGCCGGTAACAGCTTGTTTTCGTCGAAGGCGAGATCCACGCTCATTGTCGGACAGTCGGCGCTCGCTCGAATAGGCCTTTTCGTTGGGCCGTCGAAAGGGTTCGTCGCGTCGTCGGGGACCGTACTTCTGTCGTGACTCCGGCCGACGCGCGTCTGACGAACGCTTATGTACGTGGAATCACGAATTGTGATAACCATGGGCAACAAGAACAAGACGATCTCCTTTCGGGTCAACGAGGAAGCGTTCGAGACCCTTCGGGAGATCGCAGAGGAGCGCGACATCTCCCTCTCGGCCGTGTTCCGCGACTACGTGGACACCCTCGTTGCTCACGACGGGCAGGTCCGAGTCGTCCCCGAACACGAGCTCAAGGCCGGTAGCGCCTCCGAGACCGCCTCCGCGGCCGAAAGCTTCCCGCCGAAAGTCGAGGTTCCAAAGAGCTTCGTCCGCGAACACGAGCGGCTCGAACTGGAGGCCGAACACCTCCGCGAACAGCTCGACGAGTACAAGCAGTACGTGACGCGGCTCAGCCAGCAGGTCGAAGAACAGGAGGCCGAGGACGTCATCCAACTCGAGGATCTCGACGGCGACGAGGGCGAAGAGGAGCCCTTCAGACTCGGCTAGCGACGCCGATCACCGCGAGAGTTCCCGTCTCCGTTGCCCGATCCGCCCGCCCGCTTCTTTGCGCCCGTCGACGTCCGCCAGCCGCTCGGCCGCTTCCAACGTCCGGACGGAATCGTCCAGAAACGAGAGCACGTCGCCCGGATACGCATACAGCATGTAGTCCGCGCCCATCACGTCGACGATGGCCTCGGGGCCGAGCCCTTGCGCTCTGAGTTCGAGGAGATAGGCGACGAACTTCCGCTCGGGACAGCCACAGTGGGGATGGCCCTGGCAGTCGCAATCGAGGAAGTCCTCGGCGAACTCGAGGACGCGATCGCGAGAGGCCTCGTCGAGTTTCGCGACCCCGTCGCCCGAAAAGAGGATGTCGAGCGTCGCCCCGGAGAACGCACTCTTCGGGAAGCTCGTCTCCAACTGCGAGGCGAGTTGGCGGTGATTTTTGACGTAGATCTTGTCCGTGATCGCCACGACCGTGGGTAGTCGGTGACGATTGAAAAACCCACGGACGGCGTGTGCGCCTTCCTTGCACGCGCCCGGAAAAGACGAAACGTATATACGCCAGACTCGGCTTACATTAAACTGCGTGTCCGGGTTGGGGTAGTGGCATCCTACAGCCTTGTGGTGGCTGTGAGGCGGATTCGATTTCCGCACCCGGACTTTATTAATTCCCAACCAAATATTATCAACCCCTGGTTGGGACTGGATTTAAATCGCATCCCGGTCGATCAATCGTATGCCTACCTGCCCTACCTGTGGTCGGCCCTTCGATTCCAAACGCGGGGTTCGAGTCCACCACAGTAGCGTTCACGATGAGCGACTTCCTAATCGAGTTTGTGGGGCCTGTGAATCCGAATTTTACAGCGAACACGAAAAGAAATACTGTTCTTCGGGATGCCGTGAATCGGCGGTTTCCTTCGAAGGTGAAAACAATCCGAACTACCGGGGTGGGAAGCAATCAACCCACTGTGAGTTATGCAGGGCCGCGTTCGAATATTGGCCGTCAGAGAAACCGGGATTATACTGTCCACGATGTGTCGAAGAACGGGAGTGGAGACACGTACGCGATATTCGCGGTCAAAAGAACCCACGATGGAACGGTGGGAAAGTCACCGTTGAGTGCGATACGTGTGACAGTGAGATGGCTCGACACCCCAATCAACTCCGATCGGAACACGTCTTCTGCAGCGACGACTGCCAGTACGAGTGGCTCTCGGAGACGTTCACCGGGGAGGGACACCCGAACTGGAAGGGCGGATCGACGCCGAACTACGGCCGGGGCTGGCACCGCGTCAGGAGGCTGGCACTCGAACGGGACGGTCACGCGTGTGTGGTCTGTGGGGTGACGAAGGCCGAACTGGGTCGCAATCCCGACGTTCACCACATCGTCCCGGTTCGCGCGTTCGTCGAGACGCCGGTGGCGACCGAGTCCGACGCCCACTACCTCGAAAACGTCGCCTGTCTCTGCCCGACCTGTCACCGAAAGGCCGAGTTCGGACACATCGAACGGGCCGATCTGTCCGCCGCGACGGCGTGAATGCCGAGTCCCTTTTTAGCTTGGCAGGCCTGCTGTAGAACATGAACGCGGCCCTGTTGACCGTCGGCGACGAACTTCTCGCGGGGGATACGGCGAACACGAACGCGACGTGGATCGGTGCCCGACTCGCCGAACGTGGCGTGACGGTGAAACGCGTGCTAACCGTTCCCGACGAGACGGCGGTGATCGCCGAGGCGACGCGGCGATACAGCGACCGGTTCGACGCCGTCATCGTGACCGGCGGCCTCGGCGGGACGCCCGACGACATCACGATGGACGGCGTCGCGGCGGCGTTCGACCGCGACCTCGTCGAGAACGACCTCGCCCGCGCGGACGTCGAGCGCCACCTCGAAGCGATCGCGGACAAATACCCCGAGCTGAACATCGACGTTTCGGCGGAGGCGGCGCTCCCCGAAGGTGCGCGCCCACTGCTCAATCGGGCCGGGCTGTCGCCCGGGTGCGTCCTCGAAAACGTCTACGTCCTGCCGGGGATCCCCTCCGAGATGGAGCGGATGTTCGAGGACGTCGCCGAGGAGTTCGACGGCGACGTCGATTCGCGCTTTCTCTACACCCAAGAGCCGGAGGCGAACCTCATCGAGCGACTCGACGAGGTACAGGAGCAGTTCGGCGTCCGCGTCGGCTGCTACCCGGATCGAGAGGCGGGCCACAACCGCTTGAAGGTCAGCGGGACGGATACCGAGTCGCTCGCCGACGCGGCGGCGTGGCTGGAGGAGCGGGTCGCGCTCTCGAACGAGGGGTAAATCCAAGACGCCGGGCCGCGTTGTCGGTCGTATGTCCGAGACGTCGCAGCCGGTGATCAAACGCCGCGAATCGATCGAGTACCACACCGTCGAGGCCGGAGCGGGACTTCGGAAGGGCGTCCTCATCGGTCCGGACGACGGCGCGCCGAACCTGGCGATCCGTCGATTCGAACTGGAGCCGGGCGCGTCGGTGCCGAGACACACCAACGAGATCGAGCACGAACAGTACGTTCTCGAAGGCGAGTACACCGTCGGTATCGACGGGGAGGAACACACCGTCTCCACGGGCGACGCGCTCCACATCCCGGCGGGCGCGGTCCACTGGTATCGGAACGACGGCGATTCGCCGGGGGCGTTTCTCTGTGCGGTGCCCAACGGCGACGACGCGATCGAAGTGCTCGAGTGAACCGCGGTTCGACGCCCCGCTACTGAGCCCCGGCGTCCGGGGCGAACGCCGCCGATTCGAAATTCGAACTTTGATTACGAATTCCGTATTCTTTCGCCGGGCTTATTACGATGTACGGACTTCGGTCGAACAATGCCAGACGAGGACCGCACTATTTTGCTCATCGGCAGCGGACCGATCCAGATCGGACAGGCGGCGGAGTTCGACTACTCGGGCGCGCAGGCGTGCCGAGCGCTCAGAGAGGAGGGCGCTCGGGTCGTTCTCGTCAACTCGAACCCGGCGACGATCATGACCGATCCGGAGATGGCCGACAAGGTGTACGTCGAGCCGATCACGACCGAGGCCATCGCCGAGGTCATCCGCACGGAGGAACCCGACGGCGTCATCGCCGGGCTCGGTGGCCAGACCGGGCTGAACGTCACCGCCGAACTCGCCGAGGAGGGCGTTCTGGAGGAGTACGGCGTCGAGATCATGGGGACGCCGCTCGATACGATCTACGCGACGGAGGACCGCGATCTGTTCCGCGAGCGCATGAAGAAGATCGGCGAGCCGGTCTGTCGCTCCGAGACGATCTCCTCGATGGATCAGATCGAGGACGCCGTCGAGGCCGTCGGCGGGCTGCCGGTCATCGCTCGCACCGCCTACACGCTCGGCGGGTCCGGTTCCGGCGTCGTCGACGATATGGACGAACTCCGCGAGATCGCCCGCAAGGGCTTTCAGCTCTCCCGCAACCACGAGGTCCAGATCACCGAGTCGATCGCGGGCTGGGTCGAACTCGAGTACGAGGTGATGCGGGACGCAGACGACTCGTGTATCATCATCTGCAACATGGAGAACATCGATCCGATGGGGATCCACACCGGCGAGTCGACCGTCGTCACGCCCTCGCAGATCATCCCCGACGAGGCCCACCAAGAGATGCGCGACTCGGCGCTGAAAGTCATCCGGGAACTCGGGATCGAGGGCGGCTGTAACATCCAACACGCGTGGCGCGACGACGGCACGCCATCCGGCGAGTACCGCGTCGTCGAGGTCAACCCCCGCGTCTCGCGGTCCTCCGCGCTCGCCTCGAAGGCGACCGGCTACCCGATCGCCCGCGTGACGGCGAAGGTCGCGCTGGGCAAACGACTCCACGAGATCGACAACGAGATCACGGGCGAGACGACCGCCGCGTTCGAGCCGGCGATCGACTACGTGGTCACGAAGGTTCCGCGGTGGCCGAAGGACAAGTTCTCCGACGTCGAGTTCGAACTCGGCCCGGCGATGAAATCGACCGGCGAGGCGATGTCGATCGGCCGGACCTTCGAGGAGTCGCTGTTGAAGGCGCTCCGGTCCTCCGAGTACGACCCCGCGGTCGATTGGACCGAGGTGGCTGACGACGAACTCGAAGCGGCGTACCTCGAACGCCCGACGCCGGATCGCCCCTACGCGATCCTCGAGGCGTTCGACCGCGGCTACACCGTCGACGAAATCCACGACCTGACGGGGATCTACGAGTGGTATCTCGAACGGTTCGGCCGAATCGCCGAAGCGGCAGACGCCGCCCGCAACGGCGAGTTCGGGCCCGCGGCCGACGCCGGATTCACCAACCAGGAGATCGCCGCCATCGCCGGCGGCGAGTTCAACGACACCCACGCCTCTTGGCTCCCCGCGTCGGTTGCCGGGGGGGACACCGAGGACGGCCGTCCCGTCGAGACCGACGGTGCCGGAACGACCGTCGACGGCGTCGAAACAGCCACTCATCCCCGGACGTACAAGCAGGTCGACACCTGTGCCGGCGAGTTCCGCGCCTCGACCCCGTACTACTACTCCGCCCGCGAGCCGCCGACGGGACGCGGGGCGAGCGAGGTCCAGGTCGACCGCGACGTCGAGTCGGTCGTCGTGGTCGGCGGCGGTCCGATCCGGATCGGCCAGGGCGTCGAGTTCGACTACTGTGCGGTCCACGCCGTGCGCGCCCTGCGCGAGATCGGAATCGACGCTCACGTCGTCAACAACAACCCTGAAACGGTGTCGACGGACTACGACACCTCCGACGGCCTGTTCTTCGAGCCGATCACCGCCGAGGAGGTCGCCGACATCGTCGAGGAGACCGGCGCTGATGGCGTGATGGTCCAGTTCGGCGGGCAGACCTCGGTCAACGTCGGCGAACCGCTCAACGCGGAACTCGATCGCCGCGGATTGGACTGTGAGATCCTCGGGACCTCCGTTGAGGCGATGGACCTCGCCGAGGACCGCGACCGCTTCAACGTCCTCATGGACGAACTCGGAATCAGTCAGCCCGAGGGCGGCACCGCGACGAGCAAGGCGGAGGCGCTCGACCTCGCCCACGACATCGGCTACCCCGTCCTCGTCCGACCGTCGTACGTCCTCGGTGGCCGCGCGATGGACGTCGTCTACTCCGACGACGAACTCGAGGAGTACATCGAGGAGGCGGTCCGCGTCGCCCCCGACAAACCGATCCTCGTCGACGACTTCCTCGCCGACGCCGTCGAACTCGACGTCGACGCGGTCGCCGACGGCGAGGACGTGCTGATCGGCGGCATCATGGAACACGTCGAGGCGGCTGGTGTCCACTCCGGCGACTCCGCGTGTATGATCCCGCCGCGCTCGCTCTCCCAGGAGGTTCTCGAACGCGTCCGCGAGGTCACGCTCGACATCGCCCGCGCGCTCGAGACTGAAGGGCTGTTGAACGTCCAGTTGGCCGTCCGCGACGGCGAGGTGTACGTTCTGGAGGCCAACCCCCGCTCCTCGCGAACCGTTCCGTTCGTCTCGAAAGCGACGGGCGTGCCGATCGCGAAGCTCGCGGCGAAGGTTATGGCCGGCAACTCGCTCGCGGAGCTCCAGACCCACGAGCAGATCCCCGAACACGTCTCGGTCAAGGAGGTCGTCCTGCCGTTCGACCGACTGCCGGGATCGGACCCGCGGCTCGGCCCCGAGATGAAATCGACCGGCGAGGTGATGGGGACCGCCCGATCGTTCGGCAAGGCGTACCTGAAAGCGCAATCGGCGACCGGCAAGGGGATTCCGACGGAAGGTACGGCGATCGTCGATCTCGACACCCTGCGCGGTATGTCACAGAAGAACGAGGACATCTCCGACGTGTGGGAGGGCGCGGTGCGTCACTTCGACGTCCGCGCACCCGAGGAGTTCGGCGATCTCACCGGGGCGCTCCGCGACGGTGAGGTCGACGCTATCTTCTCTCGTGACCGCGATGTCCTCGAAGTCGCCGTCGAGGAGGGGATCACCTATTTCTCGACCGTCCCGAGCTCGCGCGCGACGCTCGAAGCGCTCGAAACGGTCGACGAGCCCCTCGACGTGATGGCGCTGTCGGAGCGGCCGACAGAGCGCTGTGACTGGGGCCAGTAGGGACGCCGACCGCGTTCGCGACTTTCGAGCCGCCATTTTGTACCGTCGGATCAAACGCATCGCCAGGTCGGGAGCGCCGTCGTCGGTGATCCCCACGACCGTCTCGGCTCCGTCCCCGTAGGGTTTAGTTCATCGGCGCTGACCCCCGTACATGGACATCCAAACGGTGTTTCCGGAGATCGAAGCCATAGAGGATGATGCGCTCCGCTCGAGCGTCGCGGCGGCGTGGGCGACCGCTGCGGAAGACAACGGGATCGACATCGCGGATCTCGAAGCGGTGCCGTGGTTTCCGCCGGCCCAACGCGAGCTCGGGATCGCCGACGACGACGTGTTGCTCGTCGAACACGTTCGGGACGTGACCGCGTGTGCTGTCGGCCTCGCGGAATCGCTCACCGATCGGCGCTACGTCCCCAATATCGACATGGACGTGATCGTCGCCGGGGCGCTCGTCCACGACGTCTCGAAACTCTACGAGTTTGATGGGATGGAGCGGACCGAGATCGGGCGACTACTCGGTCATCCGCATTTCGGCGTGTTGGTGACAGCCCGCGCCGACCTGCCGGTCGAGATGGCGCACATCGTGCTCTCGCACACGCCCCGAACGAACGTCGAGCCCGCGACGCTGGAAGCCGAACTCGTCCGTCGGGCCGACGAGGCGTCGGAGACGGCGATCAAAGCGAACGTGCTCACGGACCTTCGAGACGCATGAGAGACGATGATTCGTCGAGCGGGGGGCTCGACGAACGACGGATCAAACTCGTCTGCTACGGATTGATCGTTTCGGGGCTCGGAACGCTCCTCGCGGCCACGGTCGTGTCCCGTCCACAACTGGCTGCTGCGCTCGGTCTCGGCGCGTTGGCGGTCGCCGCCCTCGTCTTCGAGCGAACGCGAGACGACGCGATGGGCGCCTCGATCGGGCTGTCGATCGGGGCGGCCGCCGCGCTGCTGTGGCCGACGCTCGGCGATGGCGGCTTCTACTTTCTCGGATCGATGTTGACCACTGCCGGCGCAGTCAACGCCGTGTTGCTCCCGCGCTTTTATCGACTGGGCCAGCAGTTCGGCGCCGGCAGTCGTCCACCTAAATGAGACGTGAGGTACTTTCAAGAGCCGTCGTAGCGAAGGGCTCGGGAGAGGGATGAATATCGCAGATATCGCCACCGAGGAGTTCATTCAGGTGGACACCGACGAGCGGCTTGGCAAGGTTCGATCCATCTTCGAACGAGAGAACCCGAAGGGCATCGTAGTCACCGAAGGCGGTGCGTACGCCGGAATTCTCACCGAACGGCAGCTGATCCAGTCACACATCGCCGATGACGCGAAGGTGAACGTCCTCGCTCGAAACAACGTCCCCCGAGTGGAACGAGAGGCCAACATCCGCGATGTCGCTCGAATGCTCGTAGAGGGCGGCACGAAGGTTGCCCCCGTCTTCGAGGACGGCGATCTGTGGGGGATCGTCACCGAGGACGAGATCCTCGACGCGGTTCTCGACAATCTCGACGTCCTCACCGTCGAGCAGATCTACACCGACAGCGTCGTCACCCTCGAAGAAGACGACCGACTCGGCAAGGTAATCAACTACCTGCGAGAGAACGACATTTCGCGCCTGCCGGTGGTCAACGAGAACGGCCGGCTGAGCGGGATGGTGACGACCCACGACATCGCCGAGTTCGCCGTCCGAACGATGGAGCGCCAGCACAAGGGCGACCGCTCCGGAGACACGGATCGGATGCTCGATCTGCCCGTCTACGATCTTATGAACAGCCCCGTCGAGACGATCGGCCGGGAGGAGACGGTTTCAGCCGCCGTCGAGCGGATGTTCGACCACAATTACGCCGGCCTCGTCGTCACGCCCGACGACGACGAAACGATAGTAGCGGGCATCCTCACGAAGACCGACGTGCTCAGGGCGCTCACCTACACCGAGGAGGAGAACATGGACGTCCAGATCACAAACATCGACCTCCTCGAGACGATCTCCCGCGAGGACATACAGGAGGCCATCACGGACGTGGCGGACAAGTACCAGGCCATGCAGGTCCATCATGCCCACGTCCGGCTCACCGAACACAAAGAGCGGCTCCGCGGGACGCCACTGGTCTACTGTCAGATCCGCCTCCGAACGAACCACGGGCAGGTCGCCGGCTCCGGCGAGGGGTACGGCGCGGAGACCGCCTTCCACGTCGCGCTCGACAAACTCGAACGGAACGTCCTCGAACTGAAGGGGATCCGCGCGGACGAGCAGTACGAGGGACAGCTACTCAGAAAGCTCAACGAGTTGTGAGGAATCGGTCACGTACTCAGCCGTCTTGTTTTCGCGTTCGAACGCGATCGATCAGTCGTCCTCGGTCAACTGCTCGATGATGCCCGCCGGCATCCGCTCGCGCATCTCCTCGGGGATCGCATCGGGCGTCGTCGGTGGAGTTGCAGGGTCCGGATCGAAGGCGGGGCCGAAGAGCCGCAACGCCGTGTGGATCGTCGACCAGTCGTCCTTTTCGGCTGCGTCGCGGAGGCTCTGGGTGGGGGCCGACAGGAGCTGTCCCACGAGGGCGTCGGCCATCGATTCGAGGATCTCGCGCTCGGCCTCCGAGACGCCGTCGTCCGATTCGCCCTCTAACCGTGCGATCGCGGTCCGGAGCTCGCGGGCTTTGATCCGTTCGGCTCCCTCGTACATCGCGCCGATGACCTGGTCGGCGCGCTTTCGTTTGTACTGACTCAGGAGGTGCTTGAGCTCGTCGTCGATCATCGATTCGACGGCTTCGGCGGCCGCCTGCCGCTTCAGCTTCGTCTCGTCGGTGACGGTTTCGATCGTATCGAGGTCGTACACCGAGACGTGCGGCAGTGACTCCGCGTCGGGCTCGACGTCCCTCGGCTGGGCGATGTCGATGACGCACGTCTCCCCGGCGGTTTCGAGCGCGTCCGCCTCGACGACGTGCTCGGGGCTTGCGGTCGCCGAGACGACGATGTCGGCCTCGGCAGCGGCGACAGGGAGTGCGTCCAGCCTGACCGTCGAGGTTTCCGTGTCGAGCTGCCTTGCGAGATATTCGGCGCTCGACCGGGTCCGGTTCGCGATGATGAGTCTGGTGACCGGCTCATCGAGTACCTTCGCCGCGAGCGTCGCCATCTCCCCAGCTCCGACGACCAGCGCGGTCGCCTCGTCCAGCCCGTGTCGTGACTCGGCGAACCGTACCGCCGCCGAGCCGAGTGAGAGCGTCCCCTCGTTGATCGCCGTCTCGCTCCGCGCTCGCTCGCCGACGTGGAGCGCTTTCAACAGCGCGTCGTCCAGCGTCGGCCCAATCGCCCCGAGGCCGCGCGCGGTCTCGTAGGCGTCGCGGATCTGTCCGATGATCTGGTCTTCGCCCAACACGAGCGACTCGAGGCCGCAAGCGACCGACATGAGGTGTCTGAGGCTCGCCTCGTGATCGAGCGTTCTGGCGACGGTCGGATCGACGCCGTCGAGATACGTCGCGAGCGCGTCCCGTCCGGCCGCCGCGGTCTCGGCGACGACGTACGCCTCCGCGCGGTTGCACGTCTGGAGGACGAACGCCTCCGTAACGCCGGCTTGATCGTACAGCGCGCGGACGGCTTCCGCCGTCGAGTCGGCGGCGACGGTTTCGATCTGTTCGACACGCGCGTCGCTGTGTGAAACGCTAACGCCGGTAACGACTTCGGTTTCTGGTCCCTTGGTCACGACTTCTCACCCAACGCCGAATCGACGACGGCGTCTACTATCTGCCGAGGGTTAGACGCACCCGTACCTAAATCCTTCCAAACCCGTGACGATTGCACGACCGTCCGGACGGCGCGGCGGCGGCGGGCGGGATCGACGCCGCGGGCTTTCAACTCCTCGCGCACGTCCGCCGTTAGCTCGGCGAGTTCGCCCGCACCGTCGATTTCGCTCTGGATGCGCCGTCGAAGCTCCTTCGCGAGCGCGGGCGACGAACCGCCCGTCGAGATGGCCACGGACACGTCGCCGTCCCGCACCGTCGCCGGGACGACGACGCCGCCGGGGCCGCGCTCCTCGGAGTGATCGGCGCGGTTTATCAACGCTCCGCGCTCGCGAGCCTCGCGCTCGACGGCCGCGTTCACCGACGCGTCGTCCGTGGCGGCGACGGCGAGCACCGGCTCGGTTCGCTCGAACCACGCCGCGACGCCGTCGTCGTCGGGTGCCGCGCGCACGAGGTCCGCGTCGCCGTAGTCGTCCGCGGCGAACTCGGGGCTCACGACGACGACCGCGGCCTCGCGCGCGAACCGTCTGGCCTTCCGCGCGCCAACCGGCCCGCCGCCGAACACCAACACCGTCTCGTCCGTGAAGTCGTGGTACAGCGGAATCATCTTTCACCAAGCAGGAAATCCCGCCGCTTGCGGCGGGGAGGACTGCGACACTTGACTGTCTGTCCAACTACTGCGTTCTGTCGGTGTCGAGGCACTCTGCCCCTTCCAACAGCAATCCTTTCCACGTGTAGCCCCGCTCGTCTTTCAGTTCGGTTAGCCATTCGTGCTGTTCTTCGCTGACCTGTAGACGCACATCTTTGGGCATGCATATTTGTTATCTTCTGTGCGTTTTATGTGCTTCGGTTCCGTAGGAGTAGGGGGGACCGCCACCGCCACGAAAACGCTCGAAGCCACGCTCACGCCACCGACGGCGCACAAAGAGCGTCGGCTTCAGCGGACCGTGGCGACGTACCGCCACGCTCTCTCGGAGTCCTTCGACTCCGGCGCGGACACGCAGTCGGCGGTCAACGATGTCGTCACCGGCTACAACCTCACGTCCTACGCGAAGGACGCGCTCAAGAACTACATCCCGCAACTCCACCGGACATACAACGCCGAGGAGTTGGACGAGGACCACCCCGTTCGATTCACGAACCGAGGGTGGCGTCTCGACCACTCCGAGGATCGAGAACACGAGTTCTGTTGGCGCGTTCCGCAGGCCGGGCGTGGCAACGCGTTCTGGATTCCGCTCCGCATCAACCCCGCACAACGCGAGTTGTGGGACGACCTGCGCGACGGCGGCGTGTCGGTCGGCGAGTTCCGACTGACCGAGAACCGCACCAACTGGGTACTCCACGTCACCGTTGAGTACGAGGTCGCGGAGCCAGAGGAGTCGAACGACCTGACGCCGGTCGGCCTCGACATCGGTGAATCCAAACTCCTGACGGGCTGTGCCTGTCGGGACGGTACTCCGACCCAACCGATGCTGTTCGACGGCGGACGCGCCCGGCACCTCCGCAAAGAGATGTTCACGACCCTCCGCCGTCTCCAACAGCGAGACGCTGAGTGGCGCGTGGACGAACGATTCGACCAGAACGCTTTGACGGATATCGTGGAGAAGGCGTCCCGAGATGCCGTTGAGTACGCTCGGTCCTTCGAGAATCCGGTTATCGTCCTCGAAGATTTGTCGTACATCCGTGAACATCTCAACTACGGCAAGCGGCTGAACCGACGCCTCCACAACTGGGCGTTCGCGCGCCTCACCGGACGCATCGAAGATAAGGCTCGTGACGCTGGGATTCCGGTGCGATTCGTGAATCCGGCGTACACCAGTCAGACGTGTCACGCCTGCGGCCACCTCGGTTCGCGGTCGTCGCAAGCCGAGTTCCGATGCACGAACGCGGAGTGTTGGGTTTCGGAGTACCAAGCAGACATCAACGCGGCGGCCAACATCGCCGGCCACCTCAACCCGCGGGGAGAGAGCCTGTCGCTGAAACCGACGGGCGATGACTCGCCTCGTGACGGGAGTGCTTGTGAGAGCACCACAGGACACCGCGAGCAGAGTCGGCAATCCCGACAGACGACGCTCGGGGACTTCAGTTCTGAAACCTCCGACGACGAGGCTTCCCTTGTAGGAAGCCCCGCCCTCTAGCGCGGGCGAGGATGTCACTCGTGCGTGTTGGCGTCGGCTCGCTCGTCGAGTCGGATCCCCGTCTTCTTCAGAATCCGCGTCGAGAACAGCGAGTCCCAGTCGTCATCGCCGACGTCCCAGTGCTCGTCCATCTTCGCTTTGACCCGCCCGATCCGTCGGTCGCTCTCGGCCTCGCTCCGACCGTGCGTCATCGCGAAGAAGTTGTACGGCCAGACGCCCTCGTGTCGGGGGCGCTCGTAGCAGTGTGTGACGAACTCCAAGCCGGCGACTTCGGGGCCGACGGCCCCGAGGAGGTCGTCGGGAACGTTCCAGACGGTCATCCCGTTCTCTGTGTAGCCGAGCGCGTAATGGTTCGGGACGACGCCGACGCGACGGACCTTGCCCTCCGCGTCGAACCGCTTTATCATTTCGACGACCCACTCGGTTTCGACGCCGAGCGCCTCGGCCACGTCGGCGTACGGCGTTTCGGTCACCGGCAGGCCACCCTGTATCTCGACGACGAGATCGCGCTCCTCGGGCGTCAGCGTGCCGCGGTCGGCCGGTTCGACTTCGGGGCCGAGTTCGGAGCAGTCGACGTCGCCCTCGGGAATCGGCCCGTCGAGCAGGAACTTCGCCTCGACGCGGAACTCCTGTCGTTTCGGCAGGTTGTACGTCTCCTGGCCGGTTTCGGCTTCGATCTCTTCCAGGACGCGATCGATGGCCCCGGCCTCGGCGACCGAGACGACGAACCACATGTTGAGATAGGGGTGTTCGCGCTCGTAGTTGTGGGCGACCTCGCGGTGGGCGTTCACCGCCTCCGCGATCTCCTCGAAGCGGTCCTCGGGCGCGTGCATGGCGACGAGCGTCGCGGCACCGCCGATCTCGGCGGCGTTTATCAGCGCGCCGAAGCGCGTCAGCACGCCGTCGTCGTCGAGGGTTTGGATCCGTCCGAGCAGTTCGTTCGCGGTGATCTCCACGCCGCGCGCTCGAAGGGCCGCCGCGGCCGGTTCGAAGGGGTGCTCGACGACCGGAAAGCCTCCCTGATAGGCGTTGATGATCGCGCGGTCGATGCGGTCCAACCGGGCGGGTTCGCTCATTGTCGACAAAAGGGGCGTCTCCGAAATAAGCCCCTCGCTCGGTCCCACGCGGACGAACATCTTCGAGTCGCCGCCGAGAGACACTGCGCGTGACGCTCCGCCTGACGAAGCTATTTACCGGTAGCAACCCTAAACGAGTTCGAAGATGGAGCTTTTGCACACCGCCGTCGTTCCGGAGCACGCGCGCGAGATCAAACGCGAGGCGCGGGCGTTCGCCGCCGAACACATCGCGCCCAACGCCGCCGACCACTACGAGTCCGGCGAGTACCCCTGGAAGGTCCTCGAAGCCGGGATGGACGCCGGGCTCGTCGCCCAAGACATCGGCGAGGAGTACGGCGGACGCGGGCTCGACCTCCACCAGATCCTCGCGCTCGCCGAAGAGTTCTACCGCGCCGACGCGGGGATCGCGCTCACGCTCCAGCTCGCGAGCTTCGGGACGGCGATCGTCGAGGAGTACGGCGACGACGAACAGAAAGAGACCTACCTCCGACCAGTCGCAGAGAACGAGCAGATCTCCGGACTCGCCGTCTCGGAGCCCGACACCGGCTCCGATCTCGCGGGGATGGAGACGACCGCCGAGAAAGAGGGCGACGAGTGGGTGCTGAACGGCGAGAAGTACTGGATCGGCAACGGCGTCGAGGCCGACTGGATCACCCTCTACGCGAAGACCGGCGACGACCCGGACGACCGATACGGTAACTTCTCGATGTTCATCGTCCCGACCGATATCGACGGCTACGACGCCGAGCATATCCCCGAGAAGATGGGCTTTCGCGCCTCCAAACAGGCGCACATCGAGTTCAACGACGCGCGGATCCCCGAGGAGAACCTCATCGGCGTTGAGGGGGCCGGCTTCTACATGGTCGCGGAGTTCTTCAACCACGGCCGGATCATCGTCGGCGGCCACGGCCTCGGCCTCGCCGCCGCGGCGATAGAGGAGGCCGCCGACTTCGTCCACGGTCGATCGGCGTTCGGTCGCCAGGTGAACGAGTTTCAGGCGGTCCAACACGACCTCGCGGACATGGTCACCGAGTTTCAGGCCGCCCGGACGCTCAACTGGCAGGCGGCCGACCGCGTCCTCGACAACGACAACGCGGGCCACTGGGCCGCGATGGCAAAAGTCAAATCGACCGAAACCGCGATGGAGTGCGCCGAACGGGGGATGCAACTACACGGCGGCCGGTCCGTCCTCGCCGAGAACCGCATCGCTCGCGTCTACCGGGATGTGCGCGTGCCGGTGATCTACGAGGGCGCGAACGAGATCCAGCGGAACCTGATCTACGGGCAGGCGCAGTGGTAGCCCCTCGCCGTCACTCTCTAGTTCGCTCTCATTCCTCGCTCGCGACGCTGTAGCGAACGGCGTCGCGAGGCTCGCCGTTGACGACGAGCGAGTTTCCGATTCGTCTCTCCTTCTGGCCACCGAAGCGCTCGATCTACGCTGAGATGGCCTGCCGGGCGTTGTCGTTCGCCGGATCGTGTTGAGCGACGACGACGGCGAGATCGAGCCGATCGAACGCGAGCTCGAAGAATCAGGCTGCCCGATCCCCCGAACATCACCGCCCCCACAGCGGCTTTCGGAGCCAGATCCCCATGATCCCGATCCGGCGATCCCGATCGACCGCGAGGTTCGAAGGCCCCGCCAACTCCTCGGCGTACTCGCCGTTTCTCGGCCGCAGGACGTAGGTCGCGTCCTCACCGGAATCGAAGGCGTCGCTACAGCGCTCGACCCACTCGAACGCCGCCTCGGGGATGTCGTAGGGGTCCCACCGGATGTGCCTCGTGAGCTCCTCGATGTCGGGCGCATCGGCGCGGCCGTGTTCGTACAGCTCCCAGGGATCGAACTCGTCGACGTGGAGTCGTTCGTACCGAAACCGCATGCTTCGCATCTCGGTCGGAAACAGGGACGTACCGAGTCGAGCGCGTTCGGAGCTAAAAGCTTTTGCCGGGCCCTCGAGTCGCCGATTCAGCGCGATTCGATGAGTCCGTACGTGGATTCGAGGTGGTCGATGATCCAATCGACGGTCGAGGGGTCGTAGGTCCAAAAGCCGTAGAACGCTCTGGACTCTCGCTCTTCTGCCAGGAGGGCGCACTTGTTCACGTCGATGCCCGCGCCGTCGTAAGCGACGAACCAGGTGCGTTCGATCTCGTCGCTCCGTTCGACGTGGATCGTGAGGTCGGTGTCGTGATCGGGTACGTCAGCGTCGGGCGCGGCGTAGGCGTGGACGTCGAGGCCGCTTTTTCCAGCCAACTGTTCGTAGATATCCATCTGCTCAGCGATGATCGAAAGCTTCTGAAAGCCCGAGTGGATGGAGCCCTTTCCGATGCGCCAGGCGCGGTCCTCGATCTCTCGGGAGGCGGCGACCATCTGATCGATGTCGTAGGAGGTGAACATCGTCTCGTCGAGGTGATCGAGGATCGGACGGTATGCGTCCCCATCGAAGGCCGGATCGGTCGTTTGGGGTTCGGCGGTCGGATCGATGTCGGCGTTGGAATCGAGGATCGTCTCGATCGCGGCGGCGGTGACGAACTCGTCCCCGTCGGCGAGGACCGCGAACGCCTCCGGCTTACCGCTCGGTGTGTGTTCTCCGAAGACGGAGAGATTTCGGTCGTGAAACTGCTCGCGGAGGGTCGCGATCGTCTCCTTGTCGGCGTTGAAGACCGTCAACGTCTTCTCGTGGTCTTCGACCCCCGCGATGAGCTCGATGAGAGACATTCGCTTCAGTCGGGGCTATGACATTGTGGGTAATAAGCCTGTGGCCTCCGTCGGATCGTGGCATATGGATAAACAAAGTACGAGTTTGTTCCGGTTTTCCCGCGGCCCAACACAATCGCTCGCGACAACGGGTTTTTTCCTCCGCGCATACGATGTCCCGCGTATGCGCGCCGCAATCTACCGCGGTCCCCGAGAGATCGCGATCGAGGACGTTCCGCGTCCCGCGATCGAAGCGCCGACAGACGCCATCGTTCGCGTCACCCACACCGCAGTCTGCGGCTCGGACCTGTGGTTCTACCGCGGCGATAGCGACCGGGAAGACGGCTCCCCCGTCGGCCACGAACCGATGGGAATCGTCGAGGCCGTGGGCGACGACGTTCGCTCCGTCGAGCCCGGCGATCGGGTGTTCGCGCCCTTTTTGATCAGCTGTGGCTACTGTGAGTTCTGCCGGAAGGGGCTCCACACGTCCTGTGTGAACGGCGATTCGTGGGGCGGCGACAACGGCGGCGGTCAGGGCGAGTACGTCCGCGCGAGACACGCCGACGGGACGCTCGTTCGGGTGCCGGAGCGCCACGCCGACGACGAGGATACGCTTCGGTCGCTGCTCCCGCTGACCGACGTGATGGGGACCGGCCACCACGCCGCGGTGAGCGCCGGCGTCGATACCGGGTCGACCTGCGTCGTCGTCGGCGACGGGGCGGTCGGCCTCTGTGGCGTCCTCGCGGCCCGCAGGCTGGGTGCCGAACGGATCGTTGCGGTCGGCCACCACGAGAATCGGCTCGACCTCGCTGCCGAGTTCGGCGCGACCGAGACGATCAACGCTCGGGGCGAGGAGGCGATCGAGCGGGCGAAAGAGACCACTTACGGCGGCCCGAACCACGTCCTCGAGTGCGTCGGCGCGGCATCGGCGATGAACGCCGCCATTGAGATCTGCCGCGACGGCGGCACCGTCGGCTACGTCGGGGTTCCGCACGGCGTCACATCGGAGGGACTCGACGTGTTCGGGCTGTTCGGCGGGAACGTCGCGCTCGACGGTGGCGTCGCGCCGGTTCGAGCCTACGCCGAAGAGCTGATGGCGGACGTGTTGGCCGGCACGCTCGATCCGAGTCCGATCTTCACGAAGACCGTCGATCTCGACGGCGTCCCCGAGGGGTATCGGGCGATGGACGAACGGGAGGCGATCAAAGTGCTCGTCAGACCGCACGGCAGCGAGTGACCCTGACCGCGAGTCGCCGAAACCCGCCGAGTGCATCGTGATTAATACACCTATATCATAATTAATGCATGCCAATGTGTAGCAAATGCTTTTATTATGCGCGTCCAAACTTTCGATAACGCGCCTACGGGCGCAGTGATATCCAATGACAGACGAACTCATCTGGCGAATCGCGGGTGGTTCCGGCGACGGAATCGACTCGACGAGCCAGAACTTCGCGAAAGCGTTGATGCGATCGGGGCTCGACGTATTCACGCACCGACACTATCCGTCGCGCATCCGCGGCGGCCACACCTACGTCGAGGTGCGCGCCGCCTCTGAACCGGTGAAATCCCGGGGCGACGGCTACAACTTCCTGTTGGCCCTCGGCGACTCGTTCGCCAGAAATCCGCAGGAAGAGGCCATCTACGGCAACGAGGAACTCAAGCCAATCGTCGAGAACCTCGACGAACTCCGCGAGGGCGGCATCATCATCTACGACGAGGGGCTCATCGACATCGAGGAGGTCCCCGAGTTCGAGGCGCGCGTCGAGGAGAACGACTGGCACGTCTACCCGCTCGATCTCCGGAGCCTCGCCCGTGAGAAGGGCCGCGAGGTCATGCGGAACACCGCCGGCGTCGGCGCGACCGCCGCGCTCCTCGATTACGATCTCGACCACATCGAGGATCTGATGGCCGACGCGATGTCCGGCGAGATCCTGGAGACAAACCTCGACATTCTTCAGATCGCCTACGACGAGGTCAAAGCGAAAGAGTTCACCCACGACCTCCGAATGCCGACGGGTGAACACGAGGAGGAGCAGGTGCTGCTCTCGGGCAGCAACGCTATCGCCTTCGGTGCGCTCGATTCGGGCTGTCGGTTCATCGCCGGCTACCCGATGACGCCGTGGACCGAGGTGTACACGCTCATGAGCCAGTACCTTCCCGAGGTCGGCGGTATCTCCGAGCAGGTCGAAGACGAGATTGCCGCGGCGGCGCTCGCCCTCGGCGCGTCGCACGCCGGCGTCAAGGCGATGTCGGGCAGCAGTGGCGGCGGGTTCGCCCTGATGAGCGAACCGCTCGGCCTCGCAGAGATGACCGAGACACCGGTCGTCCTCATCGAGGCGACCCGCGCCGGTCCCTCGACCGGGATGCCGACGAAGCCCGAACAGAGCGACCTCGAACACGTCCTGTACACGAGCCAGGGCGACTCCTGTCGGGTCGTCTTCGCGCCCGGGAACGTCGAGGAGGCCTACGAGCAGACTCGTGCGGCCTTCGAGATCGCCTACGATTATCAGCTCCCGGCGATCGTGTTGTACGATCAGAAGATCGGCGGCGAGCTCAGAAACGTCGACGAATCCTTCTTCGACCGCGAGCCCGATCCGGGCCTCGGCGCGACGCTCACCGAGGAGGAGATCGCCGAGGCGGCCCACCACGCCTCCGGAAAGTTCAGCCGCTTCCAGCACGACCCCGGCAACGAGCGCGGCGTCTCGCCGCGATCGATCCCCGGTCAGAAGGGCGGTCGCTTCCTCGCGACCGGCAACGAGCACAACGAACAGGGTCACATCAGCGAGGACCCCGACAACCGCGCCGCCCAACTCGAACGGCGGATCGGCAAACTCGACTCCATCCGCGGCGATCTCGACGCCAAGGAGTCGAGCAACCAGACGTACCGCGGTCCGGAGGACGCCGACTACGGCATCATCACGTTCGGCAGCCAACAAGGCACCGTCGAAGAGGCCGTCGATCGGCTCAACGACGAGGGCCACAGCGTCCGGTCGATGGGCGTCTCCGATCTGATGCCGCTGGCCGAGGAGGAGCTGACGGAGTTCCTCTCCTCGGTCGATGAGGCGCTCGTCGTCGAGATGACCGCGAGCGCGCAGTTCCGCGGCCTCATCCAGAAGGAGCTCGGTCGGTTCGGCCCGAAGATGCACAGCCTTCTGAAATACAACGGCAACCCGTTCGAACCCGGCGAGATCGTCGACGGGTTCGAAGCGATAATCGGGGGCGACGACCCCGCGCCGACGACGACGTTCGTCCCCGCGGCAGGTGACTAATCCATGAGTGCGTTCAACGCGATCGGAGAGAAACGGGAGGTACAGCGCGAGGACTTCACGCCCGGCATCGAGCCGCAGGCGACGTGGTGTCCGGGATGCGGCGACTTCAGCGTCCTCAAGGCGCTGAAGGGCGCGATGACCGAACTCGGGAAGAACCCCGACGAGGTGCTGTTGGCGACCGGCATCGGCTGTTCGGGCAAGCTGAACAGCTACTTCGAGAGCTATGGTTTCCACACGCTGCACGGCCGGTCGCTCCCGGTCGCCCGGGCGGCGAAGCTCGCCAACCCCGACCTCGAGGTCGTCGCCGCGGGCGGCGACGGCGACGGCTACGGGATCGGCGGCAACCACTTCACCCACACGGCCCGGGAGAACCACGACATGACCTACATCGTGTTCAACAACGAGATCTTCGGGCTGACGAAGGGCCAGACCTCACCGACGAGTCCGAAGGGGCACAAATCGAAGACGCAGCCCCACGGCTCGGCAAAGGATCCCGTCCGGCCGCTGTCGCTGTCGCTCACCTCGGGGGCGTCCTACGTCGCCCGCACGGCCGCTGTCAACCCGAACCAGGCCCAAGAGATCCTCGTCGAGGCGATCGAGCACGACGGGTTCTCCCACGTCGACTTCCTCACGCAGTGTCCGACCTGGAACAAGGACGCCAAACAGTACGTCCCCTACATCGACGTGCAGGAGAACGACGAGTACGACTTCGACATCACGGACCGCCGCGAGGCCGCCGAGATGATGTTCGAGACGGAAACGGCGCTCCACGAGGGGAAGGTGCTGACCGGTCGGTACTACCAGGACGCTGACCGCCCGTCGTACGGACAAGAAAAGCGCGCTGTCGGCGAGATGCCCGAAGTGCCGCTGGCCGAGCGCTACCACGACGACAGCTACGAGTGGGAGCGCAGCTACGACATGCTGGATCCCCATAAATAATCCGCACGGCGTCGCGACATTTCATACGACTTTTTAGGCGAGTTACCTGCCGAGAGTACGAGAAACACTCGATAATACTGTTTCTGAGGGACGCGTCCAAACGGGGTAAGCCGAACGGATCATTCGTGGCGGTGACTGCCTTTCGACGATGTATCGCGTTCTATTTATAAACAGATCCGCGGAGACCGCGCCCCATGTATAAACTCTCCCCTCATGAATGCCGAAATAGTGTTTAAAAATGGCTCTGCGGATCACGTATTACTTATAAATCCCACCCGTGACCGCTCGGAGCAGTATATAAACCGCTACTCGCGCAGTTCCCGCATGTGGTCGATCCGCGTTTGCACCAGCTTGGCCGTCCCGATGTCGTGGCGGACGCGCAGGCCGTCCGTTCCGGTCCGATCGAAGGCATCTTCGACGACCGCCTCGGCCTCGGCGATTGAGTCGGCGACCCCGACGACGGCGAACGACCGAGAGGTCGTCGTGTAGATCCCGTCCTCGCGGGCGTCGACGCTCGCGTAAAACAGCTGGGCGTCGCCGGCGCTCTCGGCGTTGATCGCCACCTTCGCGCCCGCCTTCGGATCGGTCGGGTAGCCCTCGGGGACGGCGTACTTACAGACCGTCGCCTTCGGCTCGAACTCGAGTTCGGGGAGCGACTCGCCCTCCCGTCCCGCGACAAGCAGGTCGACGAAGTCGGTGGCCAGCACGGGCAGGGTGTTCATCGCTTCGGGATCCCCGAAGCGGGCGTTGAACTCGACGACCTTCGGCCCCTCGGTCGTCAGCATGAACTGGCCGTAGAGAATCCCCTTGTAGTCGGGCATCGCCTCGACAACGGCGTCGATGACCTCGACCGCGTCGTCGTAGTCGGCCTCGGTCATGAACGGCAGCTGGGGCGTCGAGTCGCTGTAGGAGCCCATCCCGCCGGTGTTCGGCCCCTCGTCGCCCTCGAAGGCACGCTTGTGGTCCTGCACGGCCGGCGAGACGCGGTACTCCCCGTCCGCGACGAACGCCTGGATCGTGAACTCCTCGCCGATCAGCCGTTCCTCGAGGACGAACGACTCGTACTCGCTGCCGAGGACGAACTCGATTCCTTCCGCCTCGGTGATCTGGTCGCCGATGACGCGGACGCCCTTCCCGCCGGTCAGCCCGCGCGGTTTGATCGCGAGGTCGCCGTCGTACTCGCGGATGTAGTCGGCGGCTTCCTCGCCGCTCTCGAACGTCGCGAAGGTCGGACAGCCCGGAATCGAGTGTTCGGCCATGAACTCCCGCTGGAATGCCTTGTCCGTCTCGATCCTCGCCTCGGCCTCCCGCGGGCCGAACGCGTAGATCCCGGCGTCGTCGAGGGCGTCAGCCACGCCCGCGTTGAGCGCCGACTCGGGGCCGACCGCCGCGAGCGTCGCGCCGACCGATTCGGCGTACTCGACGATCGCGTCACCGTCCGTCTCGTCGATCGTCTCGTAGCCCGACGCGATCGCGTCGATCCCGGGGTTACGGTTCGACGCACACGCGTACAGTTCGCCGTCTTCGGCCCTCGCCACAGCGCGGGCGATCGCGTGTTCGCGGCCACCGCCGCCGACGAGAAGCACCGTCTCTGTCATATCCGAGATCGGTGCACGGAGAAGCCTAAACGTTGCCCTTGCGACCCCCTACTGTATCCACGCTTGTGCATACCTGCGGGCGATTCACCGCCGCCGAGACACGATAAGGCATACCACAATACGTATGTCGCTCATACCTGTGTGATACGATATGTCAACTATCCCCGACCTCGAGGCGTACCGGTTTTACGAGCGCGAGTGGACCGAGTACGACGACCTGCTCGACTCGTTCGAGTGGGAGGTTCCCGAGCGATTCAACATGGCGTCGTACATCTGTGATCGGTGGTGTGAAGACGGCGATCGGACGGCGCTCGTCGCCGACGACGGGGACGGAAACGGCGAGATGTACTCGTTCGAACGGCTCCGCAAGGAGGCCGACGCGACGGCGGCGTTCCTCCGCGAACGCGGCGTTTCCCGCGGTGACAGAGTCGGGATCAACGCCCGCCAGCGCCCCGAGACGGTGGTCGCGCACGTCGCCTGCTGGAAACTGGGTGCCGTCTCCGTCCCCCTGAGCACGCTCTTCGGGACCGACGCGCTCTCGTATCGACTCGACGATTCGGAATCGGTCGCCTGCTTCGTCGACGGCTCGAACGTCGAAACGCTCCGGGAGAGCCATGGGGATGTCCCATCGCTGGAGACGGTCGTCACGATCGGCGACGCCGAACCGACGGGCGACGAAACGGCGTTCGGAACGGTTCTGTCGTCCTCCTCGGAGCGCTTCGAGACGGTCGACACCGCGGCCGACGACGACGCCATCATCATCTACACCTCGGGCACGACCGGCGATCCGAAGGGCGTCCGTCACGCTCACCGCGTCCTGCTCGGCAATCTACCGCTTTTCATCACGAGCTTCTGCAATCTGGAGTTGAACGACGACGACGTGTTCTGGACCCCCTCCGAGTGGGCCTGGGTGGCGACGCTGTTCGACGTCGTCTTCCCCGGGCTCTACTACGGCCGCCCCGTCGTCGCCCACACGGCTGACGGCTCGTTCGACCCAGAGACGGCCATGGATCTCCTCGAACGACACCACGTGACGAACTTCTTCGCGCCGCCAACGGCGCTCCGGATGATGGAGCAACTCGACGCCCCCGAGCGGTGGGATGTCTCCAGCGTCCGTTGCATCCCGAGCGGCGGCGAGTCGCTCGGCGACACGATCGTCGAGTGGGCCGAGGCGGTCTTCGACGGGGCGGCCGTCCACGAGGCGTACGGTCAGACCGAGGCCAACATGACCGTCGGCGACTGCACGAAGCTCCTCGACTCGAAGGACGGCAAGATTGGCCCCATCGGGCCGGGACACGACGTTGTGATCGTCGATCCCGAGACCGCCGAACCGACTGTCGACCGCGGCGAGACCGGAGAGATCGCCGTCAGATACGAGGGGAACCCGGTCTGTTTCAAGCAGTACTGGAACAAGCCCGAAGCCACGGCGAGCAAGGTACAGAACGGCTGGCTGTTGACCGAGGACCTCGGCCGGATGGACGAGGACGGTTTCGTCGAGTTCGTCTCCCGGAAGGACACCGTCATCATCTCGGCCGGATACCGGATCGGCCCCGTCGAGATCGAGGAGGCGTTGTCGGCACACGATGCGGTCGCCGACGCGGGCGTGATCGGCGTCCGCGACGAGGAGCGCGGTGAGGTGCCGAAGGCGTTCGTCACGCTCGCGCCCGGGTACGAGGCGTCGACTGATCTCGCCGACCGGCTCCGAAGCGACGTCAGAAGCCGGCTCGCCGCGTACGAGTACCCCCGCGAGATCGAGTTCGTCGACGACCTCCCGAAGACCAGCTCCGGGAAGATCCGGCGGGCGTCGCTCGAAGAGCGTGAAGGACTGGTCAAATAACGCCGCGAAGCGGTGGCTCACGCGCTGGATGTGGGAGGATTTAATGCGGCTCACAGAGCAGTTTCGAGTATGTTCGAAGCGGAGACCGTCTGGGAGTTTAGCATGGCCGACCGCGTCAAGTTCGGAACCGGCGCGATTGACGAACTCGCCGCGGAACTCGACGACCTGGACTGCTCGGCCGCGATGGTCGTCACGGACGAGGGCGTGTTCGCCGCGGGCATCGCCGACGAAGTCATCGACGCGTTACCCGACGACGCCGAGCACGCGGTCTTCTCGGACGTCCAGCCCGATCCGTCCGTCGACGTCTACGAGGCAGCCGTCGAGTTCGCGGCCGAGTTCGACCCCGACGTCATCGTCGGCGTCGGCGGCGGTAGCTCTCTCGACGTGGCGAAGACGACCGGCATCGTCCACGAGCACGGCGGCGACATCCTCGATTACGTCGCGCCGCCCACGGGTGAGGGCAAAGCGATCCCGGACCCCGGCGTCCCGACGATCGCCGTCCCGACGACCTCCGGGACCGGCTCGGAGACTTCCCCCGTCACAGTCATCTCCCTGCCCGACAAGAAGCTGAAGGTCGGCATCTCCAGCCGCCACCAGTATCCGAACCTCGCGGTCATCGATCCGGCGCTCACCGTCTCGCTGCCGCCGGGCCCGACCGCGGCCTCGGGAATGGACGCGCTGACGCACGCGATCGAGGCGTTCACGACCCGTCCCTACGACGCCAAGCCGCGCCCCGACTCACCCGACGAGCGTCCCGACTACGACGGCCGGAACCCCTTCACAGACCAACTCGCACGGAAGGCGATCGATCTGATCAGCGACAACCTCCGGCGCGCGGTCAACAACGGCGAGGACCTCGAGGCCCGACGGAACATGGCGCTCGCGAGCATGCTCGCCGGGATCGCGTTCACCAACGCCGGCGTCGGCGCGACTCACGCCATCGCGTACCCGGTCGCGGGCGAGTACCACACGCCGCACGGCGAAACGGTCGCCACGCTGTTGCCAGAAGTCATGCGATTCAACGCGCCGAGCGCGTTCGAGCGCTACGGCGAGATCGCAGAGCTCATGGGCGAAAACGTCGACGGGTTGAGCCGCGACGAGCGGGCCGATCGCGCGGCCGAAGCCGTCAGCAAGCTCTCGGACGACGTGGGGATCCCACAGGGAATCGAGGCGTTCGGCGTCGACGAGGACGCCATCGAGCAGTTGGCTGCCGACACCATGGAGATCCAGCGGATCCTCGTCGGTAACCCGCGTCGCGTCGAGCAGACCGACGTCGAGGGGATCCTCCGGCGATCGCTGTAACAGCGCCCGACTGATCTCGAGACGAACTGATCGAGGGCTGCGTTTGCGGTCGCCGCCGAAAGCCACGGCGTTTAGTATCGCGAGATCCTGTCGTCGGTATGGAAAACCGCCTCGACAAGACCGCCTCGCCGTACCTCCGCCAGCACGCCGAGAACCCGGTCGCCTGGCAACCGTGGGACGAGGAGGCGCTCGAACTCGCCAGGGAACGCGACGTGCCGATCTTCCTGTCGATCGGCTACGCCGCCTGTCACTGGTGTCACGTCATGGCCGAGGAGAGCTTCGATGACCCGGCGATCGCCCGCCGGCTGAACGAGAACTTCGTGCCGATCAAGGTCGACCGCGAGGAGCGCCCCGACGTCGACACCCTCTACATGAACGTCTGTCAGATGGTCCGCGGCTCGGGCGGGTGGCCCCTTTCGGTGTGGCTCACACCGGACGGAGAGCCGTTCCACGTCGGGACGTACTTCCCGCCGGAGCCGACGAGCAACATGCCGAGCTTCGGCTCCGTGCTCGACGATATCGCCACCGCGTGGAGCGATCCCGAACGCAGACCGCAGCTCGAAGCCCAGGCCGACCAGTGGGCCACCTCGGCGCGCAACGAGCTCGAGGGGACGCCTGACCGGACCCGCGAGGCACCTGACGACGGATTTCTCGACGCCGCGGCGAACGCCGCCGTCCGCGGTGCCGACAGGGAGCACGGCGGCTGGGGAAGCGGACAGAAGTTCCCCCACGCCGGTCGGATTCACCTCCTGTTTCGGGCCCACGACCGGACCGACCGGGGGACGTATCTCGACGTCGGCCTCGAGACGCTCGACGCGATGGCATCCGGCGGGCTCTACGATCACGTCGGCGGCGGCTTCCACCGCTACTGCGTCGACCGCGAGTGGACCGTCCCGCACTTCGAGAAGATGCTCTACGACAACGCCGAGATCACCCGGGCGTTCCTCGCCGGCTACCAGCTGACCGGCCGGGAGCGATACGCCGAGGTCGCCCGCGAGACGTTCGAATTCGTCGAGCGCGAACTCACGCACTCCGAGGGCGGTTTCTACTCGACGCTGGACGCCCAAAGCGCCGACAGCACCGGTAGCCGCGAGGAAGGCGCGTTCTACGTCTGGACGCCGAAGGCGGTTCGCGACGCCGTCGACGACGGGACCGCGGCCGACCTGTTCTGCAAGCGCTACGGCGTCACCGACGGGGGGAACTTCGAGAACAACACGACGGTCCTCACCGAGTCGACGCCGGCGAGCGAACTCGCCGCCGATTCCGTCATGGGTACCGACGCGGTGGAGGAACTGATCGACGAGGCGACCGAGGAGCTCTTCGAGGCCCGCGAGACGCGTTCGCGCCCCCCTCGCGACGAGAAGGTCCTCGCGGCGTGGAACGGGCTGATGATCTCGGCGTACGCCGAAGGTTCGCTCGTCCTCGACTCCTCGTATGTGGACCGCGCCGAAGACGCGCTCTCGTTCTGCCGCGAACATCTGTGGGACGCCGAGGACAGACGCCTGTATCGTCGCTTCGAGCGCGGCGAGGTCGGCATTCCCGGCTACCTCGAGGACTACGCCTTCCTCGGGCGCGGTGCGTTCGACACCTACCAGGTGACCGGCGACGTCGAGCATCTGCAGTTCGCGCTCGATCTCGGGCGGGCGATCCGCGAGCGGTTCTACGACGAGGACGAGGGGACGCTGTATTTCACGCCGGTCGACGGCGAGACGCTCCTCGCGCGACCCCAACAGCTCGTCGACAGCTCGACGCCGTCGAGCGCTGGCGTCGCCGTCCAACTGCTGTCGGCACTGTCGCACTTCGCCCCCAACGCCGGGTTCGATCCGGTTGCCGAGTCGGTCCTCGAAACACACGCGTCGACGCTGGAGTCGGACCCGCTCTCGTACACGTCGCTCGTCCTCGCGGCGGTCGATCGAGCCGCCGGAACCGCCGAACTGACTATCGCGGCCGAGGAGCTCCCGGCAGCGTGGCGCGAGACGCTCGCGGACGCCTATCTCCCGGCGCGGATTCTCACGGTCCGACCGCCCACCGAGGAGGCGCTGTCGGCGTGGCTCGACCGGCTCGACCTCGATTCGTCGCCACCCATCTGGGCCGAACGCGACGCGATCGACGGGCGAGAGACGGTGTACGCCTGCCGGTCGTTCACCTGCTCGCCGCCGAAACACGACATGGCCGAAGCCATCGCGTGGCTGCAGGACGATCGGTAGCCGACCCGTTCGCCGTCTAGGCGCGTCGATACGGGCCGAGCCGGGTCCCGTCCAACAGATACGCCTCGCCCGCTGTGAGCCCATCCGGGAGAAACGGCGAGAGGAATCCGTCGCCCTCGTTGACGGCCGTACCGCCCGAGAGATCGTTGAACGCCGGGCAGACGACCAATTCGTCGCCGACCTCGGGATACCTCGAGAATCCCTCTGGATCGAGGCGTCCGCGGAGCCAGACGCGCTCGGTCCGTCGGCCGCCGACCGAGTCGGTCAACCGGACGAGCGGGTGTTCGTGGGCGGTGCAGACGAGCGGGGCCGCGGCGACCGACTCGGCCGGCCACGTGTGGCCGTGACAGAAGCCGACGGAGCCGATCCGGACGCCGTCCCCATCGGTCACGTCGACGCCGCCGAATCCGCCGACGACGGTTTCGATCGCCCCGTCGTGGTTGCCCTTCGTCACGGTCACGGGTACCTCGTCGGTCACCGCCTTCAGCAGCGCTCGTAGTTCGGCGCGCTCCTCGCGTCCCGGCTCACCGATGCTGTCGCCGAGATCACCGAGAAAGAGCACCCGGTCGACCGGGTGGCGATCGAGCAGCCCCAGTACGCTCTCACGCCGCCGCTCCGCGCGGCTGTCGATCTCGACGCCGTCGCGTCGCAGTCCGACTTCGAGCCCCGCGTGGTAGTCCGCGACGACGAGGACCCGTTCCGACCCGCACGCCGCGATCACGGCGGGATTGCCGAGGATCGGCTCGAGCATTCAGATCGGCTTCAGCGTTCCGTCCGCCGGCTCGTAACACTGACCGCTCATGAGCGCGTCCTGAATCGCCTCCGCGACGGCGTCTTCGTCGACGCCGGCCTCCTCGGCCACCGTCGCGACGAGGTCCGCTTTGTCGGCACCGTCGCCGTCGTCAAGGCGTTTCATCGCATCCATGACGGCCGCGCTGAGATCGACGTCTCCCTCGGCTGTTGGCTCGTCGGCTGTCAGCCCCTCGTCGACCGCTTTCTGGCCCTCGTCGGTGTCAGTTTCCTGAGCAGCTACCGACTCCTCGGCCGGCACGGTTTCATCCGCGTCGGTTTCAGTTTCTACCGGCGTTTCAGCCTCCGTCTCCGGCACGTCCGGTTCGGCTTCGACGTCGGCCGGCTCCTCGGCGACGCCCTCGGGTTCGATGTCGGCGGGCTCGACCTCGTCCGCGGTCGAGAACTCCGTCCCGAACTCCTCTTCAACCTCGCGTCGTTCCTCCTCGTCCAGTTCGAACTCGGCGGGATCGAAGTCGTCCAACTCCGCCTCGGCCTCGGCGTCAGGTTCGCGCTCGTCGTCCTGAACTGCGGGCTCGCTCGCTGTGTCGAGTTCGGGTTCCGATTCAGGTTCCAGCTCCGGCTCGGCCGTGGGTTCATCGGTTGGCTCCGACACCGATCCTGGTTCGGATTCGATTTCTGTCTCCGCCCCCGCGCTGCGTTCGTCCGCCGATTCGCCCCCGATCTCGCTCGCCGCTTTTCGATCAACGGGGTCCGTCTCCGATTCGGACGACTCCGCCGAACTCGATGCAGAGGTGGGCTCCGAGTCGGCTTCGACGCCAGTCGCTCCCAGCGTCTCACCGTTCGTCGGCGCGGGCTCCCCCTCGCCATCCGACTCGACCGCGGCGGCCGCGGCCGCTGCAGTTCCGGGCGAGGGCGCGCCCGAGAGATCGACCGTCGCGAGCGCGCTCGGGTCGCCGGCCCCTTCGCCCGGCGCGAGTTCGAGTCGTCCCACCTCGTCGCGCTCGCCGGCGACGACCCGAACGGCGTCGATCGCGACCTCCCGAAGCGCCGCGAGATACTCCGGTGAGGTCCCGTAGTAATCGAGCGCGAGCGCGACGCCGTCAGCGAGGCGGTCGTCGATGTCCGCGTGGACGAGCGCGGCGCGGAGCTGTTCGCCGGCCAGCCCCGATTCGATGGCGCTCGCCATCACGCCGATCCGTTCGAGCGTCCGTTCTGCGGTCGTGACGACCCACCGATCACGCGTCTTCGCGTCGACTTCGCTGACCGATTCCGGGCGAACCGAGGTGTATATCCGGTCCCCGTCGTCGGGTTCGTAGGTTCGTGCCTTTCCCGACAGCGCGAAGAACGCCGGGGGTTCGGCGCGTTCGAGTGCCGCAAGCGCCTCCGGCTGGTACTGGCCAGCGTAGGTGACGAACGCCCCGGTCGGATCGACGAGGCGACCGCGGATCATCTCTTGGTTCACGTCCTCGACTTCGGTGAGTACCCCAACGGCGAACAGCCGGTTGATCCGCGCGCCGGTCGGCGAGACGACGTAGTTCGGCGCGCGCTCCTCGTCGCTCTCGCTGTGGGAGAGCTCGGCGTCGTCGAACTCTGCGGCGAAGATTCGGTAGGCAACCTCGCGGCGACCGGGTGCCGAACCGCTCATGCGTCCACCTCCGAGAGGAAAGCCGTCGCGAGCGCTTTCGGATCGTCGGCGCGCTCGTCGAACGCGGTCGCGTTGAGGTTCGCGCCGTACTCGTCGACCGAGAGCGCGCCGCGAACGCTGAACTCCCGTCCCTCGAGCGCGTCGGCGATGCGCTCGGCGACGACTCCTCGGTCCATCGCATCGCGGGCGTGGTCGAGGGCGTCTTCGAGTGAGCCGCCATACACGCGGGCGGTGAGATCGCTGCCGAGGATGACCGTCACCGTCTCGGTCCCGTCGTCGAGGATCGCTTTCACCCGCATGTCATCTTCGGGATCCACCTGTCCGTGGGTCCGACACTGATCGTTCTGGACGACGCGGCCGCACTCGGGACACCGCTGAATCAGCCCGGAACCGTCCCTGACCTCGATCACGCTCCCGGTCAACAGCACGTCGTAGACGCCGCCGGATTCGACCGCCGCCCTGACTGTCATCTCAGTGGCCGACTCGTTGACCTCGACGTCACCGATCGACTCGACCGCCGTGAATTCGGTCACGTTGACCGAGGGGACACCGCGGAACTCGTCGACGTACACGTCCGCGAGGCGGACCGACGCCCCCGCCGCGATCTCGGAGTGAGGGTCCCAGTCGGTGAACGGGAGCCTGGTCGTCTCGTCGCCGATCTCACCGCTCAGGATCTCGGTTTCGCCGTCCCGGCCGTTTATTGTCCGGCGCTCGACCTCCAGCACCTTGGCATCGACCGTCCGACCGCGATCGCCGGGTTCGAGGTCGATGAGGTCGCGCTCGCCTCCGATCTCGTATGGTACCGAGAGCGGTTCCTCTTGCATCGTGACGGTCGTCGATCCGCCGAGGTTCAGTTCGGGTTCACCGTCCCACTCGCGGACGCCCGCGTTACCTGCTGTGATCGTGTCGCCGGGCGACAGCGAGAAGTCGTTCCACGCGGTGTAGGAGATTCGCCCGCTCTCGTCGGCGAGTTCGCCCTCGAAGATGATCTGGTTTTCACCCTCGTAGCGGATCGATCGCTTCCCGACGGTCAACACCCGCGCGGTGACGCTCACGTTGCCCGATTCCGGCGTGATGTCGTCGATCTCCGTCTTCGGCGGCGAGCCGCTTTGGCCGCTGCTCGATCCCGCGTCGCCGTACTTGCGCCGCAGGCTCTGTTTCGCCTCGTCCATCGGCACCGAGTACGAGACCAGCTTTTCGAGATCCGCTTTGACCTCCGTTTTGTCGACGCCGAGGGTGGAGGCGAGTTCCTCGGCAGCGTCGTCAAGGCTCATCACCGATTGATTGGGCGGCTGGTGTCAAAAGCGTTCGTGAGCGGTCGGTCGAAGGCGCGATCAGGCGTCGAGCTGTTCGGCCAGGTGGACGGCGATCGGTTCGTCGGCGTCTTCGACGAACCGCGCGAGTTCCTCGCCCGACTCGGCGTCCTCGACGATCACTGTCGGGATGAGCTCGATCCCGTAGGCGTCGATTTCCGGACCGACCTTCGAGCCGTCGCCGGCCTTCTCGACGGGGTAGTGTTCGACCGCCTCGACGCCAGCGGCTTCCATCGCTGCGCCGAAGTCGGGGAGCTGCGAGCGGCAGTCCTTACACCAGTCGCCGCCCCACACCTTTACCACGATGTCGTCGGCCCACGATTCGAAGATCGCGATGGCCTCCCCGTAGGAGTCCGCATCCCAGACGGGATTGGGCCGCATGGTTTCGAGTTCCATACGCAACAATTCGTCGCGCGCGTCTTAAGCGCCGCGCTCGGACGCCTACCGATCCCTGACGAGGAAAGTCCGGCCCCCCCGACGCTCGAAGTGCACCTCGCCGACGTCGGCGGCGTATCCCCTGATGTGCGAGACCGGTAGCTCGCTGATCTCGAGGACGCGGGCCCCCTTCGTCTCCTCGGTCGCTCGGTAAGGTTGTGCTGACATATCTCTGATAACGGGTGGGGTTGATAAATCGGCCAGCCAAATGCGGAGTGAAAGTGAAAGTAAACGCGATACGGACCGTCACCGCGCCCTACTGGTCGGAGTTACCACGCTCTCACCGTCCCAACGAACAGCGCACAGACCCGAGTACCGTCCACCGTGACGGGAATGTTGCTTCCGGGGAATCGGCATAGCCGAGACTCCCACGGAGGAAACCGCGCCGTTCACCGCACGGAGGATGTCATAGTTCCGTCTCGACGCCGTCGGTCCGTTCGACCGTAACTGCTCCCGTCGGAGCGTCGACACGCACCGTCCGTCCACAGCCGCCGCCGACCTCTTCGCCGACGATCTCTATTCCGTGGTCGGCGAGTACGCGCCGCGCGACGGCCACGTTCCGGTCGCCGATGGAGTCGCCGTCATCGGTCCCGAAATCGACGACCGCCGCGCCGCCGGTCACCTTCGCCCTGAGCGCAGCCTCGTTCGCCTCCGCCTCGATGAGCGCCCCAACTACGACGTCGATCCCGGCGTCGACGAACCGCTCCGGCGGGCGCGATTCGTCCCCATTCCGGCGTGGTAACATGGGGTGAAAGAGCGAACTGACACCCGCTCTCCGATCGTAGATCGCGATCCCGAGACACGACCCAAGGCCGCTCGCGATCAGCGTCCCCTCGGCGGCAACGGCAAACTCCGCGATCGAGACCTTGATTCGCCCGGTCGGTCGGGTCGTTCTCCCGGGGACCCGCCTCACTACTTAGAACACCTCGCCCGGATCGACGTGGGTCCGGTCGGCTCGATCGACGCGGAGATCGCGCAGCACCTCCCGGAGTTCAGCCTCGTCGGGCAGCGCGAACAGGTCACAGTGGAACGTGCCGTCGCCCTCCGTTCGGATCGTCGAATCGAGGAGGAACGCGTGCTCTTGGGTCCGTGCCAACCGACCGACGAGCGGGCTCATGATTGCCGATCCCATGTCCGAGACGAACGTCGGTGGGGAGTGATCGATCGACGATTCGAGAACGTTCGCCCAGCCGTCGATGAAGCCGCTCGTCAGGATGTTCCCGACCTCTTTCATCGCGCTCTGCTCCATCTCGGACCACTCGCCGTCCGTCTCGACGGGAACGAGCGCGTCGACGACGGCCTCGGCGGACGGCCGATCGAACAGGATCGCGAGGTAGCCGCTCGGCGTCCCCTCGTACTCCATGACTGTCCCGACGTATCGCCGATCGCCGACGGCCGCGGGGACCCCGTCGATGGGAACGAAGCGCAGGCGGTTGACGTCGACGTCCGTCTCGATGCCAGTCATCGCAGTGATGTTCTCCGCGGCTCGCTCGGATCCGGCCTTCGTCATCCGGTTGAACACTTCGAACTTCTCGAAGGGAACGCCGTCGCCGTTCGCCGACTCCAGCGCGCCGACGAGTGATTCGCGTTCGGGGATCAACAGGATGTGAAAATCGATGGCTTCGGTGGGGGATTCGACCCGGCTCCGGAAGACGAACACCTGCTCGTCACCCTCGGTCGCCCCGGTCGGCAACACGCTGGCACCGGTCCCCTCGAGGTAGGTCGGCGGCGAAATGTCGATGATTGCGTCGAGATGCTCCGCCCAGCCATCGATGAACCCGCTCGTCAGGATGTTTCCGACCTCCTCGATCGAACTCCGACGCATTCGCTCGTCGGCCTCCGGGGCGAGGACATCGGTGATCGCCACCCGTGCCGCCTCGTCGAAGGCGAGCACTGTCTCGCCGTCGAGCGCGCCGTCGAGTGCGATCTCGACGCCCGCCAACTCGCCGCCGAGGTACTCGGCTTTCAGCTCGTCGGGTGCCATGAGCGAGACGTTCGTCACCTCGACGTGGGCGTCGATCCCGGTCAGTCGCGACAGCGATTCGGCCGCTGATCGCGCTCCGTCTCGCGCGAGACTGGTGTACGTCTCGAACGAATCGATATCGATCCGCATCCCTACCCGGCCACCACGTTCTCGATCTCGTCGAGGACGCTCGGCTTCTGGAACGGCTTCGTGATATACCCCTGCGCGCCGGCCTGGATGGCGCTTTTCATCTTCTGCTCTTGGCCGACGCTGGTACACATGATGACGTTCGCGCCGGGATCGTCGCCGGTGATCTCGCTCGTCGCCTCGATGCCGTCCCGAATCGGCATCACGATATCCATCATGACGACATCTGGCTCGTGTTCGTTGTACAACTCCACCGCCTCGACACCGTTCTCGGCCTCGCCGACGATGGCGTACTCTTCGGCCAAAATCTCTCGCAGGAGGCTTCGCATGAACTCCGAGTCGTCCGCAATCAGGACCTTCATTGCTGTCTCTGCTTGTGGTACGTCCCCGAACACGTCAAGGCCCGTTCGACCTCACCGTTCGAAACGAACTCGGAGCCGTGACGCCGGTCACTCGAGCGTCGACTCCTCACGGATCGCGGCGACGAGATCGTCGATCGAATCGGTCCGATCCAGATCGTGTCGCTCCAGAAGCTTCGCGAGGTTCGGGGTCTCTGCCGTCTCGAACGTCGATTCGCGAAGCAGGATATCGACGACCTCGTCCGGCGGCGTCCCGTCCGTGACGTGGCCTGCGTACCACCGAACGAGGTTCTCGAACGTCGCGATCACGTCGTCGGAGACGGTCCGGTGTCGAACCGTTTCGCCCTCGAAGTGGCCGACGATATCGAGCCCGTAGCGGGCCTTCGAGCGCGCCAGTTCCTCGGCGAGCAGCGTGCGTGCCGCCTCCGGGCTCGCCGGGGCGTCGCGGCCGAGTCGTTCGCTGGATTCGGACTCGGTTCGGTGGTCGCCCCGGCGCTCGCTCGCGTCGGCTCGATCGGCGATCGATTTGGGGATCTTCGGCGGACTGCCGCCGGGAGACACGACGTATCGTCCCTTGTCGTCAAGTTTCTCGACGTACTCGCTGTCGGCGATATCGAGCTCTTCGGGGGACAGTGCGGGCTGTTTCGGCTCGTCGTCGAGATCGGTCGGTCGCTTCGAATCATCGTGTTTGTCGGTCGGTCCGGTTCTGTCGGGAGTGTCGTCGGTCATGGTGTTGTCTCACGCTCGAAATCTGATCGCGTCCTCGTTGTCCCTGACGGCGACCGTCACGCGCGTCTCGCCGCTGATGTCGACCCCCGCGACGGTCACCTCGACGACCGTGCCGGGCGGCCACCGGTCGGTCCCCGACCCGTCGGCTCGTGCGATGCTCTCGGGGGTGGCGAACGATCCCTCGATCAGCACGTCGATCGCATTGCTGTCGGGTTGTAGCTCCGTCGCCCCCGTGTTCTTGACGTACAGCGTGAGTTCGTTCGCGCCGGCGTCGTAGATGGACTCGGGGCTCCCGGTGTCGCTGATCACCTCGATGTCGGTGTCGATCCGCTCCTCAACGCCCTCGCTTTGGTCCGTAATCGATGTGCTGACGCGATCGACCTCCGTCACGAGCGTGCCCGCGACGCCCGCCGCGACGACGATGCTCGCGATGAAGATGACCAGATGCGACGCCGAGACGCTACTCATCGGTGTCTCCCCCCGGTCCGAGGGGATTTCGGCTGCGGTCTCCGTCGGCGTTGGTTCGTTCGAATCATGATCAGTCGGCGTTGAACTCCAGCGATCGTTCGGCACCCTTCACCGAGACGGTGAGCCGATTTCCGCTGCCGTCGAGCTGTTGGCCTCTGTCGATTACGATTTCGATGACTTCCCCTTCGGCCCATGCCGAACTCCCGTCGTCGCCGTTCATCGACGTGATCGTCAGATTCGCGTCGTCCACGAACAACCCGTTAACGAGGACGTCAAGTTCGGTTTCGTTTTTTACGAGCGTCGTCGTCCCCGTGTTTCGCGCGTACAGTGTAATCTGAGCGCCTTCTGCGTCTTCGGTATAGAAGTTCGAGCCCCCACCGTCGTTGAGCAACTCGATATCCGAATCGATCGAGTCTGTGATCGCATCCCCCCGAGTTTCCGCAGACGTGGAGATGTCCCCAACGGTCGTAACGAGCGTCCCGGCGACGCCCGCCGCGACGAGTATACTCGCGATGAATATCACGAGCGTGGAAGCCGATACCCCGCTCATATATCGGTGATCTCATTTTCGGTTCGAGCGACACCGTTCTCTGTAACGATCTTTACTCGTGTCGGTTTCGTATCGACGTTTGCGACGGTGATATCGAGCGTCTCACCCGGCAGCCACAGATCCGTGGCCCCGTCGCCCGCGATATCGGTCGTCACGTTTTGGGGAGTCGGTATCACACCATCGAGCAGCACGTTCGTCTCGTTGATCGACAGTGTCGTGCTCCCCGTGTTATTTAATTCGAGCGCCAACCTGTCGTCGGTGCTATCGTAGGTCGCCCTCCACACCCCGAATTCGGTGTTCAGTGCGTCGATTCCGCGATCGACTTGCTGCCCCTGGGCTCCGGCCAGCGAGCCAAAGCTCCCGATCAAGGGCGGCACCGCGATCCCGGTTGCGACGAGCAGCCCGATGAAGATGATCGCCGCAGAACCGCTCACGCTAAACCCCACGTTCGATCGTTCCCCCCGACAATCGGACGGAGACGGAGCTCGACGTGGGCTTCCTCACGCCGCGCCGTGTAGTTTGGACAGTCATCCGTCAGTGTCGTTCATCCTAGCTCTCGATTCGCACCGGCTCCCCGATACCGAAACGTGCCGCCGGTGAGTTCGACTCGTGGGTTCGGTTTCCATCGAAACGTACCACGGTTACACACTAAAACAGGCTGTCCATTTCAGTCCCCGAAACACCCTGCGATTCACCGACTGCGGCAGCGTGATCGCCGGCGATCGATCGCGATCTACTCCTCCGTCTCGGATACCATCGTCATGGTCTTACTGAGCCGTTCGCCGTACTCGTCGGGTTCGATGTTGTCGTCGGCGTACGCCTGTGCCCACTCGGCTTCGGCGTACCAGGTCCAGTCGTTGCCCTCGTCGTTGAGGTGCCCGTCCAATCGTTCGACCCCCCAGTCGTCGGCGATCCGCTCGACGAACGCCATCGCGACGTTCGCGATCGCGTCGTTCGGATCCTCGTCGTAGCCATGTTCGACTTCGACGATAGTGTCGTTCAGCTCGACAGATTCGTAGTCGACACCGCGGTCGTCGATCTCGGTGCGGAGTGCGGAGAGGTGGTCGTCGTCGATTCCGAGAGCGTCCTCAGTACCCAGGCAACCAGTAATGCTGAGGGTCGCGGCCGTCACCGCGCCGGTAACGAATGTACGTCGATCCATGCTTACGTGGGCGAACGGCACCCATTCATATAACAAACTGACGTGTTTCAGCCGTCGAGTTCCGTACTGATCGGGAGTCTCGTAGCCAACTGGAAAGCTCGATGGACGCCCACGATACTTCTGATGAGTCCTACTGCTGTGGGGTCTACGTCGAAAAAAGAGAACCGCTAATCGTCCGAACCGAGGTCAGCCGAGTCGGATCTCGTCGCCGTCGACGCTTCCGTCGGTCCCGCCGTCGAGTTGCGGATCAAGCGGGTCTTCGATGATGAAGCTTGTTTCGGCCTGCGTGCCCTCAGCGGTCGTGATCACGACATCGACCGTCGTGCCCGCCTCGATCTCCCCGACACCGAGCTGGCCGCTGCTGTCCGGAGTAACCACGATGGTAGCGGTCGCATCGCTGTCACTCGAATCCGTGCCTATCACTGACGTGGATCGACTGTCAAACGCGATCTCATCAGTTCCCGCGGTGTTGGCGGGATCAACACCGTCAAACTCGGCCGACGCCCCAGCGTCGGTGAACACGGAGACGGTTGAGTCATTGAGGTCGATCGCGTTCGACCCCGGACCCAGCTGAACCGTCGTGCTGAACTGGTTGATACCACTCAGTTCACCACTACCATCTACATCGACCGTCCCCGTCGTGCTGAGGAAGACGAGGTTGGTCGAGACCTGCTCCGTACTCTCTTCGCCTGTACTCTGTGCTTGCGTCTGGAGGAACCCAGCGGTGTTGATCAGCACACCCGCCGCGATGGCCGCAACCAAGACCAACGCGATGAAGACGATCAGGGTACCGATACCCACCTGACCGCGTTCCTCACGTGCTGTGTATTCTTCGAACATTGTTTTTAGCTAAGCCTGATGTCCTGATCTTCGGACAGCTGTGGGTCGAGTGGGTCTTCGATGATGAAGCTCGTCTCGGCCTGCGTGCCCGAGGGGGTCGTAATCACGATATCGACCGTCGTACCCGAACCAAGCGCCTCGGTGCCACCAATAGTCTCACCTATTCCTGCTCCGGCCACGTCGAATTCAAGCGTCGCCGTCGCGTCCTCGCTGCTCGAGTCGGTGCTCAGCACTTCCGATCCGCTCAGAGTGATCCCAGTTTCGTCTACGCCGTCGAATTCAACGGAGTCACCGCTATCGGTGAACACCGAAATCGTCGAGTCGTTGAGATTGATCGCGTTCGATCCCGGTCCCAACTGAACCGTCGTGTTGAAGCTCTTGATACCGGCGGGGTTACTGCTTCCATCTTCAGTTACTGTCCCCGTCGAACTCAGGAAGACGAGGTTGGTCGAAACCTGCTCTGTACTCTCTTCACCAGTGCTTTGCGCCTGCGTCTGGAGGAACCCGGCCGTGTTGATCAGCACCCCAGCCGCAATCGCCGCCACCAGCACGAGTGCGATGAAGACGATGAGGGTACCGATTCCCACCTGACCGCGTTCCTTGTTGTCGATTTCTGTGTCGAACATGCTTTCAATTGCACGCCCGCCGATCCCGCCGCATAGAGGGTTCGACTCGGACGTTACTCCCCCTACAGACGGATTCCCCGTAAAAGCGCCAGCGAACTCCGAACGCGTATCCCGCGCCGAATTGAGGGCTAACTCGGAAACAAGGTTTATATATTAGTTGCAGTCGGGATCGCCCGTCCACGCGAGTTTCTGAGTTTACCCCGATACTCGCTCGCGCTCGGCGCTGACGCGTTGTCGGCGCGCGCGTTCGTACCGCCTTCGCTCCGTTTCGATCGTCATCCAGTCGCCGAGGTCTTCGTACACGTCGTCCAGCGTTCGCTCGTCGCTCGTCGCTGCGACGGTGATTGCATCGACCTCGGCCGGCGTCGCGGCGTCGTATCTCGCCTCGTAGTCGGCGACCATCGCCGTCAGCTCGGTGACGCGCTCTTGCAGCTCTTCGACCGAGTGGTCCGCCGCGAGTCGGTTGATCCGCCGCCACTCGAAGTACGAATCGTTGCGTTCGTAGGTCGCCGGATGGCCGTCGTGCCACGTGACGATCCCGAGATCGGCGAACCACTTCAGATACTTCCGGGCGGTCTTGGGATCGCACTCCGATCGATCGGCGATGCTCGCAACCGTCTCGGGCTCGCGGGTCTGAAGAACGGTGCCGTAGACGCGTTGCTCGACGTCGTCGCCGCGAAACGGATTCTCGAACGGCGGCGATCCTACGATCCGCTTGTACGCCCGGCATTACGCCACGCCCGTTCTTTTTCGACACGCGTCACCATCGCCAGATACAGCGCGAGTACGAACAACAGCACGCCCCCGGCCGCCGCCACGCCGAGGGCAGTCGCGCCGAGGAACATCGGCTCCTCGCGCGCGAGGGGGAGGAACGTGTGGTGTAACTCGCCGCGGACCGGCACGAAGTAATCGACGGTCGTGTCGACGGCGTACCACAGCGTCGCGATGCCGGTGGCAGCGGGCGAGAAATCCGAGATTCGGTGGAGGACGAACGCCTGCAGGACCATCGCGGCGTGACTCCAGATCAGGAACTGTCGCATCGCGGGGTGGAGATAGCTGAACTCCGCCCAGAAGGCGAGATGTACCCAGACGGTCCACCCGCCCAAAATGATGTTGCCGAAGAAGGCAAGCGCAGTGAGCCACTCCTGTCGATGGCCGAGTTTCCACGCCGCGAGCGCGAGCGCGATGAACAGCGTCGCGACGGGGCTGTCGGGGACGAAGATCCACATCTCGACGGGCGTTTGTGCGAACTGAAAGCCGTAGTAGTAGAAGCCGAATGCCGTGCCGACGAGGTTGACGAGGACGATCGGCCACGCGAGCGTGAGCGCGAGGTTTTCGAGGGGTTCGGGTAGCGGCGCGACGTATCGGGGGAGATCGTCGCGGGGCACGTCGGACTCGAAGAGCCCACGGAGGTTCATATCCACACCACCGGCCGGGAATATAAAAGCGCGCCGAGAGCGAGCGACGCGGCGGTTCGGCCGTTCGGCCGTCCCGATGTCGGCAGACGCGGGGGGGGAAAGACACGCATTAAGTGCATTCGGACCGTACCCGAAGGCATGAGTGAAACGGACCTCGAGGAACTCAAGCGAGGAACGGACCTCGTCAAGCGTGGTTTCGCGAAGATGCAGAAGGGTGGCGTCATCATGGACGTCGTCACGCGAGAGCAGGCCCGCATCGCCGAGGACGCGGGCGCGGTCGCCGTCATGTCGCTGGAAGCGGTTCCCGCCGATATTCGAAAGCGCGGCGGCGTCGCCCGGATGGCCGATCCCGGCGAGCTAGAGGAGATCATCGACGAGGTCTCCATTCCGGTGATGGGGAAGGCCCGCATCGGCCACACCACCGAGGCGCAGATCCTCGAGGCGACCGGCGCGGACATGATCGACGAGTCGGAAGTCCTGACGACCGCCGACGAGCGCTACCACATCGACAAACGCGAGTTTACTTCGCCGTTCGTCTGCGGCGCTCGAAATCTGGGCGAGGCGCTGCGCCGGATCGACGAGGGCGCGGCGATGATTCGCACGAAGGGCGAGGCCGGGACGGGCGACGTGAACCAGGCGGTCACCCACCAGCGCAACATCCAGCGAGCGATCCGACAGCTCTCGGGGATGAAATACGAGGAGCGCGACGAGTGGGCCCGAAAGAACGAGGCCCCCCGCGATCTCGTCCACGAGACCGCCGATATGGGTCGCCTTCCGGTCGTCAACTTCGCCGCGGGCGGGATCGCGACGCCCGCCGACGCGGCGCTCATGATGCAGTTGGGCTGTGACGGCATCTTCGTCGGCTCGGGCATCTTCGGGGCGGAAGACCCCGTCGAGATGGGGACCGCGATCGTCGAGGCCGTCAACAACTACGACGATCCCGAGAAGCTCCGCGACATCGCCAAGGGGATCGGCAAGGGCATGAAGGGCCAGGCCAACGAGACGATGCCCGAAGAGGAGAAGCTGCAAGGTCGTGGCGTCTAACTCCGAACACCGCTCTTCTCTTCGCGTTCGTCCAGATTGCGAGCCTCGCGAATCCGGTGGCGAGTCCAACGCCGGCCGCGTCGATGGGCCGATACGGTTTTAGAGCGGCACCGATATACGCCGGTAGCATGAATGCGAGGGCCGTCGCCTCGTCGTTGTCGGCCAATAAACTGCGGATCGCGCTCATCGCTGCCCTCATCGTCGGCGTCGGGGTCAGCGGCGCGTTCGCGGTCGGCGTGCTCGGCGTCCCGGAATCGTGGGTATCGATAATACGTTCGGGAACGTAACCGACGAGACGACGGTGAGACGGATCTCGTGGTCTCGACCCCGAATCCGATCGGCGTCAGCCTCGACAGTATCTCCGTCGACTACACGGTCTCGATGAACTCCGTCGAGATGGCCACGGGATCCCACGACAGCGTCTCGATCGGTTCCGGAAACTCGACGCTCAAACTCGAAACGCCGATGCAAAACGAGTCGATCCCCCCGTGGTGGACCAGTCACATCCGAAACGACGAGCGCACCATGGTCCGTATCGACGCGACCGTCCGCTCCGCGCGGCTGGGGCGGAGCACGGATCTCAGTCGCTCCCGCGAGATCGAGACGGATATCTTGGACGAGGCCGATCCCAGTAGCTCCACCGCCACCGACGAAAGTGACTGTACTGGTTCGGGCGGGGCGAGCGCTCCGGCCGCCACCGGGCATGGTGGCTCCGACGAGACGGAGACCGAAACGGAGGCAACCGCTACCACGACGGCAACCGAGAGCGGTGACGACTCGACGGACACCCCGGATGGTGGCGACGGCGGCGGCATCCTGCCGAACTGAATCCAGCCACGCGTTCGAGCGGTTCCACGTGCGTTCACCCTCCGCCGATCAGTTTCGCCCCACTCTCCGAAGCTTATAATCCCTCGAACCCGAACGTTTCGTATGGCTCGACTCCCGGGAATCGACGCTCCCGAACAGGTCGTCTGCCACGTGGATATGGACTGTTTTTACGCGGCCTGCGAGCGGCTTCGAGACCCGGCGCTCGACGGTGAGCCGGTCGTGGTCGGCATGGGGTACGAAACGGGCGAGACACACGGTGCCGTCGCGACCGCGAGTTACGAGGCCCGCGAGCACGGCGTCGAGTCCGCGATGTCGATCACGGAGGCGCTGAAGCGGTTACCGCGACGCGAAGACGGCACCGATACGGGCGGGCCGACCGGCGTGTACCGACCCGTCGATATGGATTTTTACAAGGCCGTCAGCGAGGACGTACGGTCGGTTCTCTCGCGAACGGCTGAGACCCTCCGGAACGTCTCCATCGACGAGGCGTATCTCGATCTCGGGGAGCTCGAGTGGTCGGACGCGGCCGCGTTCGGCCGGTCGCTGAAACACGAGATCGAATCCGAGGCTGGGGTGGTCGCGTCGGTGGGCATCGCTCCGGACATGACCACCGCCAAACTCGCCTCCGACGCCGACAAGCCGGACGGATTGGTCGTCGTCGAGCCCGACGACGTACGGTCGTTTCTCGCGCCAATCCCCGTCGCTGAACTCCACGGTGTCGGCCCCGTGACCGCATCGGAACTCCGCGAGATGGGTTTCGAAACGGCGGGCGACATCGCCGCCGCCGAGGCGTCCGTTTTCGCCGACGCGTTCGGCAAGCGAGGGCGGGCGCTCCACGCGCAGGCACGTGGCGAAGACGATCGCACGGTCGAACCCAGGGGCGATCCCAAGAGCATCTCCAGTGAGTCGGCGTTCGCCGAGGCGACAGCGGACGGCGATCGAAAGCGCGCCCAAATCGAGACGCTCGCTCGGAACGTCGCCGAGCGGGCTACCGCGAAGAACGCGCTGTATCGGACGATCGGAATCAAGGTCGTCGAACCCCCGTTCGACGTGCACACTCGCTCGCAGTCGCTCTCGGGTCCGGTCGACGATCCGGAGCTGGTCGAACGGACCGCCGTCGAGCTGCTGGCCGAGTTCGAAAGCGAGCACGTTCGAAAACTCGGCGTTCGGCTCTCGAACCTCTCGTTCGACGCTCGTGAGCAGGCGACGATCACCCGGTGGGACACAGGCGAGGGGGAGCCGGATCTCGATCGACGGTGGGGCCGGACTGCCGGCGGACAGGCTCGCCTCTCCAGATTCGAGTGAACCGCGCGAACAGACTTTTTTGTCCTGCCGTCCGATCGGGGGTATGAACCATCTCGCGGAAGCCGGCGAGGGTCGGTGGCGGCTTTCGTCGCACGCACACGTCATCGTCCACGAGACCGACGACGGGAACGAGCTGCTGACGGTCTACGACTGCGGGGCCGCTCAGAAGCCGCCGGCGGCGCAACTGATCGGAAACTTGGTTCGCGTAGACGCCGACCACGAACTTGTCCGACAACCCACCGGCTACATCGCCAAGCTTCGCGAGTCGTCGATGCTCGAACGGCAGGACGACCGCCACTGGATCATCCGGCGCAGATAGCGAACAGGCGAGGCGTGGGATCGTGTTCCGGTATCGGCGCACCGCGCGACCGCTTCGACCGAGTACCGGCAGTGTTCAGGTCACAGCGGCGTTGGCCGCGGATTCGTATATAAACTCACGCCCGTCGCGTCGAGACGGCATGACGTTCGTCTGACGGAGAACTATATCAATCGAGCGTCTGTGCTTCGACGATGGGCGAGGAAACGATCAGCGTCGGCGCGACCGAGGACGGGACGACTGTCGAACTGCCCGTCGTCGATCTGCTCACCGGGCGTGGATTCATAACGGGAAAATCGGGGTCGGGGAAGTCGAACTCAGCGAGCGTGATCGCCGAAAAGATCCTCGATCGGGGCTACAGCCTGCTCGCGGTCGACATCGACGGCGAGTACTACGGGCTCAAAGAGGAGTACGAGATCCTCCACGTCGGGGCCGACGAGGAGTGTGATCTTCAGGTCGGGGTCGAGCACGCCGAGAAGATCGCTGAACTCGCGTTGGGACAGAACGTCCCGATCATTCTCGACGTGTCGTCGTTTCTCGACGAATCGGACGCGAGAGAACTGCTGACCGAAGTGACGAAGCAGTTGTTCGCGAAAGAAAAGAAAATGAAGCAGCCGTTCTTGATGCTCGTCGAGGAGGTCCACGAGTACATCCCCGAGGGCGGCGGCGTCGACGAGTGCGGGCGGATGTTGATCAAAGTCTCAAAGCGTGGACGCAAACACGGTCTCGGGATCGTCGGCATCAGCCAGCGACCGGCCGACGTGAAGAAAGACTTCATCACCCAGTGCGACTGGCTCGTCTGGCACCGCCTCACGTGGAACAACGACACGAAGGTCGTCGGCCGAATTTTGGGGACCGAGTACGCTGCCGAGATAGAGGAGATGGACGACGGCGAGAGCTTCCTCATGACCGACTGGAACGAGTCGATCCGCCGCGTCCAGTTCGAACGCAAACGGACCTTCGACGCCGGGGCGACGCCCGGCCTCGACGACTTCGAGCGGCCGGAGCTGAAGAGCGTCAGCGGTGATCTCGTCGACGAACTCCAGCAGATCACGGACCAACAGGAGTCGCGCCAGAACCGGATCGACGAGCTCGAACGACAGCTCCAACAGCGCGATGAGCGAATCCGCGATCTCGAACGACAGCTGTCTGACGCCCGCGATCTCAAAAAGATGGCCGATCGCTTCTCGCGGGCGATGATGGAGCAGGTGACCGGTCGTCCGCTGTCGGTCGCTCCGGGGCGGCAAAGCGAGCTGAACGAGGCCCTCACCGGCCCCATCAGGCGCGACCCCGAACTCGAGGCCGAGCTCAACGCCGTTCGAAACGGAGACCGCGACCCCACAGCGCCACCGATCCCGGACGCTCAATCCGAGTGGGAGGCGAACGCGTCCGAGGGCGGTTCGGATACATCCGGCCGTGAGTCCGACGCGGATTCGAAAAACGCCCCGCCCGACGACGGCGATGACGCCGGTGATTCGTCGGGCGTGTCGATGATCTTCGACCCCGTCCCGGGGGCGGACGACCCGGACAGCGCTGGGGCCGACGATATCGACGCCGACACGGAGGGCGGCGACGAGTCTCCGACCGACGCCACCCTCACCGATTCTTCGACACCCGAGAACTCCCCGACGACCGACGGAACCGCCTCCGACGATCCGCTGATCACCCGCCTCCGAGAGGAGATCGAATCGCTCGACGACGTTTCGGCGGAGATGCTTCGGCAGTACCGCCGGTACGGTCCGATGGAACCGCAGGCGGCTCACTCCACGTCCGGCGGCTCCGGCGATCGACGCCCCGCCTACACCGCGAACCGGGATCTCAGGCAGCGCGGTCTGATCGCGCACGTCGGCTGTGGCCAGTACGATTACGCCCTCGAAACGCTCGTTCGAGAGGAGTTGATGAACCCGCTTCGCCCCGAGGACCTGCCCCAATCCGAACGGGTCGAGGAGGTCGTCAGGGCCGTCGAAGGGCTCGTGTCGGCCGAACGATCGGATGTGTCGGGGGCGGAGCAATCTGAACCGTCCGAAAAGAGTTCTTCGGCTCCCGATGCCGAGTGGCCCAGCGTCGGGTTCTGATCGTTATAACGGCTCGACCAGCGCTTCGAGCGCGGCTCGCGGATCGTCGGCTTTGGCGACCCCGGAGGCCAACAACACGCCTCCGGCACCCAGTTTTTCGGCGGCGACCAGATCAGCTCCGGTCGAGATCCCCGCCCCGCAGAGGACTGGAACGCCGGATGCGGCCTCGACGGAATCGGTGACGATCTCCGGATCCGCCTTCGAGACGGGGGTGCCGGTTCCGATCAGCGCCGGCGGCTCGACGGCGACCGAATCGGGCTCCAGCCGGGCGGCGGCAGCGATCTGTCGGGGGTTGTTCGCGCAGACGATCGTTTCGAGCCCCGCTCGCTCCGCGGCCCGGAGCCCCGCGTCGATATCGGCCAACCGGAGCCGGTTCTCGGAATGGTTGAGCAACGTTCCGACCGCCCCTGCTCGGGAGACAGCCTCGGCCAGCGTCGAGCCGGTGTGTGAGCCGTGTTCGACCGGTGAGACGTGTTGAGCCCACGTTTCGACACCGGTCTCGGCGACGGATTGGATGTCGGTTGCCTGCGGGGCGATCGCGATTCTGACCCCGGTCGCTTCCGACACGTCGGTCGCGATCGTCGCGATCTCTACGGGGTCGCAGGGATACGCCTTCAGGTTGATCAGAACGAACATATCGAAGGACCGTCAGCCAGCGAAAAATAGCTATCCATCGCACCGCGCGGGGTTCCCCCCGGTGAGGTTTCGCGGGGTTCTTGTGTGGACCTCCCCTGTGATCGGTATGGACTGGCCCGTCGATCGCCGGACGGTGCTGGCGGCAGCCGGCGTGGCGCTCGCTGGCTGTTCGAGCGACGGAAACGATCCCCCGTCCCCGACGCCGATCCCGGACGCCGAGCGCGAGCCGTTCTCGAGCGAGTGGCCGACGTTCGCCCGTGATGCGGCCAACACCGGCTACGCGGCGGACATCTCCGGACCGTACATCGAGATCGAAGAGCGGTGGCGGTTCGACGCCGGCGGGTCGATCATCACGACGCCGGCGCTCGCCGGCAACGCCGTCTACGCCGGCGACAACGACGGAACGATGTACGCGATCGACCCGTACGTCGGGGCCGAGCTCTGGTCGTTCGAGACCGACGGCTCGATATCGGGGACGGCGGCGGTCGTCGATGGGACGATGTATTTCGGCTCCGGGGACACTCTCTTTGCGCTGGACGCGCGCGAGGGATCCGAACGCTGGCGATTCGATGCCGATGGACGTATCGCGACGAGCCCGACGGTTGTCGACGACACGGTCTATCTCGGCGGCGTACACAGCACCGTCTTCGCTGTCGATCGCGAATCCGGCGAGCAACGGTGGCGATTTCGGACCGGCGCGTCAGTACTCGGCACGCCAGCGGTCCTCGACGGGACGGTGTACGTCGGCTCCGGCGATCAAAACGTGTATGCGCTGGACGCGCGCGAGGGATCCGAACGCTGGCGGTTCGGCACACGCGGTGCGGTCAGTGGGGGGGTAGCGGTGGTCGACGGGACGGTGTACGCCGGTCCGCGCGACGGCAACGTGTACGCGCTGGACGCGGCGACGGGGGACGAACGCTGGCGATTCGAGATCGGCGGCTGGGCGCAGGGGAGTCCCGCCGTCACCGATAGTGTGGTCTTCGTCGGCGCGAACGACGGGTATCTGTACGCCATCGGCATCGATGGGGACGAACCGGACGGACGGTGGCGGTTTCGGACCGGCGGATCCGTCATCGCAAGCCCCGCGGCGACCGGCGATCACGTGTTCGTCGCCTCGACGAGCGGCAACGTGTTCGCGATCCTCCCCGACGATGGCGAGATTGTCTGGCAGTTCGACACCGAAACCGAGGCGGAAATCCACGGCGGCCCCGCCGTCGCCGACGAGTGGCTCTATTTCGGCGACACCGACGGGACGGTGTACGCCATCGGATCTGGCTAACTCGCACGCGCCGGCGGCCGAGGGAGACTCGCGTTCGGATCGCGGCTCAACCGAGACTCATCCCCATGTCCACCGCGCGTCCAGCACGTAGCGATACAGCCCGCTAAGCGCGATTGCCACGCCGTTCGAGAAGAGATACGGGATGCTCTGCCACTCGACGAGTGTGAAGAGGACGGCGAGTTGTATTGGGATCGCCGTCCCGCGGACGACGTTCGTCTTGCACAGTCCAACGACGTATTCGACCGCGTTGGCGTGTTGCATCGACTCGAACGTCCAGGCGTTGTTGAGCACGTAGGTGAGAATTATCGTGATCTCGATCGCGATCGTCGCACCGAGCAGGTAGTTCAATCTGATCGTGTCGACGAACAGCCACAGCAACACCATCTGGACGCCCGCGGTGACGGTCCCGACGATCGCGAATCGGCGTAATTGCGTGGAAAACGGACCCTCCCAGACCGCACGGAGCAATCGCCGTACCATCTACCGGTAGCCGAGCGCCTCCAACCGCGTCTCCAACTCTTCGTCCACGTCGGCCGCTTCAGGTCCTTCGTCGCGATCACGGAGAGAAGCGACGTGTCCCTCGACGAGCGGGGCGAACCGTTCGATCACGCGCTGTTCGTCCGCGGTCGGATCGACCGAGCGGTCGTCCTGTTGGGTCGGGTCCGACGGTCGGTGATACAGCTCTGTCGCCCCAGAATCGACGTTCTCGATGTACGTCCAGTCGCGGTCCCGGACGCTCACGAGGAGATCGCCGTCCGAGAGCGATCGCGGGATCGGCTGTGAGGTCACCTTCTCGCCCCGGACGGTGACGGACACGACCGGCCCGTCAGTTGGGGCGGTACCGTCCACGACGCTCGGAACGAGCGTCTCTCCCGTCCACTCCGGATCGGGCGCGACATCGAGAAGGTCGGTCACCGTCGGCGGAATCGAATCGAGACCGACCTGCGTTTCGATCCGCCTGCTGTCCGCTCCGGGGACGTCCACGATGAGCGGCACTCGAATCAGTTCGTCGTACAGCTTCGGATAGTGCGCCAGGTGGCCGTGCTCTTGGAACTCCTCGCCGTGGTCGCCGGCGAGAACGATCGCGGTTCGGTCGTCGAGTCCGTCCTCGGAGAGCGTCTCGAGGAGTCGACCGATGCTGGCGTCGATCTGTCGGACCGCCGCCTGATACAGCGTTCGGAGGTCGTTGAGCGTCCGTTCGCTGACGCCCAGTCCGAGCCCCGTGCGGGTGTGGGCGCTCAACATTCGGTGGGTTCCGAGGATCCCCGAGGAGACCTCGCGGATGTATCGGGGGGCCGGAACGTACGGGGTGTGTGCGTCCATGTAGTGGACCCAGAGGAAGAAGGGGCCGTCGGTCTCCTCGATGAACGACATGGCGGCGTGTTCGACGTCGAACATCCGGGACGTGTCGAGGAACGGTCGGTCGTTGGTTTCGCCGCGAAGTTTCGAGCCGATCCGTCGGATGGGCGAGGCGGCCAACTGCAGCCACGCTTCGACCGTCGGATGCGTCGCGAGATAGCGGCTGTAGATGCTCGACCCCACGCTCGCGACGAACGGCTCGAACTCGTCGAACCCCTCGTCGTACCCCCAGTGGGAGGTGAGAAACCCGTTCGCCGCGTTGAATCCGGCCGTCGAAACATCGGCGTTGGAGAGCGCCGACGCGAGCGCCGGGGATTCGGTGATCCCGATCTCGCTCGTGTCGGTGAACACCGGTCGCGAGGCCAACATGGACGGAAAGGAAAACGGCGTCCAGTTGCCGGTGGCGAACGCGCGCTCGAAGACGGTGCCACGGTCGGCCAACGAATCCATTACCGGCGTGTGTCGAGTTTCGTCGTAGGTGCCGATCGCGTCCGCTCGAAGCGAGTCGACCGTGATCAACAGGACGTTCGATGGGGGCGCGTCGAGGGCGTCCACCGGGTTCGAGCCGGTCTCGGTAGCGGTGGGTGAACTCATCGATTAGCTCCTGAGACGTTCGTTCGGCGTCGATCGATCTTCCCACGCGGAGGGGTACGAAAATCGCGTTCCGGTTCGTCGGTCGGATCGAGATGCCACAATAGCAGCAATATGGCCAGTAATTGACTTCACCGTTTCGATGTACCTGGTCTGTCGACCGACTGTGTGCCCCGTACGGTGGGCCTAAACAGGGTTGCGGGCCACGCTGGATCTCAGCCGGCCAGTCCGGCCGAGATCCGCTCGACGGTCGCCGCGTCGTCGGTCCAGAATCCGTCGTATCCCGCCGTGCGCTCCTGCGCGAGAAGTCCGCATGCTCGCCCGTCGTCTCCGTCACCGTCGAACGCGAGTGCCCAGTACTGGTCGATCGCGTCACCTCCTTCGTGATACGTGATCCCCTCGATGTCGAGGAGCGCTCCATCGTCCGGATCGACGCTGTGAACGTGTATCTCGAGCGTCGTGTCGGTGGCGAGCGCTCGATACGCGTCGAGTTGTGCGTCGAACGCCGCCGCGGTCTGAAACCCGACTCGGAGAACGCCGGTCCCGGTTCGATACGCGCGGTCCTCGATCTCTCGGCTGACAGCGAGGAGTTCACGCCGCGTCATTGCGGTGAAAACGGTGTCGTCGAGCGCGTCGAACAGCGCGCTGTATCCCGCCGACATCCCGTTTCGATCCCCTGGCCGGACGATCGGCGGTTCCAGGAGCCACGAGAGTTCCGCCGTGCCGAGCGCGCCCGCGAACCCGCCGTCACGCTCGATGACGACGAACGACTCCGGGCCGTTATCGGGTAGCGATCGGCGCTCCATGTCGACGCCGCGGCTGTCGAACCACCCCCCGATCGATCCCGTCTCGCCGCGTTGATAGAGCGTGATCCGGACGTTTCGGGTTTGGGCGTCCGCGAGCAGCGACTCGAGCGTCGTCATGGCTGCGGTTGTGACTCGGCATCGACACCCCGTTCGATCAGTTCTTCGAGGAACGGATCGACCGGTTCGGCCTCGACGGTACCGCGTTGGCGATCGTACACCACCAATCCGACATCTGTAAGCAGCGGAAGGTGGATGTGATCGAGCGTAGTGCGGATCCGGTCGCGATCGGCGACCGCCCCCATGGTTCCAGTTTCGGTCGCTTCCCAGCCCGTCAGCAGCGTAGCGAGTTCCTCGACCGAACGCTCACCACGCTCCAACAGCAGATACAGCAGTCGTCGCCGGGGTCTCGCGGCCAGTGCGCGGTAGAGTCGATCATCCGAAAGCGCCGGGACACAGCGTCCTGAAGCGCTTTTGGTCCGGTTCCCCATGTTCTGTATGTCCCCCATCGGGTTATATGCTTCATGATCATCCATAATAAATATTCTGGCTGTCGACCGACTGTGTACCAGCACGATTCTCCTGAGGCAAGCTCCCGGCGTGGATGTTATATAAACTCGTCGTGACCGTCCACGTATGTTCGATCATATCCTGTTTCCGGCGGACGGCAGCGACGGGGCGAACTCGGTGTTCGATCACGTCCTCGACGTGGCCGAAACGCACGATGCGACGCTTCACATCCTCCACGTCGCCGATACGGCCCACGACAGCGTCACGCAGATCGACGGACGAGTCGTCGACGTGTTCGAACGAGAGGGCGAGCGGATCGTCGAGGAGTTGGCCGACCACGCCGCCTCTCGTGACGTTCCGACCACCACCGACGTGGTTCAAGGCGGCGTTCCCGAAACCATCCTCGCGTACGCCGACCGGTACGATATCGATCTCATCGTCATGCCGACGCGAGGCCAGACCGGTCTCAAGCGGCTGTTCCTCGGGAGTACCACGGCGCGGGTCGTTCGAGGCTCGCCCGTCCCGGTACTCACGCTGCATCCGGACGACTGAGACGGGCCGGCGTCGCCCTCGCGGTGCTTCCCACCCGTGTCGGAACCGAGGACGAGATAGGCCGATCCGAACCGCGGAGGACCGTAATCGCCTTCGACGACTCCCGTGAACGGTCTGGTATGACTCTCCCCTTCGAGGTTGAACTCCCCGTTCGGTATCGCGACATGGACACGCTCGGACACGTCAACAACGCGGTCTACGCCACGTATCTCGAACAGGCGCGGTACCAGTACTTCGACCGCGTTCTCGGCGTCCCCTACGACGAGCGCGAGATGGTTCTCGCGAACGTCGAGATCGACTTTCGACGCCCGCTCACGCTCTCGAACCGAACGGTTCGGGTCGCCTGCGGCGTCGTGGAGCTCGGCGGTTCGAGCTTTCGGATGCGGTATCGCGTCCTCCCCGATGACGGCGACGATCCGGCGGCGACGGCCGAGGCGGTGCTCGTCGCCGTCGAAGACGGGCAGCCGCGATCGCTTCCCTCGTGGTGGCGCGAGCGGTTCGTCGAGTTCGAACCGGGACTCGAGTACGACGACCCGTCGACACGCTGATACCGCGTGCGGTCCGAGAGTGGGTGTGGAGTCCGACGATCCGACCGACGTTCGCGTTCTCGCGGTGACGACCGACGATATTGTGACGGCGCTCGAAGCCAACGAACGGCGCGGCGTGGACGCAGTCCTCCGCATCACCCCGCCGTTCAGCGGGCGGATGCGAGCCCGACTGCACCGCGAAGGGAGCGAGCGCGACTACGACGATCCGCCACCGATCCATATCCCGCCAGACCGATTCGTCGACGCGATCCCGCCGTTCCCGTCGCCCGACGACACCGAGGACGAGATCCGATCGGACTCGGGAACGACGTACTCACAGGAGCGTCATCGCGAGCGCCACACGGACGCGGTCGAGATGTGGCGCTCGCGAGTTCGCGAGTCAATTCTGGAGTCGGCCTCGATCCCGGCTCCGGACGGTCCCCACGTGGTTCGAGTCGCGACGCTCGGCTAGTGGCCGCCGATCGTTCGCTCCCCGTGACTGTCTCAAACGAGTTGATGAAACGTCTCGAGGGAGCTGCCGCGCTATCGAATCGAGCTAGTCCCCACCTAATCGCGCGAAATGCGGTGAAACCACCGGAAGCCTCTCGCGGTTATTAGTGTATGGCCCCCTTCCACTCCGATACGAACATCATGGCATCCTCCACTCCGACGAACGATCCCGGCTCGACCATCTCGCAGTCGACGCTCCCGGAATCGGTCAGAGCCGGTGCGTTCTGGCTGGCCGTCCTGCTGCCCTTCTGCTCGATCGCGGTACTCGCTGGCGGGGTCGACACGATCTCGAGGTCGGTTCTCTTCGTCGGTCTCGTCGTCGGAAACGTCGTCGCGTTGGTATTGGGTCACGGCTACCGACGGTAGCCGAACGTCTCATCGATCGGCGACGTGACGACGCAACTCGGACTGCATCGCTCGCCGCTTGACGAGTACGAAGCCAACGAGGATGATCACGAACCCCGCGACCGTCGGCCCGTCGATGCGTTCGGCGAGGAAGAAAAACCCCGCGAGCGCGGCGAAGATCGGCGCGACGTACGAGACGAGGTTGATCTCGATCGCGCCGAGCCGGTCGAGCAGATCAAAGTAGATGAGGAACCCGATCGCGCTCGAGACGATCGAGAGGTACGCCAACGCGGCGAGCTCTCGCAATCCGGGCATTCCGACGACGGACTCTTCGAGGCCGACGCTGGCGACGTGCATGAGGACTGCCCCGCCGAGCATCGACCACGCCTCCATCGTCGCGGTCGGGAGATCGCTGTCGAGTCGCCGCGTGAGGACGCTCCCCAGCGCGAAACAGAGCGCGGCGGCGAAGACGAGCGCCTCGAAGCGGGAGCTGACGAGGTTCGCCGGATCGGGTCGAGAGAGCACGATCACCCCCGCGAGGCCGACGGTCATTCCGACGATTCCGACGACCGTCAGCCGTTCGTCCGGCAGGAACGCACGGGCGAACGCGGTGGTCAACACCGGCGACAGCGAGACGATGACGGCCGCCGCCGCGCTCGTCGTGCCGCGTTGGCCGACGAACAACAGCGCGTGGTAGCCCGCGATGATGAGCACGGCCCCGACGGCGACGACCACCCAGTCGTCGCGCCCGCCGGGCAGCCACCGGTCGGTCGTCCAGGCCGCGTAGACGAGCATTATCGCCCCGGCGATATCGAATCGGACGGCGGCGAACAGCACGGGCGCATCGAAAAAATACGCCGGCGTATCGGGCCCACCGACACCCGCTTTGATCGCCATGAAGGCCGATCCCCACACCGCCGCGAGCGTCAAAAACAACAGGAGGTTGCGATAGCGCACGGCCGATGGTTGGCCGAAAGTCGGCCTCAAACTTTCGACATCGGTTACCCGCCGGCGGTCGGACTCGCTACTCGCCGTCCCGTTCGAGCTTGATCGCCCGAAGGAGATCCTGGCGGGCGATAATCCCGAGGAGCGCGCCGGCCTCGTCGACGACCGGCAGCCGGTTGATATCCTGTCCCTCGTCGGCCAGCAGATCGAGCAACTCATCGATGTCGGCCTTCGGCCCGACCGTCACCACGTCCTCGGTCATCACGTCGCTGACCGGCCGCCCGGCGTTTCGGGCGATATCGATGCCGAAATCCAGTTTGTCCCACGAGATGTCGACGGCGTAGGTGAGCGATTCGAGAAACGGCGGGAAGCCGACCGGGATCCAGAGCGTCCGGCCGGAGGGCTGGAACAGATCGACGAGGTCGCCCTGCGTGACGATCCCGACGACGATCCCGTCCTCGGTGACCGGAAACCCGTTGAAGTCGGCGCGGGCGAGTCGACCGAGCACCTCACCCACGTCGTCGTCGGGCGAAACGGTCTCGACATCCCGGGTCATGATCTCGCGTGCGTTCATACGCTACTCGTTTCCGAGCCGGGGGCATAGACGTTGCGACAGCGCGACGACCAGCCGGACGAGTCGCTCACGGACTCGCTAGCTCGAGCGTCACGGTCGTCCCGTTCCCGTCGGTGTCGAGCCCGAACTCGCCGTCGTAGGCGTCCATCGCCCACCGGACGAACCACAGACCGAGCCCCTGTGCGTGCGTCATCTGATCGATCTCGACCTCTCGGGCGATCACCGACCGATCCGGCTCCGGAATCCCGGGGCCGTTGTCGGTCACCTCCAGTTTGATCCGTCGCCCGGATTTCGCCGCCGACACCTGAACGTCCGGGACCCCGTCGGCGTAGACGATGGCGTTCTCTATCAGTTCCTCTAAGACGGTCCGAAACTCCCTCCCGGCGCTGACGCGGTACTCCGTTGGGACGTCGACCGCGATCGTCGCATCGGGGTACGTCGCTCGGTATTCGCGGACGACGTCCTCGACGGCGTGGTGAACGTCGATCGGCGTGGTGGATCGATCGCCGCCTTTGATGATCTCCTGGGATCGATTGAGGGTGTCGTGCGTCTCCGAGAGCCGGTTCGCGATGGTCCGAACGCGCTCGGAGAGCTCCGCACGCGATTCGGGCGTGTCGGCCCGCTCGACCTCGCTTTCGACGCCGAGGAGGTACTGTGCCTCGTGTCGGAGGTTGTGTCTGACCAGTCGGTTGAGGACCGCCAGCTTCTCGCGCTGGATGGCGAGCTCCTCCGCACGGATGCGCTGGACGTCGCGAACGCCGATGATGACGTGAGCGAACGTGCTCACCGAGAGCAGCGTCGCCCCCGCGTACAGCGGCAACGGAACCCCCGAAAGCGAGATGAGTGCGAGAATCAACGCCAAGAGCGCCGTCCCGAGCGCTGCCCAGCCGGCGATCTGCGGGAGATGTGTCGCCGTCGTGTCGTCTCTCAGAAGCAGGTAGCCGATCACGACCAGTGCGGCCGGCAGCAGAACGCCGAGGACGGCGAGTACCAGCGCTGGGGTGGGGCCGCCGCCCGCGAGCAGTCGTTGGGCGTTCGGTACGAGCAGTACGAATCCGATCAGGCTAATGAACCCCGCGGCGAGTGTTCCGAGCGGGGTGGCGTTCTGCATCGCTTGACCCATTTGAACGGGCTGACGATCGGTCGGCGGATAAACTCGTTCCCCAAATCACTCCCCGATGTGCGACCCACCGCGCTCACCGCTTGTTCCCGTCGACACGGCCACATCGGATCGGAGCGGCCGTCGATCAGCACGCACGACGAACGGGCGTCAGACGTGCCCGCAACGCTTTTTTCGATCCGATTCGACGGACGAACGATGAGTGAACTCGGTGACCTGCTGGATGAGATCGTGTCGGGTGTCGATGGGACGCTGTTGTTTTCACCCAGTGGGTCGCTGTTCGAGCGGTTCACAGCGGAGAGAGACCCGATCGTCGTTTCGACCGAAAACGCGGTCGGTGCCGAACGGTACGTCGCGCTACCGCTCGAGTTCGACGACATTCGCGAACGGATTCGTTTCGGCGTCGAGGGAGCCCTCGACGGCGGTTTCGTCGAGGAGGGTGACCAACTCGCCTGTGCTGTCGCGCTGTTCGCCGACGATATCGACACGGTGACGCGGGTCAGGGCGGGCGATTTCGAGCGTTCCGGCGTCTACGACCTCTTCGTGAACAGCCGGGCGGAACCGGAGGTCATCCGCAACGTACTGGAGGTCGCGATCGAACTGGGCAAGAAGGGGCAGAAGGGCAAGCGCGTCGGCGCGCTCTTCGTCGTCGGCGACGCCGGCAAGGTGATGAACAAGTCCCGGCCGCTCAGCTACAACCCCTTCGAGAAGAGCCACGTCCACGTCGGCGATCCGATCGTCGACGTTATGCTCAAGGAGTTCTCGCGGCTCGACGGCGCGTTCGTCATCAGCGACTCCGGAAAGATTGTCTCGGCGTACCGCTACCTCGAACCCGCCGCCGAGGGCGTCGACATCCCGAAGGGGCTCGGCGCGCGCCACATGGCCGCGGGCGCGGTCACCAAGGACACGAACGCGGTCGCGGTCGTACTTTCCGAATCCGACGGCCTCGTCCGGGCATTCTCCGGCGGCGAGATAATTCTCGAGTTGGATCCGGAGGAGTACTGATGACGCCGCCTTTCGTCCGCGCGTGGTTCGAGGGGCTCTCGTCGCCGGTACAGAACCTCCTCGTCGCGATCGGCGTGCTATTTTTGGGAGTCACCCTCGGCGCGATCGTCGCCGCCGTGGTCTACCGGCTTCTGGTCGCGCTCGGCGTCGACGACGCCGTCGAGGGAACGCCGTTCGAACGAACCGCCCGTCAGTTCGGCAGCTCGACCGTCCACCTGCTCGCGCAGATTGTCGGCGCGTTCGTCTTTTTTGTCGCGGCGCTGTACGCGATGCGGACGATCGGCCTGGTTCCGGGCGAGGCCTTTCTCGACGAGATCGGCGCGTTCCTCCCGCGGCTGTTCATAGCGGTGTTCGTTATTCTGACCGGCCTCATCCTCGGCGACAAAGCCGAGATCGTGGTCGGAGAACGGCTCCGCAGCGTGAAGCTCCCCGAGGTGACGGTCGTCTCGACGCTGGTGAAGTTATCGATCCTCTACGTTGCGGGGCTCATCGCGCTGTCGCAACTCGGCGTCGCGACGGCGGCGCTTTTGGTGTTACTCGCCGCCTACGCGTTCGGCGTCTTCTTTCTCGGCGGCTTGGCATTCAAGGACCTGCTCGCCTCCGCGGCGGCCGGGATCTATCTCCTGATGACGGAACCGTACACGATCGGGGACGAGGTCGAAATAGACGGCAGCCGCGGTATCGTCCAGGAGATCGACGTGTTCGTCACCTACGTCGAAAACGACGGCGAGGAGTTCGTCATCCCTAACCGGAAAGTGGTTTCCGAGGGCGCGATGCGGGTCCGATCTTACTGATCGGGGCGTTTTCGGCAGCCGCTCCGGTGTGTCGTCCCAACGGTTAGGCAGCGTCGGCTCCTACGGTCACCCATGCTGAACTTGAACCTCGACTCGTTCATGATCGAACTCAAAGACGGGAGCATCAAGAACGTCGGCCCGACGAACAAGTCCGCGAGCGCGAAACTCTTCGACGTCGAATCCGCCGAGGCTCGGGCGTTCGGCGATAGTCAGGTGAAGATCGTCGCGACGGACGCCTCGGGAAACGAGGTCCAGATCGCGCTCTCGCCCGACGCGGCTGAGGCGGTCGTTGACGACATCGAATCGCTGCGCGAGGAGAGCGGGATCTTCGAGTGAGCTAGTCTCCGTCCGATCTCCGCGTGACCGGCTCCGCCGGAACGCCGGCCCACGTCTCCCCGGCCGGAACGTCCTCGGTGACGAGCGAGTTCGCCGCGACCTGCGCGTCCGGACCGATATCGACGCCCGGTAACACGACCGCGCCGGCACCGATCATCGCGCGCTCGCCGATCCGCACCTCGCCTGTGCGGTACTCGTCCTGCAGGAACTCGTGACACAAAAGCGTCGCGTCGTACCCGACGATCGCGTCGTCCCCGACGGTGATGAGCTCCGGCCAGAAGACGTCCGGCGTCGATTCGAGCCCCCACGACACGCCGGAGCCGACGGTGACGCCGATCCGTCGAAGCAGCCAGTTTTTGCTCCGGAGGCTCGGCGAGTGGCGCGCCAGCACGATGCAGACGTAGTTGAGTATCACCCGAAACGGGTGCTTCGCGTCGGGCCACGACCACAGGGAGTTGTGCGGGCCGGGCGTCGGATGTCGGGCGACTCGGTCGCGGCGTCCGCGCACTCCGCCGTCGTTGCCGCGCACTCCGTTGTCTGCCGCGTCGTTCACACGCTGATCTCGCGTTCGGCCGTGTTAAGTCATTCCTCGTCGGCGTCCGATCCGGCGTCCCCTCGATCGCCGAAGGCGGCCGATTCGGCCTCCCGAACCCGGACGCCGCGCGCCGCGAGGTGTTTCGTCCGGTTTCTGGCGAAGTCCTCCTCCGTCGTCCCCCGCGTCGCGAGGACGTACATCCGCGCCTTCCCGACGGGCCGCATCGTCCGGCCGGCCCGCTGTGCGCCCTGTCGGCGCGAGCCGCCGAGCCCCGAGGCGGCGATCGCGATCTCGGCGTCGGGGAGGTCGATCCCCTCGTCGCCAACCCGCGAGACGACGATCGTCTCCACCTCGCCGCGTCGGAACCGATCGAACAGCCGACTCCGGCGGGCGTGTGGCGTCTCGCCACTGATAAACGGGGCGTCCAGCGCCTCGGCGATCGCGTCGCCTTGGTCGATGTACTCGACGAAGACGATGGCCTTCGAACCGCGGTTCTCGCGGAGGATCGCCGCGATCTCGCTGCGCTTCGCCGGGTTCGTCGCGGCGAGTTGTCGGCGTCCGTGCCCATCGGCGGCCGCGTACTCGCTTCGGTGGGTCTCCGACCCCCACGGAAGCAGCCGAATCTCGACCTCCGGTTCGGCGACGTAGCCGGCGTCGAACAGCGCCTCCCAGTCGGTGCCGATCGGCGGACCGATCAGCGTGTAGATCTCCTCTTGATCGTCCGTCTCCCGGACCGGCGTCGCGGTCAGTCCGAGCCGGTGTTTGGCCTGCAGGCTCGCGCTCCGTCGGTGGATCGGCGAGGGGACGTGGTGGACCTCGTCGAAGACGATCAGTCCCCACTTTCTGGAGTCGAACAGCATCCGGTGGCGATCCATCCCGGCGGTCTGGTAGGTCGCGATCGTCGCCGGCCGAATATCCTTCGAGCCGCCGTGGTACTCGCCGATCAGCTCCGGCGACAGCGTCGTGTGTTCTAAGATTGCGTCGTGCCACTGGCCGGCGAGTTCGCGGGAGGGGACCAACACGAGCGTCTCGCCTTCGATCTCCGACATGATCCCGAGGGCGGCGATGGTCTTCCCGGAGCCGGGCGGGCCGACCAACACGCCCGACCCCAAGTCGATGAACCGCTCGACCCAGTCGGCCTGATACGCCCGCAGTTCGGGCCGCAACTCGAAGGGAAGGTCGTCGCCCGTCTCGAGATCACGGTGGTCCTGCACTGGGTAGCCGGCCTCGTACAGCGTCCGCTTGAGTTCGGCCGTCCGGTCGTCGGCGACCCACGCGGTCGCGTCACCAATGCGGGCCCGCAGCACGCCGTCGGCGAGTTTGGGCTCCGCGATGTTGCCGAGCAGGTCCGCGCTCTTTGCTTCGAGGACGACGTAGCCGTCCTCGTGAGTCACGAGCCGGAACTTGTGGGCGCGCTCCCACTGTCCTCCGATCCACTCCTCCAGAGCCTCGTACCGGCCGCCGAGCGCCGAGCGAACCGTCGCGAGCAGCTCCGTGAGCGTCTCGTAGGGGGCGTTCCAAACGTCTTCCTCTCGCACGGTGTAGATGTAGCCGCCCTCGCGGTTCGTGTCCGCCAGGTGGGCGAACTGCGTCAACAGCGCTCGCGTGTACTGTGCGGGCTGGTCGACGACGATCTCGCGGCGCTTCTCGAACACCGTGATTCGCTCGTCCGCCGACGCGGCTGCCTTCGGAACCCAGACCGCCGACTGGTCGGCGACGTCGAGACGTTCGATGAGTCCGTCGGACGCCAACTCGTCCAACCCGGCGGTCGCCACGCCAGCCGAACGATCGACCGTCTCGGCGATTTCGGCCGCGGTCACGGCACGTCGCCGCCCCCCGAGAGCGTCGTAAAACGCGTCGAGATCGATCGCCCGTTCTCCGGCGTCCGCAGGCTCGTCCGTCACTGCCGTTGATTCGGGACCGACGGACAAAAGCGGTCCGAATCGAGCGGCGCGACGACGGTAAAGAGCGGAGCCACGACCGAACCGCCCCGACCGCTTCCATCGGATCGACCCGTCCCCGCGGATCGACCGACGAGATCCGATCTCCGTCGACGCTCACGCAGAAGACATCCTCCTGGGTCGGCTCGACGCGAACGCTCTCTGTCTCGTCGTATTCCCGCAGTCGGTCAGCGAGCACGCGCCGGGTCGTGATGGTCGTTCCGGCCAGTCGGCACGGGGCGCAGTACTCGACGTCGACACCCACCATACTCGATATGTGACGATAGATGATTACTAACGGCCGGTTCCGGCAGGGGTTGTGCGAACTGGCGTTCGCTTCGTCCGCGCTTCGACAGGCCGGCAAGCTTTTTCGCCCCCGCTCTGAGTGAGCTGTATGGGTGACTTCGATCTCGATTTACAGACCGCCGAAGGCGAACTCGACGAACCGACGGGCAGCGGCAGCGTCGTGCTCGGGGTGCTCGACGGAACGACCGATCCCGACGAGTGGATCATGCACGTCGAACACGACGACGTGCTCGTGTTGAACGTCGATGGCGACCTGAACGAACTCGCGGCTGGCTTTGCCCGCGAAATCAGAGATCTCGGCGGCGAACTGATGCACTTTCGCGGCTTTCTCGTCGTCTCGCCGCCGGGCCGGGAGATCGACACCGACCGGCTGGACTGAGGGTTTATAAGTAGCCGATCGAAGAGTTATAAATCGTCGACGAACGTCAGGTAGTGGCCGTCCGGATCGCGGATCCGGACGCCGCCCTCGACGGGTTCGCGTTTCGTCGCCCGATCGGCCACGGCGTCGGCGGTCGCCGCCGGGTCGCCCGAGCCGATCCCGACATCAACGTGGACGCCTCCACGCGCGTCTGCGAGACCCAAGTGCGGCTCCCACAGCTCGATGTCGAACGGTCCCGTCGTGAGCCGAGTCCGGCGTCGGTCGTCGCCGCGGTCGACGATCTCGAAGCCGAGATCCGTGTAAAAGTCCTCGGCGTCGGGGAGCGATTCGACCTCGAAGACGACCTCGAAAATGCCTGACAGCGTCGGATCGTCGAGTCCTTGGACGTCGTCCGCGCCGCCGATCTCGACGCAGTTTCCCACCGGGTCGTAGAGGTACAGCGAGCGCATGCTGCCGAAATCGACTTCCTGGAGGTCGAACTTCGCCGAGAGCTGATCCCACCACAGATCGTAGGCGTCCGCCGGGCACGACAGCGCGTAGTGGGTGTGCAGTCCGCCACGCGGGACGCCGTCGGGGCGTCGAAGGCGGATCTCGGCCTCCCCGCCAACCGACACCGCGATCTCGCGGTCGGACTCCGCGACGACCGGCGTTGAGAGGGAGGTGGTATAAAAAGAGACGATCGGATCGAGGTATTTGACCTCCAGCGCGAGCCACCGACACGCGTCGAGCATAACTGGTAATGGGCGGCGCTCGGAAATAAGTGTGGAGGGCTCTCTCGGCCCCGTTTTAAGTGCCCGGCCCGCCGGCCGACCGGTGACGGATCGAACCCCTTCGACCCCCGCATTTATGGGTCACTATCACTTATAAATGGCATGGCGATGAAAGGCTCCGGTACGGGCGATTTGACGGTCGTAGACCGCTTCGGCGGTAGCGTCGGCTGGATCGCGTATCCGGACGAGACGATGCAGCGTGCCTCCCACGCCGTCGAGAGTGACGGCGGACTGTGGCTCGTCGACCCCGTCGACGCCGAGGGGCTCGACGATCTCCTCGCGGAGTACGCCGATCCGGAGGGTGTGGTCGTCCTCCTCGACCGACATAAACGCGACGCGGCGGCGATCGCGACCCGACACGACGTGCCCGTCTACGTTCCCGAGTGGATGGATGGCGTCGTCGAGAAACTCGACGCGCCGACGAGACGCTTCGATCGGGAGCTGGCGGATTTCGACGTGATTCGGCTAATCAATAACCCGCTGTGGCAGGAAGCGGTGCTGTTCGACGGCGAGACGCTCGTCGTCCCCGAGTCGCTCGGGACGGCCGACTACTTCCGGACGGCTGCCGAACCGCTTGGCGTTCACCCGATGTTACGCCTCCTGCCGCCGAAAACGCTCCGGAGCTACGATCCAGATCGGTTGCTCGTCGGTCACGGCGACGGGATCGCCGAAAACGTCGGTCGGACGATCCGTCGGGCGATAGACGGGAGCAGACGAAACGCGATGGCGCTGTACGCGAAGAGCGTTCGAGAGCTTCTCGGTGGGCGATGAACTGGACGATCCGCGGCGGTGAACTTTTGCGATCCGCCCTCCCACGACCCGCATGAACATCCTCCTCACGAACGACGACGGGATCGACGCTGTCGGGATCCGGACGCTGTACGATCGGCTCTCCCCGATCGCCGACGTGATGGCCGTCGCGCCGGCGAACGATCAAAGCGCCGTTGGCCGACAGCTCTCACAGACCGTCGATCTGTACGAACACGAGCTCGGGTACGCCGTCGAGGGAACGCCGGGAGATTGCGTCATCGCTGCCCTCGGCTCGCTGGACTTCGAGCCCGATCTGGTCGTCTCCGGTACCAATCAGGGGGCCAACCTCGGAGCCTACGTCCTCGGGCGTTCGGGGACCGTCTCCGCGGCCGTCGAAGCCGCCTTCTTCAACGTCCCAGCGATCGCGGCATCGGTGTACTTTCCCGCCGGCCAGTTCGACTTCGACGAGTTCACGCCGGAGCCGGCCCACTTCGGCGAAGCGGCGCGGGCCGTCGAGTTCCTCGTCGAACACGCCTCGAACGTCGGCGTCTTCGAGACGGCGGACTACCTCAACGTCAACGCCCCTCTTCCGCCGGCGACGGGGCACGCGAAGATGGAGATCACGCGCCCCTCGCACGTCTACAAGATGGACGCCGACCATGACGGCAACGGAACGGTCAGACTCAACGATCGGATCTGGGAGCTGATGGCCGAGGGGAGCATCCCTGATCCCGTCGGTAGCGATCGCCGCGCCGTCATCGAGGGACGCGTCAGCGTCTCGCCGCTCACCGCCCCCCACACGACGACCGATCACGAGGCCCTGGTCGGGCTCGCGGAAGCGTACTGATCGTGCGGTATCGTTCGCTCCTGTCGACCTCGCGCGGTGACCTCCTCCGAACCGCCGGCTTCGTCGTCGCCGTCAATCTCGTGGGTACGCTCCCCGCCGTCTTCGTCGGCTCGAACACCGACTGGATCGACCGCCCCTCGTTTTATCCACCGGAGATCGCCTTCCCGATCGTCTGGACGGCGCTTTTCACCCTCATGGGAATCGCGCTGTCGGTCGTCTGGGCACACGGGTTCGGTCGGCGCGACGTCCGACTCGCGCTGTCGGCGTTCGGGGTACAGTTCGCACTCAATCTTGCGTGGACCCCGATCTTCTTCGGGCTGCGACGCCCGGACCTCGGGCTCGCGGTGATCGCCGTCCTCTGGGTCGCCGTCGTCGTGACGATCGTCGCCTTCCACCGTGTCGACCGGCGCGCGGCCGCGCTGCTCGTCCCGTATCTGCTGTGGGTGTCGTTCGCCGCGGTGCTCAACTACGCCATCTACGCGAGTTGATCCCGAACGGCTCAACGCCCCGCCTCACGCGTGGGTGATATACGACGCGTCAGACGCCGTCATCCTCCGACGTCTCGTGTTCGAAGCCGCGGCTCTTCGAAACACGCCTACGACCGACCTCGGGCCGCGTCTCCGAGGAGCAAACACCACGCTCGCGACGAACAGGAGCCCGAAGTCGGCGGCAGCGAGCCGATCGTCGGGGTACGTCGACGGATCTCCATACCGTGGGCGATGGGCTGTTTCGAGGTTGGTAGGCCGAGAGATGTCGCGAACGCGCCCGGTGGTCGGGTCCGGGTCGTCGCGGTCGTGCGACTCGGCGTGTCTGGTCCCGACCGTACGTTAGCATCCGAAAACCGCGTGACGAACGTGTCAGCGCCGCTCGCGGGCGTCGGGCGACTTCCAGAAAAGCGTCACAACGCAGCCTATCCGCCGTTAGATCGGCCCTTCCCGCGGAGGTCTGGGGCGACGGCCCACAGCACGATCGCGCCGATCATGGCCAAACCGAGCAGGGCCGTCTCCGCGAGAGACACGTCGAGGCCGACGTGGACGAAGACGGTTCGCATCTCGATGATGATCGGCACCATGATCACGATGGCGACGAGGAGGCCGAGCGGGCTAACGCGCATCAGGAAACCACCTTCGACGCGGTGTCGACTGCGACCTCTCCGTAGAGAAGGACCGACTCGATGAACTGCGGCGACGGGCTTCCACCGGGACCGAAGACGCCGCCGCGGCTGATTATCGAGGCGAGCGGTAGCGAATATGCAAGGATCACGAGCAAGACCGCGATTATGGTCCACAGCTTCAGATTATCGAGGACCCGCGGTGCGTCCTCGGGGCCAGACAGCGTGTCGGCAAACCCGTTGTCGGCGATCCCGTCGGTTCTGCTTCCCAGGACCGTCATCCCGACGATGAAGAGGAAAAGCAGCGCCGAGATGAAAAGCAGCGTGCCGCCGATGGCGATCTGCATGTTGAGTTCACTCATCGAACCGACCGCGACCTCGTACTCGAAGCCGCGGTACTCGGGCTCCGCGGTCCGGCGCGGAACGCCGATCAGGCCCTGCCGGTGCATCGAGTTCGACATGAAGGTCATGCCGAGGAACCACAACAGGACCTGCACAAGGCCGGCCGTCTTGCTCCAGAGCTTCTTGCCGGTCATCTGTGGGAGGAACCAGTACGTGACAGCCATGAACGTCAGGGCCACGGCGGTCCCGATGGTGAGGTGGAAGTGACCGACGACCCACCACGTGTTGTGGACGAGGTAGTTGATGTTCATGCCGGCGTTGATCATCCCGGAGAATCCGGCGGCGGCGAACATCAGTCCGGCAAGCGCCATGCCGGCGAACACCGGGTCACGCCACGGGAGCGCACGGAGCCACCCGAACGTGCCCGACCCGCCGCGCTGGCGAGCCCCGTGTTCCATACTGGCGACGACGGTAAAGGCCGTCAACAGGCTCGGTAACAGCAGGAACATCGTGTTCACCATGACGATGAACTTGAACCCCTCCGCGATTCCGGGGTCGAGGTACTGGTGGTGAATTCCGGTCGGCGTCGAGAGGATCAAAAAGAGGACGAAGACCACGCGTGCGAGCGGATCACTGAACAGTTTTCCGCCGGAGATCTTCGGCAGCAGAGTGTACCACAGCATGTACGCCGGCATCAGCCAGAAGTACACGACAGCGTGACCGAAGTACCAAAACAGCGTTCGGGTCAAGAGCGCGTTGACCTGATCGAAGATACCGAGCGACCACGGCAAAAGAAAGACGAGCACGGAAATGGCCACGCCGAGGCTGGAGAGATACCAAAACAGAGTCGTCGTCAACGCCATGAACGTCGGCAGCGGGATCCGCTCGTCTGGGTTTTCGCGTTTCCACGCCCACCACGAGCGGAACCAATCGAAGCCGGCGATCCACGTGCCGACGATGAAGACCACGAGACCGAGATAGAACAGCGGGTGCGCCTGTAGCGGCGCGTAGAACGTGTAGAGAACGGCCGCGCTCATGTCGAGTCCTGGGATGAACGCGCCGAGGATGGCGATACCGGCCATGAGCGTTCCGGCCACCATGAGTCCGTACCAGGCCCACGCGAAGCGCATACTTTCGAGACCACGGTCGAGACTCGTCGTGACGGCCCACGTGAAGATGGCGACGAGGAAGAAGATCGTGAACGTCAACACCAACAGGACGGCGTGTAGCGTGAGCAATGAGTAGTAGTCGGCCGACTCGACGATCCGAGCGATGTCGAGCCGGTGGAACACCTGCAACAGGCCCATCAGCGCGCCGACGAAGAGCGCGACAAAGGAACTGTAAAACGCCGTGCGAATGAGCTTCGCCTCGCTCGGGAACTGATCGATGTACGTGCTTCCTTCGACGCTCATTGGTCTCCCTCCAGCTGGAACTCCTCTTGGGGAACGACGACGAGTTTGCCCTCCATATCGTGGTGGCCGGCCCCGCAGTACTCACTGCAGATAATGCCGTACTCCCCCGGTTCTTCGGTTTCGACCGTTAGGCTCGCGACTTCGCCGGGGATGATCATCGTGTTCGCGTTCGTGCCGACGACGCTGAAACTGTGGATCACGTCCTCGCTCGTGAGTCGAAACGTCACGGTGCTGTTCGCCGGAACCTCGATCTCGCCCGGGAAGTACGCGAACTGCACCGCGATCACGTGAACCTCGTACTCGTTCTCACCGACCCGTTCGACGCCGGGGTCGGAAAACCCGGGGTGCTCGCCGAGGTTGTCCGGGTCGACAGTCGGAGAGGAGTCGTCGATCATCGCGATTCCGAGACCGACCGACCCGTACGTGATCGTCAGGATGAAGCCGACGATGAGCAGCATCGACGCGGCGAGCCAGAACTTCTCGTACGTGTGGATGTTCATGCGATCACTCCGACGACGGTCAGGTCGTTCCCGAGGAACTCAACGAAGTACATGAAGATCCACAGGACGACGAGTATCAGAAAATATACCATTATTAACGCTAACGTTCCTTTCGGATCGAACTCGTCGTGTCCGATCTCCCGTTCAAGCTCTGAGCTCATGTGTGCGCTCTATGTGTGGCGAGTTAATGTAATAGTTCACCCGATCCAGTTCGGTGGGATTCGGCCGATGGTTTTTAACTAATCGGGCCGTAGCGTTTTTCATGGATTCGGCTTCGATCTCTCCGAGGGTGGCGGTCGCCGTCGGCGTGCTCGCGCTCGCCCCGGTCGCCTGGTATGGTCTCGCTAGCTCGGGAACCGCGGGGCTCGTGTCGGCGATCAACGTCGCCCTCATCCTCATCGGACTGTTCGTCGCCACGGGGCCGGCAAACGGTTCGGATCACCACGGCCACGCGTCCGCCTGATCGATGGGAGCCGCCACACCGGCTGCCGCTCTCGCCGTCATCGCCCAGAGCCACGACCACGGCTCGGCGACGGCGATCACGGCCGGAAACATCGACCTCCTGGTATTTCTCGTCGTCGGCTTGTTCGCCGGCGCGCACTGTCTCGGCATGTGTGGGCCGCTCGTGACTACCTACGCGGACCGGTTCAACCCCCAACGTGGCTCCACGTCCAAGCGCGGCAACGCGTTGACGCTGTACGAAGTGCGCCAGCACGCGCTGTTCAACCTCGGCCGCGCCGGCAGTTACGCGCTCTTGGGCGGGCTGTTCGGCCTGCTCGGCGGCCTGGCGTTCACCTCGGTCGACGCGGTCGCGGCGATCGGAAACGACGTTCGGGCGGGGGTCGGAATCCTCGTCGGCGTCGCCATCATCGCCAGCGGCGCCTACTACCTCCGGGGGCAGTCGGGCGTCCCGCACGGCATCCCGGTCGTCGGCTCGCTCTTCGCTCGAATCTCGGGACTGCTCACCGGGCGCATCGACCGACTCGCGAACTCACCCGGAATCGTCGGCTTGGGTGCGATCCACGGATTACTCCCCTGTCCGATCATCTACCCGGCGTATCTGTACGCGTTCGCCCTCGGCGATCCGATACGGAGCGCGCTGTCGCTCGGCGTCCTCGGCCTCGGGACGATTCCGACGCTGTTCGTCTACGGGACCGCGCTGGGATCGTTGGGGACTGCAAACCGGGTTCGACTCCACCGGGTGCTCGGTGCCGCCTTCATTGTGCTCGGCTACATCCCGCTCCAGCACGGACTGATGCTCTACGGTATCCATCTACCGCACCCACCGATCCCGTTCTACCAACCACTCTAACAAGCGCCGATGACCACCACTGACCATCCATCAGAGTCGACGACCGCCGAGACGAGCTGTCGGCTCTGTGATCTTCCGACGCCGACGCAGCCGATAACCGACCCCGATGTCGACGGCGAGTTCTGCTGTCGCGGCTGTCTCGAAGTCCAGCGCTCGTTGGGTGACCTCGACGACGCGGCGGCGACGGCGGTCAAAGACGCCATCGAAGGCGATGACTCGACGGATCGAACACCGGACGCCGAAGACGAGGACGGCGAAGCCGCGTTCTTCGCCGTCGACGGGATGCACTGTACGACCTGTGAGGCGTTCCTCGAGGGCCGGGGACGAACCCGAGACGGCGTCTACGACGTCGAAGCCAGCTACGCGACCGACACCGTCCGCGTTCGGTACGACCCCGACGTGCTCGCCGAGGACGACCTCCTCGAGATCCTGTCCGGATACGGCTACACCGCCGGTCGCCGCAAGGACGGCTCGCCGGGCGGAGACGCGAACGAGACCGCCGCGTTCCTCGCCGGCGGCGGCTTCTTCGGCATGATGGTGATGGTCATGTACGCGTTCTTTCTGTATCCGACGTACTTCGGATACGCCCCCGTCGTCGACTTTGGCGGTTACGATGGGCTGTACGTCTTCGGGTACATCTGGATCATGTCGTCGTTCGTCCTCTTTTACACCGGGTGGCCGATCCTTCGCGGGGCGTACGTCAGCCTCCGCGCAGGCGTTCCGAACATGGACCTCCTCGTCGCGCTCGCCGCGCTGAGCGCCTACGTGTACAGCACCCTCGCGATGGGCGTTGGCCGGACCGACCTCTACTTCGACGTGTCGGTCGCCATCATCCTCGTGGTGACCGGCGGCAGCTACTACGAGCGCAAGATCAAACAGCGCGCCGTCGGCCGGCTGTCGGCGCTCACGGAGCAGTCGATCGACGACGCGCGCCGTGCGGACGGGGAAACGGTCCCCATCGACGCCGTCGAACCGGGCGACAGACTCCTCGTTCGCCCCGGCGAGCGCGTTCCCCTCGACGGTGAGATCGTCGAGGGAAGCGCCGCCGTCGACGAGTCGCTCGTGACCGGCGAGTCCGCGCCCGTCGGTAAGCGCCCTGGCGATCCGGTCGCCGGCGGCACGGTCGTGACCGACGCGCCGATCGTGATCGAGGTCGACGATCCCGCGACGAGCACGCTCGACCGGCTGGTGGAACTGCTCTGGGAGATCCAGAGTTCGACGCCGGGCGTCCAGCGGTTGGCCGACCGGCTCGCGACAGTCTTCGTCCCGATCGTCATCGTCATCTCGGGCGCGACGGTCGCGTGGACGCTGCTCTCGGGCGGTGGGTTCACGACTGCCATGCTCCTCGGATTGACCGTCCTCATCGTTTCTTGCCCGTGCGCGCTGGGGCTCGCGACGCCGTTGGCCATCGCGTCGGGGATCAAGACGGCGACCGACCGTGGGATCATCGTGACCGCCGAGGCGGTGTTCGAGGACGCCCCGGAGATCGAAACCGTCGTGCTAGACAAGACGGGGACGCTGACCGAGGGGGCGATGTCCGTGGTCTCGGTGCACGGCGAGCATCCCGACGAGGTTGTCCGCCGCGCCGCGGCGGTCGAGTCGCTCTCCGAACATCCGATCGCGGCCGCCATCGTCGAGTACGCCTCGGATTCGACGGCCTCCTCGACCGGCGCAGCGACGGATGGCGGCACGGCGGCCGTCGATCCGGACACGTTCGATCGGGCGTCCCGGGGCGTCAGCGCCCCGGTCGACGGCGCCGAGACCGTCGTCGGACACCCGGATCTACTCCGCGAACGCGGCCTCTCGATCGACGCCGAGATCCAGCGACGGATCGAAGCCACCAGGGACGCAGGCGACGTGCCGGTCGTCGTCGGCTGGGGCGGGCGCGCACGCGGCGTCATCGTCGTCGGCGACACCCCTCGAAGCGAGTGGCGAGAGACGGTCGAGACGCTCGCAGCGGATCGCGACATCATTGTATTGACCGGTGACGAGGGAGCCGCGGCCGATCGGTTCAGGTCGGTCGACGGCGTCTCGGAGGTGTTCGACGGCGTCCCCCCGGAGGCGAAAGCCGAGACGGTCAGACGGCTCAGACGACGCGGCCCGGTCGCGATGGTCGGCGACGGGAGCAACGACGCGCCGGCGCTCGCTGCGGCCGATCTCGGGGTCGCGCTGGGAAGCGGGACGAAACTCGCGGGCGATGCGGCCGACGCGGTCGTCGTCGACGACGACCTCCGGGCGATTCCGGAGACGTTCCAAATTGCCGAGCGAACGAACGGCCGGATCGGACAGAATCTCGGCTGGGCGTTCGTCTACAACGGCCTCGCGATCCCGCTCGCCGTCGCCGGACTGTTGAATCCGCTGTTGGCCGCGGTCGCGATGGCGGCGTCGAGCACGCTCGTCGTGGCGAACTCGTCGCGATCGTTGGGACCGTTCGATCGCGACGAACCGTGATCAAAACGGCGCATTTTCGGTTAGGTCACCGATCCCCGAGGAACTCTGTGAGGGACTCGAACTGGGACCGAGGCTGCCGCTCGGGTCATCGATCCCCTCGACGGACCCGATCTCCTCGAACGTCTCTTCGATGTCGGCCAGTCCGTCGTTGATCGAGCCGCTGTCGTGGTGCATCGGGGTGGCGCAAACGCGGACGAGATCGTAGTCGTGCTGTTCTGTGAGCCCGTTCCACGCCCGAAACGACCCGATCGTCAGCGTGTGCGCCTGCGGGCAGAAGGGCGTCGACGGCGTGAACTCCGCGCGGAGGATCGACGGATCGTCGGCCTCCTCTGCGTACCGGTAGCCGGCGTTCGGGTGTCTGGTATCGAGGTTCAGCCGGGCGAGATTGTGAAAGGCGACATACCCCTCGCCGCACAGCAGGTCGTGTCCGTCGAGGAACGGTCCGGGGTCTCGAACGTGCTTCTCGACGAACGCATCGTACTCGTCGAAGAGATCGTCGCTGCCGTCGCCGGGCTGCTCAATCCACAGCTCGCCGCCGTCGGGATGGCGGCAAGCAGCGTCATCGTCACCTCGAACTCGCAGCGGTCGGTGTGTTGATCACAGGATCTGTTTTCCCAGGCCGCTCGCGACGAGTTCGACCGCGAGCTCCGCCGTTCTGTTGTGTGAATCGAGGATCGGGTTCACCTCGACGACCTCCATCGAGACGCACGCGTCGGTCCCCGCGATCAGCTCCATCGCCGTGTGAGCCTCTCGATAGGTGACGCCGCCGTGAACCGGCGTCCCGACGCCGGGGGCCTCGCCGGGGTCAAGCACGTCCATGTCGAAGCTCACGTGAAGGCGGTCGACGCCGTCGAGCGCGGCGTCCAGCGCGTCCTCGACGATGGGGACCATCCCGCGGTTGTCGATGTCACTCATCGTGTAGACGGTGACGTCGCTGTCCGCGATCGCCGTTCGCTCCTCCGCGCCGATGTCACGGAGGCCGACCATCGCGACGTTGCGCTCTTCGACATCGGTTCGGGCCCACTCCATCTCCCCGAACACGCTACGGCCGAGTATCGCAGCGACGGGCATCCCGTGGATGTTCCCGCTCGGCGTCGTCTCGGGTGTGTTGAAATCGCCGTGGGCGTCGATCCAGAGCACGCCGAGCTTCCGGTCTTTGTTCACTCCGTTGATAGTTCCGATCGCGATCGAGTGGTCCCCGCCCAACACGAGGGGGAATGCTCCCTCGTCGAGCGCGTCGGCGACCGCGCTCTCGACGCGCCGACAGACCCATCGGGTCTCGCGAAGGTACTTCGCGTTCCCGTTCGGTGGCCGCTCCGCGTTGGGATCACGCCCTTCGGGGCGCGGAACCGGCAGATCGCCGGCGTCGTCGATGGCGTGTCCGAGGGAGCGAATCGAGTCGGCCAGTCCCGCATACCGGATCGCCGAGGGTCCCATGTCCACACCTCGCCTGTCGGCTCCGAGATCCATCGGGGCGCCGATGACTCGTACGTCCATACGTCGACTCCGGCGCGAAGCGACAAAAACGGGCGTGGTGGACGGTCCCGATAATCGCTCTCACCGTGGTGAACGAACCGCGACGAATCGCCTCACCGTCGCCTTTAAGTCCGGAACTATCAAAGTAGAGGTTATGTCATCGATCGAACTTACTCCCAGTCAGAAGACGATTCTTCAGGAACTCATCAACCTCTTTCGCGAGTCCGAGAGCGCGGTCAAAGGCGAGGACATCGCCGAGAAGGTCGACCGGAACCCGGGGACGATCCGAAATCAGATGCAGAGCCTCAAGGCGCTCCAACTGGTTGAGGGCGTACCCGGACCGAAGGGTGGATACAAACCGACGGCAACGGCGTACGACGCGCTGAAGATTCAGGAGATGGATCAGGCGGCCGACGTCCCGTTCCGTCACAACGGCGAACTGATCACGGGGGCGAACGTCCAGGAGATCGATCTGACGAGCGTCCACCACCCCGAGCTGTGTCGCGCCGAAATCAAACTCCAGGGATCGATGTCCGAATTCACCGAGGGCGACTCGATAAGCGTCGGGCCGACCCCCCTGTCGAAGCTGCTGATCGAGGGAACACTCGAGGGGAAGGACAACACGAACAACACGCTCATCCTCACGATCGACAACATGGCCGCACCGGCTGGCGACGAGGAGCCGCTTCACTAACATCGCGTCGCTGTGCCGTCTTCGTATCCGTGATATCGCCGTCGAATCGGTTCCAACACCTTTGTATCGGAGGGGAGTGAACGTTTAGTTATGACAGACGATGTCGTCGTGCTCGGGTCCGGTTATGCCGGCACCGGCGCAATCAAGAAACTCGAATCGGGGCTCGATGGCGAAGCGGATCTCACCTGGATCTCGGACGTCGATCACCACCTCGTTCTCCACGAATCCCACCGCTGCATCCGCGACCCCGACATCCAATCGAAGATCACCTTCGACACGTCGGAGCTCAAAGCGCCCTCCACGCGATTCATCCACGGCCGAGTCGATGGGATCGATACCGACGATCGGGTTCTCACGCTCGCCGACGACTCGACCGTTGAGTACGATTACCTGCTCGTCGGCTTCGGTTCGAAGACCGCCTTCTTCGGCATCGATGGGCTCGAAGAGCATTCGCTGGTGCTCAAGAGTCTCGCCGACGCCCTAGAGATTCACGACGAGATCACGGACGCGGCACGGGAAGCGTCCCGAAGCGACCCCGCACAGGTCATCGTCGGCGGCGCCGGCCTTTCGGGGATCCAGTCCGCCGGCGAGATCGCCGAGTTCCGCGACAAACACCGCGCGCCGCTCGAGATCCACCTCGTCGAGGGGCTCGACAGCGTCTTCCCGAACAACGACCCCGTCGTCCAGGCGAAGCTCCGGAAGCTCCTCAAGCAGAAGGATGTCGAGATCCACACAGGCGAGTTCATCGGCGAGGTCGACGCCGAGACCGTCTACATCGGCGAAGAGAAGCAACTCGACTACGATGTGCTGCTGTGGACCGGCGGCATCACGGGCCAAGACGCCGCCGAGACCGTCAACGTCGACAAGGACGAGCGGAGCAACCGGATCGAAGCCGCCTCGAACTTCCAGACTTCCGACGAGCGCGTGTTCGCGATCGGCGACGCCGCGCTCATCGACCAACCCGGCGACCAGCCCGCACCGCCGACGGCGCAAGCGGCCTGGCAGGCAGCGGAGGTCGTCGGCGAGAACATCGCTCGCGCGATCCGCGGACAGCCGCTCAAGGAATGGGAGTTTGACGACAAAGGGACGCTCATCTCGGTCGGCAGCAAGGCCGTCGCTCACGACATCAAGGGGCTTCCGATAGACACCTTCGGCGGTCCGGCCGCGAAGGTCCTGAAAAAGACCGTCGCAGCACGATGGATCAACAAGGTCACCGGCTTCGGGGACGCCGCGAAGGCGTTCCCGAACATGTAACGGGTCCCGAGCCGCTTACCGGGCGTCGAGCGACAATCCGGCGTGCCACCGATCCACGCCCGCCGCTCTCTTTATGCGGTCCATCTCCGTCAGCAGCGCTGCCGCCAACGACGCCGTTTCCGCCGCCTTTCGCTGCCCCTCCGTCCGGAACTCACCCGTGACGCGGTTCGCGTAGACGGTACAGACGGCCCCGGCGCGGAGCCCGTATAGGCTCGCGAGCGTCAGGATCGCGCTCGCCTCCATCTCGAAGTTGAGAACGCCGGCCTCGCGGAGCGCTTCGAGGCGCGCTTCCGCACCCGCGGCTCGAAAGCCGCCGAATCCCGGTCGAGACTGCCCCGCATAAAAAGAATCCGTCGAGCAGGTGACGCCGAGGTGATACTCGTGGCCGAGTCGTTCGGCGGCGGTCACGAGCGCGGTCACGACCTCCCCGTGGGCGCTCGCGGGATACTCCTCCCCAACGTACTCGTCGCTCGTCCCCTCCTGTCGGACCGCACCCGTTGTGATGACGAGGTCACCGATCTCGATCTCCGGTTGAATCGCGCCACACGAGCCGACCCGAACGAACGTGTCCGCGCCGATCCGCGCGAGTTCCTCGACGGCAATCGCGGCCGACGGGGAACCGATACCGGTCGAGGTGACCGCGACCGGTTCGCCCCCGTACGTTCCGGTGAGCGTCCTGTATTCCCGGTGGCTCGCGAGTTCCTCAGCGTTGTCCCACAGCTCGGCGATGATCTCGGTTCGCTCAGGATCTCCGGGCAACAACACCGGTCCCGCGATGTCCCCCTCACGAAGTTCGATGTGATACTGTTCCTCGTCGCTTGGATCCTCGCTTTCCCGGCTCATTCGAGATGCTCGCTCGTGATCGTGTTCGGGAGCAATTCGCCGAGCGTGTACGTCGTCGTATCGGCGTCGCCCTCGCAGACGATTCGGAGCCCGTCGTCGCAAAACTCCGACAGCGACTGTCGGCACATCCCGCACGGCGTCACGCCATCCCGGCGATCCGAACTGACTGCGACCTGCTCAAACTCGCGGTGGCCGGCCTCGACTGCCTTCGACAGCGCCAACTCCTCGGCGTGGATGCTGTTCGAGTAATTGGCGTTCTCGACGTTACAGCCGGTGAACACCGTCCCGTCGCTCGTCTCGATCGCCGCCCCGACGTGGTACGTCGAGTACGGCGCGTACGACGTGTCGACCGCCTCGCGTGCGACCGCGAGGAGCGCAGTAGCCTCCATACCGATCGATCACGAGCCGGCCGCAAATAGCTATCTCACGCTACGACGCGTCCTCGACCGCGCGCTCGACCTGCGCGGAGACCGCTTCGACGAGCGCGTCCACGTCGTCGCTTTCGGCGTAGATACGGACGTACGGCTCGGTGCCACTCGGGCGGACGAGCGTCCACGAGGCGTCCGGAAGGGTGAGCCGAACCCCGTACTCGGTGTTCACCTCGGCGTCGGGGAACGCCTCCGGAAGCAGCGACTCCAGTCTCGACATCGCTCGCTCTTTGCTGTCGTCCGGACAGTCGAGGCTCACCTTCCGATACGGACGTTCCTGTACCGGCGCTCGAAGATTCGAAAGTCCATGTGAGGCGACCAAGCCGGTCACGACGGCCGCACTGACGATGGCGTCGATCCACGATCCGAACGCCGGATGGACGTGTTTCCACGGTTCGGCCGCGAAGACGACGGTACCGCCGTCGCTCTCGGCGGCCGCGATCCCCTCGTGGAGCGCTCCGAGCCGAACGCGTTTGGTTCGGCCGCCCGCGGCCGCGACGCGTTCGTCGATCCGTCCGGAGGCGTTCGGCGTGGTCACCACCACCGGATCGGACACGTCGCTCTCACGGGTGTAGTGTTCGGCCACGATAGCGAGGACGGTGTCCTCGTGGACGACGTCGCCCGCCGAATCGACGACGACGATGCGATCCCCGTCGCCGTCGTGGCCGATCCCGAGATCGAACGCGCCGTCGGCGACGAACGCGCGGAGATCTTCGAGACTTTCGGGCGTCGGCTTCGACTCCCTTCCGGGGAAGTGACCGTCGACGTTGGCGTTGAGCGTGACGACGTGCGCGCCGAGTTCCGACAGCGCGCTCGGCGCTGCGGGGCTCGCGACGCCGTTCCCGCAGTCGATGGCGACTCGAGTGCCGTCGCAGTCCCCGGCGACTTCGCGGGCGTACTCGACGACGTCGGATCGGTAGTCGTCGAGCACGTCGAGCGCAGTCGAACTGCCCCACCGGTCCCACTCGACGGGGCTCGGCTCCGACTCGATTCGCGTTTCGACGCGTCGCTCGGCGCTTCGATCGTACTCAGTTCCGTCGACGAATAGCTTCAACCCGTTGTCTGACGGCGGGTTGTGACTGGCCGTGATCATGATCCCGCGGCGTCCCCGACTCGCGTACGCGAGCGCCGGTGTCGGCACCTGTCCGATTCGGACCACGTCTGCGCCGCCGCTTTCGAGCCCCGACTGAACGGCGGCGGCGATCGCGTCGCCGCTTTCGCGACCGTCGCGGCCAATGACGAACTCGGGGCCGTCCTCGGCGGCCGCCCGTCCGACGGCCACCGCGAGCGACGGCGATACCTTCGTCCGTACGTCTCCCCGAATGCCGGCGGTCCCGAACAGATCCATGGATAAATCTCGACACCGGAGCACTTCAAGCATGGCGAACAGCCAGCGCTAGAGTCCCACCGTGGACCACCTCCGTTCGCACGACGACAGTTCGATCGAGCGTACGTTGATGTCCGGTGGTCACGATCCGCTCCGACGGCCCTCGCGCTAGGCACCCGCCTCGTCGGGCCGTCGGCGATCGGTCAGATCATGGGTGGTCTGCCCGCGTCATCGTACATAAACCGCCGGGCGGTGTCACGCGATGTCGCGGCTGGTGTCGATGTCGATCGCCGCGGCGAGATCGAGTTTGATGACGTCCGAGAGCGCCCGGCCACCGCGGAACTTGGGGACCGCAAGGCGGTTCTCGACGCGGTCACCCTTGACTGTCGTCTCCAACTGGAAGATGACGTCGGCCATATGCTCGGTCGTATCGCGAAGCGACGGCACGTCCCGGCCGTCGAGACAGTGGAGCACGGCGAGACCGCCGGTGTTGTAGATGTGATTTTGGAGTTCGTTGAGGAAGTTCCGATAGCGGGCCGGTTCGTGCCGTTCGAGCACGTCCACCGGATCGATGACGAGGTTCGACGACTCGGGGAGGGCCACGACGAGCTTCGACGCGTTGTCGAGCGGAGCGTCGCCAGTCACGTCCCGAACGGTCGCGTCGCCGGTCCTCGTCGGGGCGTTTTTGAGGCTGTTCGCGACCGCATCGCTCGTTCTGTCCAGCGTTAGATACAGCGTGCCGCGCGCCGCCGTCAGTTCGTAGAGGAACAGTTCGGCCTGACTGGCCGGCGCGGCGGTCAGGGCGACGATGCTTCCGGACGGGATCCCGCCTTCGAGCTGTCTATCGAGCGCGGCGATCCCTGTCCGGAGCCGTTCGCTCATTGTGCGGTCTCTGCCGCGGGATCCAGATTAAACTTTGCGGCAAATCGGGCGCCGATTCGTCCGATCGTCGGTTCGCACGCGGCCCCGGAGTCCACGTCATCGACGCCCAAACGAATGACCGGTCGGGGGATTCAAGACCGTCCGAATCCCCAATCAACTAATGCGCCACGACCACCTGATAAGTGCGAAACAGCTGTCACGTGGCGACATCGAGGCCGTGTTGGACCGTGCCGCCGAGATCGACGCCGATCCCGGTGCCGTCGCCGGAACGCACGCCGACACGCTGTTGGGGTTGCTCTTTTTCGAGCCGAGCACCCGAACCAAGATGTCGTTCGACACCGCGATGAAGCGACTCGGCGGCCGAACGATCGATATGGGGAGCGTCGAGTCCTCCTCGGTGAAAAAAGGCGAGAGCCTCGCCGACACCGTCCGCGTCATCGAGGGATACGCCGACGCGATCGTGCTCAGACATCCCTCGGAGGGCTCGGCCAAACTGGCGAGCGAGTTCGTCGATATCCCGGTCGTCAACGCGGGCGACGGCGCCGGACAGCACCCCTCGCAGACGCTGTTGGATCTGTACACGATCCGGCAGAACGCCGGCCTCGACGATCTGACGATCGGCATCATGGGTGATCTGAAATACGGACGCACCGTCCACTCGCTCGCCCACGCGCTGACGAACTTCGACGCCAGCCAGCACTTCATCAGCCCCGAGAGCCTCCGTCTGCCGCGAGGTGTGCGCTACGACCTCCACGAGGCGGGCGCGAAGGTCCGCGAACACACGGAGCTCGACGCCGTCCTCGGAACGCTCGACGTGCTGTACGTGACTCGAATCCAGCGCGAGCGCTTCCCCGACGAGAACGAGTACCGCCAGGTCGCCGGCGAGTACCGGATCGACGCCGAACTTCTCGAGGCGGCGAGCGATGATCTGACGGTCATGCACCCGCTTCCGCGGGTCGACGAGATCGCACCGGATGTCGACGGCACCGACTACGCAACGTACTTCGAACAGGCACACAACGGCGTCCCCGTTCGAATGGCGCTTTTGCACGAGATCCTATGATCGACACCGAACTCCGCGTTTCCAAGATCGAAGACGGAACAGTCATCGACCACATCACGGGCGGTCAGGCGCTCAACGTCCTCGCGATCATCGGGATCGACGGGAGCTCCGGCGAGGAGGTGAGCATCGGGATGAACGTCCCCTCGGACCGACTCGGCCGCAAGGACATCGTGAAGGTCGAGGGGCGCGAGCTGAGCCAAAACGAGGTCGACGTGCTGTCGCTCATCGCGCCGGCCGCGACGATCAACATCGTTCGCGATTTCGAGGTCGTCGAGAAACACCGCGTGACGCGCCCCGAAACCGTCGTCGGCGTGCTGTCGTGTCCCAACGCCAACTGCATCTCGACGGCGGATGAACCGATCGAGTCCCGCTTCGATGTCCTCGATGAAGGGGTTCGCTGTACGTACTGCGAGACGATTATCCGCGACTCGATCGCCTCGCACATTAGCGCGGCGTAGTGGGAGGTGTCGCGTCTGGTTGGGCGGGGGAAAGCCTATAGCGGCGGCCGGCTTTGTATAGATTGTATGTCGAAGAAAGCACTCGCGATCATTCTCGTCGCAGCAGTTGCCCTGCTGTACGTAAAGAAACGGTAGTGCTCCAGCGCTACCCGAACCATCCTCCGGACACGCTTCCGAACGACTTACCAGCCGCGCGTCCCTTCCGAGCGTATGCACGGCGTCGTCACGCGAAACGCTGAGGAAGCCCGTTGGCCCGACTTCGATCGGTCGTTCTACGAGGTCAAAGACGTCTCCGGGCGGTCGGCTGAGCCGATCCCCGAGGCGGTGAGCATGATCTCGTGTTTCGGCGACAATGCGGCCGCCGAGGAGCGGCCGGACCTCGTCCCGATAAACCCCGACGGCCAACACGCCACTCGCGATCGGACCTACTTCGATTGGGCCTACATCTGTCCGACGCACGACGGGTATCGAGATGGCTTACTGGAGATCGTCGCCGACTGTGTGGACGTGAATCCGGACGTTCGGCTCGACGACATCGGCTTTCCACGCGCGGAGTACTGCTACTGCGATCGCTGTAACGAACGCTTCGAAGCGTGGGTTCGCAATCGCCACGATGCCGGTGAGGGGCCACCGCCCGCGGAGACGACGATCGAGGACCGATACGAATGGCGGGCCGCGGTCATCACCGACTTCGTCGAGGAAGCGGTCGAGCGGATTCCGGGACGGACCTACATGACGTTGTACCCGGATCCGTACGACGGTCACCTCTACGAACGCGCGGGGATCGACCTCGACGCGCTCGAACCCCACGTCGACGAGTTCGTCGTTCCTCTCTACGACACCCACTACGGGACGACCTACTGGCTGGAGACGATCGCGAAGGGGTTCGAAAGTCGCCTCGACACGCCGTTCAGCGTCGAGCTCTACGCGGTCAACGTCGACATCGACAACCTTATCCACGCGATGGAGGTCGCCGCCGAGTACGGCGAGTCGGTGCTGTTCGGCTACGACGCCTCGAACGCCCGGGCGGCCCTCCGGAGACAGGGCGCCGACGAGCGCGACGGCGTCGAGTGGTAAGGGCTGAACGGTGTGCCCTCGTCGGTCGGTCAGGCCACAGCGCGGGCGGCGGCGATGAGATCCTCTCGATCACGGGTATCCTCGGGTAGCTGTCCGGGATCGAACCATCGTGCGGCGCTAATCTCCTCGTCGGGATCGGCGACAACGGTCGTCGTCGTCTCCGCGACCGCCCGAAAGATCGGGAGGACGCCCCAGGTGGTGCAGCCCTGACAGCTGATCTCGACGCGGTTCAACATCGCCAGCCCGCGGTAGGCCGCTTCGATTCCGGCCTCCTCTTCGAGTTCGCGCTTGGCCGTCTCGCGCAGCGACTCCGAGCCGTCGACGCCGCCGCCAGGTAGCACCCACAGATCGACGCCCTCGTGACGAACCAAGAGCAACTCGCCATTCTCGCGGTGGACGAGGGTGTGCGCACCGTAGGGAGTTCCGCTGTGGCGGATGCGGTTCGCGAGCGTCCGAAACCGATCGCGGGAGACGTACTTCTCGTAGGTTCGCTCGAGGTACGTTTCTCCGTAACTGTCGGTGGTTCGGTGGTACGCCTGTTCGGCGCGCTGTGCGGCCTCGTCGGCCAGAAACCACAGCCCGTCGACGGAGGTCATCTGCCCTCTCGAGATCGGCTCTGGGCGGTCGGTGGACGGTCCGAGTGGCGGACGGAGGAGTCGAGCATACGCGTCTGTTCGGTCCCGGCTTTGAAAAACCGTTCGGCGAGGCGACGAGGAAACGACGGGCTTTTTCGGTACCGGTGAAAAGCCGTTGTATGGCATTCGAGAAGGGCGACCGCGTGGTGTTCCACGACAAGCACAGCGACTACGACGGCGAAACCGGCGAGGTCACGCAGGTCTCGGAGACGATGTTCGGCGACAACACCTACATCGTTTCCTTCGAGGAGGGACAGGAAGCCGGAATCGCGGAGGAGTCGCTGGAGGCTGGCGAGGACGAGGCGACCGACGACGACAACGACGAGTGAGACCATGAGCGCCGTCCCGTTCCACTACGTCGATCTCCGAACGTTCTGCTATTCGACGGAGGACGAAAAGCGGGTCGAGGCGGCGCTTCGAACCTTTTTGCCCGAGGACACCGAGATCGATCGCGAGGTCACGGAAGGCCACTCCGGCGACCGGATCCTCGTGTTGTCCGTGCGGCTCGAACGCGCCGACGATGTCAGACACGTGCTCGCGACGCTGACCGAACTCGGCGATTTCGACCGACTGCTCGACGAACTCGAGGACCGGATCGACGACAACTGCGCGTTCTACATCGGCCTCGACAAGCAGGTCGCGTACAAAGGCACGGTCGAACTCGGAGACGGGCTCATGATCCGCGGGAAGGTCGAAGCCTATCCCGCCAAGAAGGAACGAGCGATCGAGACCGCCACCAAGGCGCTCGAAGAACTCGCGGCACGGGCCGACGGCGAGTAGCCGAGCTACCGCTTTTCGTCGGCGCATCGAAAGAAATTGCTGGTGTGACGACGGTCTACTGCTGGATCGCGTTCTCGTACTGCTCGGCGACGTTGTCCCAATCGACGACGTCGAAGAACGCGTCGATGAAACTGCCGCGGTCCGGACCGTAGTCGTAGTAGTAGGAGTGCTCCCACACGTCGAGTGCGAGGATCGGGTGACTTCCCCACAGCGCGCCCTGGTCGTGCTTGTCGACGACGAGGTTGCGCAGTTGGTCGGCGACCGGGTCGTAGACGAGCAACGCCCAGCCACTTGCGGCACCTCCGGCGGCTTCGAATTCGCCCTTCCAGCCCTCGTAGGAGCCGAAGTCCTCCTCGATTCGGTCGGCGAGATCGCCGGACGGCTCGCCACCGCCGTTGGCGTCCATGTTCTCCCAAAACAGCGTGTGGAGATAGTGTCCGCTGCCGTTGTGGGTGACGCTTCGGATAGCGGATCCAGAGCTGCCGAAGTCGCCGGCCTCGCGGTTCTCCGCGAGCGTCTCCTCGGCGGACTGCAGACCGTTGACGTAGCCCTGATGGTGGGTGTCGTGGTGCCATGTCACGACCTGCTCGGAGATAGACGGCTCGAGGGCGTCGTAGTCGTACGGGAGCGGCGGCAGTTCGGGATTGGAATGTTCGGGCATTTATATCGTCCTCCTATACTACTACTCTCTCGCGAGCCTGTTAAATCTTCATGAAGGCGTGGTAACACGAGACGATCTACCGTGGTACGACGCGGTGACCTCCGCCCTCACTCGCCATCGCCGTCGCGCGCCCGTTCGAACATCTCGAGCGCCCGCTCGCGGCGCTCGCTGTGCTCGACGATCGGTTCCGGGTAGTCCGGCGCGGCGTTAGCTCGCTCTATCGGCGTCCGCTCGTGCCACGTGTGAATCACGGCCGGGTCGGTGTCGCCGAGTTCGGGCACGTATGTCTTTATATACTCGGCGTCGGGATCGTAGCGCTCACCCTGCGTCATCGGGTTGAAGATCCGAAAGTACGGCTGTGCGTCGGTCCCAGTCGAGGCAGCCCACTGCCAGCCGCCATTGTCGTTAGCGGTGTCGTGATCGACGAGAAACTCGCGAAAGTGCGCGTAGCCGCGCCGCCAGTCGATCAACAGGTCTTTGGTCAGGAAGGAGGCGACGATCATCCGAACGCGGTTGTGCATGAACGCCTCCTCGCGGAGCTGTCGCATCCCGGCGTCGACGATCGGATATCCCGTCTCGCCGCGTTTCCACGCCCCCAAGAGCGTCTCGTCGTTCTCCCACTCGATCGGGTTCGGATACGTCTTGTAGTTCGCCGCGACGACTTCGGGGTTGAAGTACAGCACGTGAGCGTAGAACTCTCGCCACGCGAGCTGTGAACGGAACGACTCGACCGATTCGCGCCGCTCGCCCGCCGTCTCGTCGAGCAGCTCTCTGACCCGCGCGTCGACCTCGCGGATCCCGATCGTCCCGAACTTCAGATGTGGCGAGAGTCGGGACGTACACTCTTGTGCGGGGTAATCCCGCGCTTCCTCGTACCGGCAGACCTCCGATTCGAGAAACGAATCGAGGAGCCTCCTCGCCGCGTCGGGTCCCGCCGCCGGAACGTCGGCGTCCGGTTCGTCGAACCCCAGCGCCGAAAGCGATGGCACCGGTTCGTCCTCTCGGGCGGTTTCGGCGAGCGTTGGGACCGATCGCGGGTCGTCCTTCTCCCGATCGCGCCACTTCTTCCAGAAGTAGGTGTACACCGAGTAGGGATCGCCCGCGTTGGTCGTGATCGAGCCGGGTTCGTGACAGATGGCGTCGTGAAACTGCTGCGGCGTGGTGTCGGTAGTGTCGAGCGCCTCACGGACACGGTCGTCGCGCTCGCGTGCCAACCCGGAGTAATCGCGGTTCCACGAGACGATCTCGGCGTCGTACCCGACGGCCGTCTCGGGGACGACCGCGGCCGGATCGCCGCGGCGGACGAGCAGTTCGGACCCGCGCGCTCGGTACGCTTCCCGAAGTGCTTCCAGCGCGTCGAGCATGAACGCGACGCGCGGTGTACCAGCGTGCGTTAGAACGTCGTCATCGAACACGAAGAGCCCGATCGGCCGCTCCGGCGCGTCCGCCAGGCCGCGGTTGTCGGCGAGTCGGAGGTCTCGCCGATGCCAGTGGAGTCGCATTGTACGGGCTTTGCGTCCCCGACCGGTAAACCCGAGGGTGCCCGTCGCGTTCTACCGGATTTCGTCCGTGCGCCCGGTCAGCGTCGGTCGTCGCCGAGTTGATATCGGTACGGCTGATCTCTGATGACCTCGACGTCGCCGAGTTCGGCCTCGCGGCCGAGCACCGTCGCGATCCGGTGTGCGCTGTCGAACTCCTCACCGTGCGCCTCGAGCAGGTCGAGAATCTCCCTCGCGGTCAGCGGCTCGTCGGGGTCGGCCTCCGAGAGCACCGAACGAATGCGCTCGAACTCGCCGCAGCGTATGCGCATGTTCTTACACATGACCTCTCATACCATAAGCACCCGTCAGACAAATGTCATACGTGGCGTGGCCGAAAATCGACGGAGAACGGCCGGATCGATCGTCCGACAGGGTCGCCCCGTCCCGTCGGATCAGACCGGCGCGTCGAACTCCGATTCGAACTCCCGCTCGCGGCGATACTGGTCGACGAACGCGCCGATGTCGAACTCCGTCATCTGGCGCTCGAACTCCGTGGCGGTCGCCTCGTCCCCGTGGCTCGCGGCGTGTTCCATCAACTCGACGAGCAGTTCGACGACGATCTCGTGGAGCCGCCGCGAAGCGAACTCGGTGACCCACACGAGCGCGTATCCCACCCGACCGTCGTCGGAGACGTCGGCGATCGACACCTCCTCGGGGAACTCCTCGAGGACCATTCCCATGACGTGCGGCGTGCCGAACTCGGGGAACTCGTCGGCGGTCTCGATGGTCTCGGCGAACACCTCGACGATCGACTCGGGGACGAACCGCGAGACAGGATGCGCGTCGACGACGACCGCATGACGGTCGCCGCACGCACAGTCGAGTTCCCTGAGCCCCATGTCGATGTCGACCGCGCGAACCGTCTCGCCACAGGGGAGTTCGAGCACGTCGTCGTCATCGGTACCAGGGACGCGCGGCGTTGGCATGACTGCGTCTGGGCACTGGAATCGGTTAAAAACAGCGTTCGCCTACCGCGGCAGGTCGTCGGGCCCGAGCGCTGCGTCGTACGGGTCGGGCTCGTCCTCCGGCTCGGGCTCCGACGGCTCGGCCGAGTCGTCGATCTGGGCGTACGCGCGGGTCACGACCGCCGCGCCGAAGGCGGTCAACAGACCGCCGACGATCGCCGCGACGATCGTTCCGGCTGGCGTCGAGACGGTGCCGACAGCGGCCGAGCTGACCTCTTCGAGTCGCGAGACGATCACGAGCACCACGCCGATTATGAACACCTCGATCCGGTTCCCCTTGGTGAGCCGCCACGAATCGGCCATCGCCTGGACGAAGTTCTTGTCTTTGAGCGCGATCTCCTGTCTGAGGAAGTAAAAGAGCACGGCGAGGACGATTCCCGGAAGCAAGAAGAACAGCGAGCCGACGATGATGAGCCCCCAAACGACGATGCCGCCGACGAACCCGTTCAGCGTCGCCAACAGGATGTTCTCGGTGACGAGCGCGCGCGACGCCGACTCGGCGCTCTCGGTCGCGAACACGCGAACTGCGACGATCGAGGCGGCCTCCGCGACGAGCGCCAAGACGAGGATACCCGCGAACGCGGCCCCGGCCGAGAGCCCGAGCGCAAACGGCGACGTCGATCTGACGTTCTCCAGCGCCATCTCGAACTCGGAGATCATCTGCTCGTACTCGGCCGGATCGATTCCCATCTCCTGTGGGGACATGCCCTGGAGAAACGAGAGCATCGAGTCGAAGAGGGTGACCGTGAGCGACTGCAGCAACACCGTCGTCAGGAGGGCGATACCGGCGAAGGCGACGGCCAATACGAGGCCGTCTTTCGCCGCCGTGCGGGACGCTCCTTCGCGGAGCGCTTGACCAATGTCGATACCCATACTCCTGTCCGCGTTCGCCGGCCTCTTAAGGATAGTCGAATCGAAACGGACGGGACGAGGCGAGAAACCCGTCTCAGGGCCAGTCGTCGCGGCGCTCTATCTCCGGCTCTTCTTCGTCGTCGTCCTCGGCCAGCTCCCAGCCGGCCGCATCCGCCGCCGTTTCGAGCGGGAGAAACTCCCAGTCGACGGATTCGGCGAGCGCTTCGTCCTCGTCTGTGAGTCCGACGAAGACGTGTCGCTCCGTCTGGAACTGGCTTTTGACGTTCTCGAGGCTCTCCTCGCGTCCGCGCGGTCCGGAGAAGAAGTCCTGTCTGATCCGGTTTTTTCGGGTAAAATTCGTCACCACGTAGGTCGGCTTCTCGGAGATCACACCGACGTACTCGCTCCACGAACGGGCGTCCGAAAACACCGGTTCGGGGTTCGCGAGCTTTTTGAGCGCTTCCAACTCGAACGCGAGCGTCATGTCTGAGGAGCCGCCGCCATCCATGGATAAACGGGGGAGGTGCCGAGAGAAAACACTTTGGATCGACCGAGGTCGATCGCGCCGCGGAGTTGACGGCCGCCGTCAGTTGACCGTTGCCGGATCCTCGAACGCGTCGAGATCGACGCCCTGCTCGAGGAGGAGGTCCTTCCGGTCGGACACGTCGATCTGCTTTCGGGCGAGCTTCTTCAGGACGGACTGCGCGGAGAGATCACCGATGAGGACGCCGCCGATGACGCGACCGTCCTTGAGCGCGACGCGGCGCCAGGTCTCGTCCTCGTACTTCTTCTCGACGGAGTCGTCGCCGAGCGTCGGGTGGCCGAACGAGAGGAACGGGAAGTCGAAGTGCGTGATCGAGTACGACGACACCCAGTTGAACTCCGCGTCGGGCTCGTCCGCGGTCATGTTCTGTCCGGCGATCGAGCCCTGCTCTTTGGCCGATCCCCACGCGCCGTTCTGTGCGCGCTCGCCGAGGATCACGTCGTGGAACTGCGTGATGTCGCCCGCGGCGTAGACGTCGTCGACGTTCGTCCGCATGTACTCGTCGGTGACGATGCCGTTGTCCGTCTCGATGCCGCTGCCGCGCAGGAACTCGGTGTTGAAGTTGAGTCCAATGGCGACGCCCGCGAAATCGGCCTCGAAGCGTTCGCCGTTGGGATCGACGGCGGCGGTCACGTGCCCCTCCTCGTCCGTTTCGAAGTGATCGACGCCCGAATCAAACACCGGGGTCACGCCGATCTCCTCCATGGCCTCGTGGATGATCTCGGCGCCCTCCTTCGAGAGCGCGTAGCGCCACCAGGACTCGCCGCGCATCAGGTAGTGCGCGTCGACGCCCTGTGCGCCGCAGATCGCGGCGAGATCGATGCCCAAAAGTCCCGCGCCGACGACGACGCCCGTGTCGGCCGCCTCGGCGCTCTCCTTGATCGCTCTGGCGTCCTGAAACGTCCAGAAGTGGTGGATGCCGTCGGCGTCGCTGTCGTCGACCGGGAGCTGCGTCGGCGTCCCGCCGGTCGCGACGAGGAGTTTGTCGTACTCAAACGTCTCTCCCTCGTGCGTGTACACCTCGTGAGCGCCGGTGTCGACACCGGTCACGACGGTGTCGAGTCGCAGATCGATCTCCCGCTCGTCGTACCAGTCGGGGTCGTGGATCGAGACCGGCGCCTCGGGGAGTTTCCCCTTGGCGAACTCCTTGATCAGAATGCGGTTGTACAGGGCCTCCCCCTCCTCGGTGAGCACGGTGACTTCGGCGTCCGGATCGACCTCCCGAATCGTCTCCGCGGCCGAGGCTCCGGCGATGCCGTCACCGATTATGACCTGTGACGCACACATGCACCGGGGTACGAAGGCCTGGTTAATGTGGATTGTCATATGGCGCTCACTCCATCGTGCAAAGTCGTCCCATCCTTCGAAAACGGTGGTCGAACGTTTGGTAAATTCTATTATTATCTTCTACTATGGCACAAAAATGCCCGTCGACCCGTTTGGTTTCCGGCGTTCGAGCGGGAGGGATTCGATCGGGCGATTTTATCCAGCTATCCGGATCCCACCACAAAACGAATCGGACGGTTCCGCTTACAGGAGCTTCAAGACGACGGAACCCCTACGGCCGAGCATGAAGATCCACCAGAACCCGCGTCATTGGGCGTCGAAGAAGGCGCTCACCACGCCGGGGCTCAGCGGCGTCACCCGGTATGCGCTGGTGAAGATGCACACGCGCATCTTCCTCGGGAAAGCCGACGAACATCGTCGCGAGGAGCGCCGCGGTCACCTCGATTCGTTCTTCGACGCGACGATGGACAGCTATGTCGCCGCCCTCGACGCCGGCCACACGGAGGCCGAAGCCCGGGAGATCACCCACGTGCAGGCGAACTTCGACTTCTTCAACCACGGGTGGACGGAGATGATGGAGATCCCTGGGGACGAACTGGAGGCGCACTACCGCCGGTACGAGACGTTCTTCGACCGACACGGGATCACGATCGACGATCCGCTGGGCGAGTTCGCGCCCGCCGCCGGGATCGATCCGGCTCCCGAGACGCTCGACAAGCTCGACACGCCCGAGTACGAGAACGCGATCGCCGGATTCGACGACGACGTATACGTCGAGACGGCCGAAGGCGAGACCGTCGCAGGTGGCGACACCGACGAACCGATGAACGTCGATCCGAGACAGGCACCCGGTGTCGGCGACGATGAGTCCTCGAAGGGCACGAGCTAACGTCCCCGAGGGAGCGAGTCGACGCCTCGATCCCGCGTCCCGTCGGCCGCCCGTACGCTTTTGCATCGGGCCATCGACTGTGCGGTATGAATCGCGGTCAAGCCTTCCTCCTCCTCGTAATCGGTCTCGTCTCCGTACTGACGCTTCTCATCGTCGCTCCGTTTCTCGAGTACGTCGTCGCGTCGCTGATCTTCGCGTACGTCCTCTATCCGATTCACATCCGTCTCGAACGACGCGTGGGCGGTGTCGCCTCCGCGATCATACTCATCGTTGGCACCGTCGTCGCGGTTATCGTTCCGCTCGCGTACATCGTGTCCGTGTTCCTCGCCGATCTTCGGGCGATCGCAGCGGGGGAGACGGCGCTCGATACCGACGCCATCGAGGTGGCGCTCTCGGAGTTCATCGACGGCGAGTTCGATCTCGAACTCACCGAACTCCTCTCGTTGGCGGGCAATCAACTCATTCAGGTGCTGTTCGACGGGTACACCGGGGTCGTCACGTTCGCGCTGCAGGCCGCGATCGGGACCGCGCTCATGCTGTTTCTCGTCTACTACCTCCTGCAGGACGGCCCCGAATTTATCGCATGGGCCACCGACACGGTGCCGTTGCCGCCGCATGTTACCGACGATCTGCTCTCGAAGATCGACGCGATGACGTGGGGCGTCGTCATCGGACACATCTCGGTGGCGCTGGTGCAGGCTCTCATCGCTGGCGTCGGACTGTGGGTGGTCGGCATCCCGAACGTCGTCTTCTGGACCTTCGTGATGGCCGTCCTCTCGCTGTTGCCGCTCATCGGCGCGTTCCTCGTGTGGGGGCCGGCCGCCGGCTATCTGTTCGTGGTCGGCGAGACGACCGCCGGCGTCCTGTTGGCGCTCTACGGCATCTTCGTCGTTAGCCTGTTCGACAACTACGCCCGCCCAATCGTCATCGATCAACAGGCCCGCCTCAACCCCGCCGTGATCCTCGTCGGCGTCGTCGGCGGAGTGTACGCGATCGGCTTCACCGGACTCTTCGCCGGCCCGGTGGTGATCGGTGTGCTCGCGGCGACGCTCGAGACGTTCCGCAAGGAGTACGACCGGATCTGACCGGTCACCGGCGATCAGTCACCGATCTAGGATCCGGGCCGCCGCCGCATACCCCGCCTCGACCGCGCCGTTGAGGCTCCGTTCTGGGTACTGGGCGCGCGAGGCCATCCCGGCGTAGTAGACTCCCGGGTGTCCCGCGTCGGCGAGGTCGTAGGGGACGACCATGTCGAGGTAGCCGCGCTCGTAGACGGGAGCCGTCTTCGCGTTGCGGGCGATGCGCACGTCGGTAACTGCCCCGCGGTCGAACTCGGGAAACAGCGATTCGATGCCGTCGAGCCACATCGTCTCGATCTCGTCGTCGTCTCGCGCCCAGAGGGCATCGTCGGGCCCCTGCACGTAGCTCGCGACGTACAGGAGGTGTTCGCCGCCGTAGCGCTCCGGCGGCACGAAGTTCGTGTGCTCGATGAGCGCGCCGAAAGGGGCCTCGTCGGCGAGGTTTAGCCAGTAGGTGTCCAACAGCGGTTCGTCCATCGTGACAAGCGCGCAGATCGACCCCTGAAAGTCGATCTCGCACCGGTAGCCGGTGAGCGATTCGAGCACGTCCGGCATCGTCGCGACGACGACGGCGTCGACGTCGTGCGTTTCGACGGCGGAGGATCGACCGTTGGCGGGTTCGACCGTCAGCGACTCGACGGGGCCGCCCACCGCTCCGCCCTCGCTGCGTTGTCCGCCGTCCGGCCCCGAGAGGTCCGTCACGGCGGTCCCGGTTTGGATGTGCTCCTGGCCGACGGTGTCGACGAGCGCGTCGGTGAACGTGGCGAACCCGCCGTCGACGTAGCCGAGAATCTCGCCGCGGAGGAGGTCGCGCTCGCCGCGGAACTTGATCCGTCCGAGCAGCCACGCCGCCGAAACCTCTTTCTTGCGCTCGCCGAACTTGGCATCCAACAGCGGCTCGAAGAAGTACTCGTAGACGCCGCGCGTGGCGTGTTCGAGAAGGAACTGTTTGATCGGGACGTCCTCGAACGTCTCGATGTCGTCGTAGGTGTCCCGGCGGGGACGGCCGCCCCGAACGTCGATCCCGAGCGTCAACATCGCGAGTCGAAACTTGTCGTAGACCGAAAGATACGGATACGCCGCGATCTCCCAGGGCGTATCGAGTGGGTGGGCAACGCCGTCGACGTAGTAGGCGTTCTCGCCGACTCGCCACTCGATCCGGTCACCGATCCCGAGTTCGTCCGCCAACTCGACGATCGTTTCCTCGGACTTCGAGAGGTGGTGGTAGTACGCCTCGATCCGATCGCCGGCGGTCTCGTAGGTCGCCGCGAGCCCTCCGGGTTCGGCCCCGGCCTCGAAGACGCGAACATCGCGCCCCGCGTTCCGAAGCCGGTAGGCGGCGGCCAGTCCGGCGAGTCCACCGCCGACGATGCCGATCATACCGTCAGATGGACGCCGTAACTGTTGGCTCTTTTCATCGCGACGCCCGCCAACGGCGGCTCACTGATCAGTCGATTCGTCGCCACGAGGCGGTCGCGTCGAGTCGGGACCGAACCGCCGATCGGACCGCGGCTTCCGCGCCGTAAAATAGCTCGCGGCCGGCGGGCGTTCGGAATCGGATGACGATCGTTTCGGGGGTCGCGCGGAAGACGGCGAGCGCCCAGCCACCGTCACCCATCCATCGACACAGTCGATCCGCATCGAGATCCTCGACGACGCGCGTGCCGAGCCCCCAACTCAGACGGGTTCGGTAGGGAATATCGATCGGGAGCGCCGTTGGCGACGTCGTCGGAGCGGACTCTCCCCCTCGGACGGCGTTTGCGGTCATATACCAATCACCACAACCATGAGTAAAAAACGTGACTCTTGGCGTCGAGTCGCGATCGGTCGCGGCGGCGCGAAAGGTCGGGTTTTATTCGGGGGCGAGCGGAACGTCGTCACATGGTTACGGTGCGGGCCCCCGCGACGAGCGCGAATCTGGGGAGTGGCTTCGATGTCTTCGGCGCGGCGCTGGGGCGACCGGCGGACGTCGTTCACGTCGAGAAGGCCGACCGGACGACAATCAGCGTCACCGGCGTCGGCAGCCAGTACATCCCCGAGGACCCCGAGAAGAACACCGTCGGCGCGGTCGCCGAGGCGCTGGACGCGCCCGCTCACATCGAGATCGACAAGGGCGTTCGCCCGGCGTCTGGTCTGGGCTCCTCGGCGGCCTCCGCTGCGGCGGCCGCCGTCGGTTTGAACGAACTCTACGATCGGGGCCTGACGCGCGAGGAACTCGTCCCGATCGCCGCGGAGGGCGAGGCGGTCGTCTCCGGGGCCGCCCACGCCGACAACGTCGCCCCCTCGATCATGGGCGGATTCACGGTCGCGCGCGCTGACGGGGTCACGGCGGTCGACGCCTCGATCCCTCTCGTCACCTGTCTCCCAGAGATCGTCGTCTCGACGCGGGACGCGCGGCAGGTCGTCCCCGACGGCGCGCGCATGAAGGAGGTCGTCGAGGTCGTCGGCAACGCCGCGACGCTCGCCGTCGGCATGGCGCGCGACGATCCCGACCTCGTCGGTCGCGGGATGAACGATTCGATCGTCACGCCGGCCCGCGCGGAGTTGATCACCGGCTACGAGTCGGTTCGAACCGCCGCGTTCGACACCGGGGCGACCGGCGTGACGATCTCTGGAGCCGGCCCCGCGATCATCGCTGCGTGTCACGAGGGCGATCGACGGTCCATCGCCATCGCGATGCTCGACGCATTCGATTCGGTCGGCGTCGATGCTCGCGCCTATCAGACGCGGATCGGCCGCGGTGCGGAGATCTTCTGACCGGCCAACGGGCATCGCTCCCGATCACTGAGACGACGCTTCTGTGGTGTAGCGAGTGTTGACGCTGGCGTTCTGGTAGCCTCCGAGGATAGCGATACCGCTGTCTCCGATACCGAACGTGCACACACTGCAGAGATAAATTCATAGAATTGATAGATTTCTTCGGCTGCTGCGAACATTTCCTCTTTGAATTGAACAGCATTAATACGCCAAGGAAACAATTCCCGAACATGGCTGAGTCTAATCAAGACTGGTGGCCAAACCAGTTGAACCTGAGAATTCTCGATCAGAACGCCCGCGACGTCGGTCCGATGGGCGAGGGCTTCAACTACGCCGAGGAGTTCCAGGAGCTCGACCTCGACGAGGTGAAGGGGGACATCGAGGCGGTGTTGAAGGACTCTCAAGACTGGTGGCCGGCTGATTACGGCCACTACGGGCCGCTCATCATTCGGATGGCCTGGCACAGCGCGGGCACGTATCGTACTGCGGATGGCCGCGGCGGCGCAGCTGGCGGGAGACAGCGGTTCGCCCCGCTGAACAGTTGGCCCGACAACGTCAATCTCGACAAGGCCCGCCGCGTGCTCTGGCCGGTCAAACAAAAGTACGGCCGCAAGCTCTCGTGGGCCGACTTGCTGGTCCTGTCCGGAAACGTCGCCCTCGAATCGATGGGATTCGAAACGTACGGCTTCGCCGGCGGACGCGAGGACGCCTTCGATTCCGACGAGGGCGTCGACTGGGGGCCCGAAGAGGAGATGATGGGCGACGAGCGCCACGACGAGGAGGGCAACCTCGAAGGCGATCTCGCCGCCGACCACATGGGTCTGATCTACGTGAACCCCGAAGGCCCGGGAGGCGACCCGAACCCGGAGGAGTCCGCGAAGTACATCCGACAGTCGTTCGAGCGCATGGCGATGAACGACGAGGAAACCGTCGCGCTCATCGCCGGCGGACACGAGTTCGGGAAAGTCCACGGTGCCGCCCCCGATGACAACCTCGGACCGGACCCGGAAGAGGCCCCCGTCGAGATGCAAGGGATGGGCTGGGACAACGAGTTCGGCTCCGGCAAAGGTGACGACACGATTACCAGTGGGCTCGAGGGGCCATGGACCTCCTCGCCGATCACGTGGGATCACGAGTATCTCGATAACCTGTTCAGCTACGAGTGGGAACTCGACGAGAGCCCGGCCGGAGCGTATCAGTGGACGCCGGTCGACGAGGAGGCACAGGATGCGGCTCCCGCCGCTCACGACCCCGAGGGACGCCAGACGCCGATGATGCTCACGACGGACATCGCTCTCAAGGCGGATCCCGACTACCGCGAGATCGCGGAGCGATTCCACGAAAACCCCGAGGAACTCGAAGAGGCCTTCGCGAAGGCGTGGTTCAAACTGATCCACCGGGACATGGGCCCGTCCGAGCGGTTCCTCGGTCCGGAGGTCCCAGAAGAGGAGTTCCTGTGGCAAGACCCCATCCCCGATGTCGATCACGAGCTGATCGGCGACGAGGAGGTCGCCGAACTCAAATCGGAGATCCTCTCGTCGGAGCTGTCGGTCTCCCAGTTGGTCAAGACGGCCTGGGCGTCGGCGTCGACCTACCGCGACAGCGACAAGCGCGGCGGCGCGAACGGCGCCCGGCTTCGACTCGAACCCCAGCGGAGCTGGGACGTCAACGAGCCGGAGCAGCTGGCGACGGTGCTTTCGACCCTCGAAGACGTTCAAGCGGCGTTCAACGACTCTCGCTCGGACGACGTCCGTGTCTCGCTCGCCGACCTGATCGTGCTGGGCGGCTGTGCCGCCGTCGAGCAGGCGGCGCACGATGCCGGCTACGACGTGAGCGTCCCGTTCGAACCGGGTCGCACGGACGCCTCACAGGAGCAGACGGACGTCGAGTCCTTCGAGTGGCTCGAACCGGACGCAGACGGGTTCCGCAACTACTACACCGACAGTGACGCGCAGGATCGATCGGCCGAGGAGCTACTGGTGGACAAAGCCGACCTCCTGACGCTGACGGCGCCGGAGATGACGGCCTTGGTCGGCGGTATGCGCGCGCTGGGCGCGAACTACCAGGACACGGACCTCGGCGTCTTCACCGACGAACCGGAGACGCTGAACAACGACTTCTTCGAGACCGTCCTCGATATGCGCTACGAGTGGGAAGCAGCCTCGGACGACGAGGTGGTCTTCGAGTTGTGCGACCGCGAGACGGGCGAGGTCGAGTTCACGGCGAGCCGCGTCGATCTCCTCTTCGGTTCGAACTCCCGACTCCGGGCGATCGCGGAGGTCTACGGCGCCGAGGACGGCGAGGAGCAGTTCGTCGACGACTTCGTCGATGCGTGGAGCAAAGTGATGAGGCTCGATCGATTCGACCTCGAGTAACCTGACGTCTGCCCGTGAGTCGTCGCTTATGTGGTCACTCGGGGTCCAGTCGTCCGTCGACGCGCGGTCACATATACATCCGATCTTCCGGATACTCCCGACTCCGCGACTGTCCACTCTCCTCTTCGAGGCGCTCCATCCGCTCGGCGAGGTTCGCGTAGTACTCCTTGAGCTCCTCGGACTGCTGTTCCAGTTCGGTCCGGTCGACCTCGACGCCGTAGATCGCCTCGATAGCGTCAAAGAACCGGAACGCGGCGTCGATGTCCGGTCCCGGCGGATGCGTCGGCGTCACGTACACGCCGACCGGTGGGATCTCGCCGTCGATGCTCTTCGAGATCAGTTCGCCCGCGACGCCGTCGAGGAAGCCACCTCTGAGCGGGTGGAGGCCGGTCTCCGTGAGTCGCGTCTCGCGATACGCCTCCGACGCCACGTAGAACACCGCGTGTTCTTCGGGTCCGTGTGGGAACGGGACGCCGTGAAAGAGGACGATCTCCTCGATTCGATTCGTCGAGATCCACTCAATGAGCGCGTTGGTAAAGGGTCTCGCGGCCCAGACCGGCACGAACAGTTCGCCGACCAACACGGTGAGATCGATCTCGGTGAGATTGTACAGTCGCGTGTGGTGTCGCGGCTCCCCGTCCTCGAAGGGGGTGATCGCGGGCAATTCCTCGGGCGTGATGTGGCCGATCTTCTCGGAGTCCAGATGGCGGACGAGATAGTCCGCGGCCGTTACTCCTGCCATCCCGAGGTTCGAGGGGCCGATCAAAAGTGTCTGTCCCGGATCGATATCCCCCGGTACGGAGATCTCGAACGAATTCTGTGGCATGCTACCAATTCATGCGAGATCGAATATAACTGTGTAGCCTGGCTATCACGCCTCGAAAAGACCGTTAAGATCGCGTCTGCGGGCGGACGACTCAGCCGTCCACCGCCCGCCACGGTTTCCCGAGCTCGTCCCACTCGTCGCTTTCGAACGCGCCGTCATCGAACACGGTTACCCGACCGGACTCCTGACTCAGGGTCAGCGTGGCGAGCACGTCCGTACGCGTCGAGATGTCGAGCGCGCTCATATGTCTGGCACCCATCCACGGCTCGTAGACGTCCCCCGACGGGCCGTCGACCGTCCGGAACCGAACCAGCTGCCGGGAGACGATCCCGTCGACAGAGATCACGACCGCACCGTCATGCGAGTACGCGACCTCGGTCGCCGCGTCGGCGAACTCGCCGGGGGCCGTCAGCGGATCACGTCCCGATTCGGGCCACCGATTGTCGCCCATCGGATCCGCGTACGCCTCGATCGAGGGGCCGACGACGACCGCGAGATACATGCCCGGAGCGCGAGCAGTCGGATCGGCGGTGCGGTCGTAGTCGAGCGAGATCTCCTCTACGTGATACCGCAGCGTCTCGATGAGCCGTTGAACGCGCTCGTGTTCGGCGTATCGAATGTCGAGAGCTTCGGTACGGTTCATGGCCGATCGACGATGCCGGAGAATAAGAGTTTCGGGGTCGTCGACCCGCCGTACGCTACTGTTCCGGTACCCGTTCGAGCAACGGTGGATAGACTGCCCCTCGGCGTCTCGATAGTCGACGGTGAACCCCCTGTCGGTCCGCGTCTCCTCCAGTCGGTCGCGCTCGACTTCGAACGCGAAGGGTGGCTCCGCCGCGGTCGCGATCGTCTCCCCCGTTCGCCGAGGCTGTGACGTGATCGATCCCCTGTGCGTTCTCGACCGAGCACGTCACGACCTCGCCCTCTGTGTCGCAGATCAACTCGCCGCTCACGTCCGCGCCGCCGTCGTCGCCGAACGACGGCGAGAACTCCAGCAGCATGACGCCCGGTGAGAGCGTCCCGACAACGACGATGCGGAGGAACACCGAGAAATTGAGCTTGCTGGCCTGTCTGGCCACCCGTTGTGTGACGGGGTGTTGTGCCGTGCGTCGCAGTCGAATCGTCAGGGGAACGACCGCCATGAACGTGAACGGCCCCCACGCGACGACGACGAGGCCGTGGGCGATCACGTATCAAATCCGAGGAACTGCTCACCGAGAATCAGTAGAACATCCTCAGCACGGTAGCCGACCGCGGCTACTGCGACACGCCGCGCCGGTGTACGCAGGAGGACCTCGCCGACGCGCTCGGCATCGCCAAATCGACCTGCAGCGAGACGCTCCACCACGCCGAAGAGTGGGTGATCAAGCGGTTCATCGACAGTCGGACGGAACGAGACGACTCCGAGCGGCTGGAACCACCAGTCTGATCACGGTGTCAGCCGCCACAGTAACGACCGGAGCCTGTATCCGATCGACCCGCGCTTGTATCCGTTCCAACCACCCATCCCGCCGGCGAGCGTGGTCGCGGTGTACCCCTCGTCGTTCAACACCCGTGTCGCGCGCCTCGCGACGATGCCCTGTTTGCAGACGACGACGATCTCGTCATCGTTCGGCAGTTCGTCGAGCCGATCGCGGAGCGCCGATTCGTCGCCCCGCCGGAGACTGTCGTACACGGGAACGTTGCTGCTCTTCTCTATCGATCCCGCCCGATACACCGGCGAGGGGCGAATGTCGAGAACGAACGGTCGATCCCCCCGCTCGAGTCGGCGCTCGAGCGCTTCGGGACGAATGGTTCCCATACGCTTCGGTATCGGCCGTGAGACACATAACGACGTGGTCCGGTTCCGTGTTTCGGAGAAGGTGGATGTATCAGTAATTCGAATCCGCTCCATCACTCGCGACGCGTAACCGAGCGAAGACAGTCGATATAAATAGCCGCTCGGTATTGTTTTGTCACAACTATTTGGCGGTCACGGAGATCGCTTTCCATCCGGCGAACTGGTACATCGTGAGGAAGAACCTCCCCGAGGCGTTCCACCCTTCGCGGACCTGGACGGTGTACTACGTGTTCAGTCTGCTCGCCGTGTTGGCGTTCGGCGTCATGGGCGCGGCGGTTCGGCTGAATCTGGTTCCGGAACTCGTTCGGCTTTTCACGTGAGTTCCAGCACGTAAGTGTTCTCCTCGAACCGCTCGTCGCCGATTATCGTCTCGGCGCGCTCGTCGCGCTCCATTCCGAGGTCGGCGTAGAACTCGTTCCCCAGCGCGTTGTCCGAGAGGACCATCGCATTGAGCCGCTCAATGTCGTGACGGATCAGTTCGTGGCGGATTCGGTCGAACAGCGCCCGTCCGATCCCCCGTCGCCGCTCGTCCGGGTGGACGTATATCCGGAGGATGTTCCCCTCGTTCTCGGCGAGGACGGCGTGAGCGAATCCGACAACCTCCCCGCCTTCGGCCGCGACGTACATGTACGTCCACGGATACGTGAGCTCCTCCTCGAGCTGTTCGCGGCTGTACCAGTCGTTGACGGCGCTCTCGACGCTCTCGCGGTTCAGAATGTTCGGGTAGTCCGCTTCCCACGAGGCACGGGCGATCTCCGCGATTGCATCGATGTCGTCCGGATGAGCGACGTAGATCTTCATGCTATAATGTAGCACACAATCGCTAATAAAGGTGCGCGGCCGCCCACACCGTGCAAGAGCGGGTGGCCGGTCAGTCCCGTTCGCCGCGTCCCATCGTGTAGAAGACATCGTTCGGCCGCATGTCCGCGAGCGTCGCCATCCGGTTCGAGAGGTTGAACACGCCGACGACGCTGCCGATGTCCCAGATCTCCTCGTCGGAGAAGCCGGCCTCGCGGAGCCGCTCGACGTCCTCATCACCGACCTCGCCGGGCGACTCGGTGAGCTTGACGGCGAAGTCCAACATGGCGCGGTGGGGTTCGGACAGGTCCGCAGTCCGGTGGTTCGTCGCCAGCTGATCCGCGAGCTTCGGGGCTCCGGAGAAGATCCGGAGCAGCGCGCCGTGAGCGACCACGCAGTACAGACAGTCGTTGATGCCCGACACCGTGACGATGAGCATCTCGATCTCCTCGCGCTCCAGCGGCGTGTCCTGCGTCAGCGCGTCGTGGTAGTCGAAAAAGGCGCGAAAGTGGCTCGGTTTGTACGCGAACGCCGAGAAGACGTTCGGCGTGAACCCCGCCCCTTCGGTTTCTTCGTCGATCCGTTCCAGCACGTCGTCGGGGATCTCGCTTCGGTCGGGGACCGGAAACCGTCCCATCGCATCGTCGTTCATGTGCGCCTTCTCGTCCGGGGGTGTGATAATTCGTTCCCTCAATCCCATCTGAGCGGATTACGGAGATTCAAGGAGAAAGCCCCGTGCTTTAGCGCGGGGATGAATCCGACACCACCTTTCACGAACTACCGCCGATAGCACGGCCTGATACTCCAATAGTTTCTTAAAATAACAGACTAAATTACACCCGTAATGGCCACGGTGACTGTCACCGCGAAGTTCCACAACCCATCCCTCTCACGGAGGAAAGAGTGGCAACACACCACTCGTCTCTACCGCGACACCAAGCAGTTCTGTATCGACGGATGGGAGAACGGCGACTTCGGCAAATCCGTGACCACTGCCAGCATTGACAACGGCCTCTACTCGGCTATTCAGAACCAAGCCATCCGAGAGGCGAAATCCGACCACAACAAGGACGGAGAGGTTCGCTACCGAGAGAGTCAACCGTTCGCCGTCAACAACCAGAACTGGGAGATCGACACGACCGAGAACGGCACAGTCGTCGTCGGCTTCCCATGCGTCTCTCAATGGTGGTACACGCCTATCGAAGTGTACGAAGACATTGCCGACCCCGTAGACCGACTGGTCGAGGGTGACGCGAAGAAGACGCGACTTCAAGTGTACCGCCGTGGTGACGACTGGTACTGTACGTTCAATGCCGAGTACGACACCGATACATCGGGTGAGACGACCATCGGTGTCGATATTGGCGAACGCCACATCCTCGCTGTGACGGCCTACGGTGAGGGTGAGTCAATGCTGGTGTCGGGTGGTGAGGCGAAGTACGTTCGACGCAA